>JALFUW010000045.1 GCA_022786995.1 Clostridiales bacterium
CCAGGTGAACAGATCCACGGACTTGCCTACCACCAGGGAATCGATGAACATGGCAAGGCCGATGGGCTCTTTCAGGACAATGTCAATGGCCAGAATGATAAGGCACACGGTGATGGAGGCGTTGCCGTAGAGAATGCCCAGGGTTTTGGACAGGCCCAGGTTAAACACATCCCAGGGGCCCGCGCCGATACCGGCATGGATGGTGAGATAGATCCCCAGCCCATTAAAGAACAGACTGACGGCGGCAATGAGACAGTCAAGTGCAATGGAACCGGCAGTCCGGTTCCGGCAGGATGAGCCCATAGAAGAAGCCTCGATTCTTTCTTTGTCCGAATCATCATAGCGGCCCGGGAGTCATTTGTCAATGCCCGGGCGAAGAAAAACCGGCACGCAGATTTGCGTGCCGGTGATGCCGTTTATTCCTTGCCGGCCATTTCCTTCAGCGCGTCCTTGCGGCTGAAGTTGGCCCGGCCCTTCTCGTCGAAGCCCATGAACTTCACCCAGGTCATGTCGCCCAGGTTCAGCACGTCCTCGACCTTCTCCACACGGCGGTTCTCCAGCTTGGAGATATGCACCATGCCGTCATGGCCGGGAGCGATTTCCACGAACGCGCCGATGGGCAGGATGCGGACAACCTTGCCGTAGTAGAGCTTACCCACCTCGGGCACGAAGCAGATGTCGTCCACCATCTTCTTGGCGGCGTTGGCAGCAGCGGCATCCACAGCGGAGATGAACACGGAGCCGTCGTCGTCGATGTCCACCTTGGCGCCGGTGTCGGCGCAGATCTTCTGGATGGTCTTGCCGCCGGAGCCGATGACCTCGCGAATCTTGTCCACGGGAATCTTCAGGGAGATCATCTTGGGAGCGTACTCGGAAACCTCCTCGCGGGGTGCGGGAATGGCCTTCAGGATGACCTCGGAGATGATCTCCAGACGGGCCTTGCGGCAGCGCTCCAGAGCGTCCGCAATGATCTCCATGGTCAGGCCACGGTTCTTCAGATCCATCTGGATGGCGGTGATGCCCTCGGTGGTACCGGCGACCTTGAAGTCCAGTTCACCGTGGAAGTCCTCAACACCCTGAATGTCGGTAAAGGTTCTCCACTCGCCGGTCTCCTGATCGGAGATCAGGCCGCAGGAAATGCCGGCCACAGGCCGCTTGATGGGCACGCCGGCATCCATCAGTGCCAGGGTAGAGCCGCAGATGGAGCCCTGAGAGGTGGAGCCGTTGGAAGAAAGAACCTCGGACACCACGCGGATGGCGTAGGGGAACTCCTCCACGCTGGGAATCACAGGCAGCAGAGCCTTTTCCGCCAGTGCGCCGTGACCAATCTCACGACGGGAGGTGGACCGGGCAGCCCGGGCCTCGCCGGTGGAGTAGGCGGGGAAGTTGTAGTGGTGGATATAGCGCTTGGTTTCCTCGGGGTAAATGGTGTCCAGCTTCTGGGCGGCGGACAGGGTGTTCAGGGTGCAGATGCTCAGCACCTGGGTCTGACCGCGGGAGAACAGGCCGGAGCCGTGGACACGGGGCAGAACGCCAACCTCGGCGTCCAGAGGACGGATGTCGTCCATGCCGCGGCCGTCCACACGCTTGCCCTGCAGCAGCCACTTCTTGACGACCTTCTTCTGCATCTTGTACAGGCAGACCTCAATGTGGGTCTCAAAATCCTCGTACTTCTCGCCGAACTTCTCCGCAAAATCCAGACGGGCAGCGGTGAGCCGCTCCTCCCGGACGTTCTTGTCGTCGGTGTCCAGAGCGTACTCGATCTGGTTCAGGCCGTAGTTCATCAGGTCGTCCAGCAGCTCGTGGTTGACGGCAGCCTTCTCGAAGGTGAACTTGGGCTTGCCGATCTCAGCAACAATGCCGTTGATGAACTTGACGATCTCCATGTTGGTCTCGTGAGCCAGACGGATGGCCTCCAGAACCACGGATTCGGGAGCCTCGTTGGCCTCGGTCTCGATCATGACCACCTTCTCGAAGGTGGAGGAGATGCACACGAAGCAGTCGCAGGCAGCCCGCTCGTCAGCGGAGGGGTTGATAATATACTTACCATTCAGGTGAGCCACGTTGGTGGTGGCCACGGGGCCATTCCAGGGGACATCAGAGGATGCAATGGCGATGGAAGCGCCCAGAGAAGCCACGATTTCCACGGGGTTGTCATAGTCGTTAGCCAGAACCGTGCAGGTAACCACGGTGTCGTTGCGCAGCTCCTCGTCGAACAGGGGGCGCATGGGCCGGTCGATGATCCGGCTGTTCAGGATGCCCCGCTCGGAGGGCTTGCCCTCCCGGCGGTTGAAGGAGCCGGGGATGCGGCCCACGGCGTACATCCGCTCCTCAAACTCGATGGTCAGGGGGAAGTAGTCGATACCGGCCTTGGGGATGGGGTTGCAGGTGCAGGTGGTCAGCACCACGGTGTCGCCGTAGCGGCAGATGCACTCGGCGTTGGCAAGCTCTGCCACCTTGCCGGTCTCCACGGTAAAGGGACGACCGCCGATTTCCATTTCATAGACATGATGGTTGGGATACTGCTTATGGGTAATCACTTGTTAACCTCCTTGTATTTTTGTGGTTCGGGAGGTTTAGCACTTGAATCGAATGCCGGAGTGTCGGCAGCCCATTCAACTGCTAAAATTCTCCCGAGGGACTCAAGAAAGGGCGACGGTGTCCGTCGCCCTTTCAAATAACTTACTTACGGATACCCAGCTTGGCGATCAGAGCACGGTAGCGGTTGATGTCCTTGTTTGCCAGATAGTCCAGCATCTTGCGGCGCTTACCGACCATCATCAGCAGACCACGACGGGAGTGGTTGTCGTGCTTGTGGGTGCGCAGGTGCTCGGTCAGCTCGTTGATACGGGCGGTCAGGATGGCAACCTGAACCTCGGGGGAGCCGGTGTCGCCCTCGTGGGTAGCGTTCTCCAGGATGACCTGGGTCTTCTTTTCCTTCTGAATCATTGTGTTTTCCACCTTTCAATACAGTTCCCGTCCGCCAAGTAGGGGCCCAGTGGAATGCCGGATCGGCGTTTTCCCACAACTGAGCGGCGGGCATAAAAATATCCTCTGGCTTACGCCAGCCTTATGATGATATCATAAGCATGCCCAAAAGTAAAGGAAAATTTGCGGAAAATCTTCTTTTTTCTGCTGCAATTTTGATAGAGCCGTAGGGCGGAGTCATGACTCCGCCGACGCAGTATCGGTAATCAGCAATTTGCGTTGAATGGTATTTGGCGAGCTAACGTCCAGGCAGATCCCGTTGGACGAACACAGGGGATATGACTAACCTGATCGGCGGGGTGGTGCTCCGCGCAGCGAATCCAAATTGTATGATTGCCGGTGGCAATCATACAATAATGTTCATAACCCCGCCCTACGGATGATGGAACGATACCGAGCGGTACCCAATGGCGTAAAGATTACAGACCAGCTTGGTAACGCATTGTCAGCGGCGACTCGCCGCAAAAGAGGAAGCGGCGAACCACTTCCTCTCTTTCATAGTATTTTGTGCCCGGTGACGATTCGAGCGGTACCCAATGGCGTAAAGACTACAGACCAGCTTGGTCACGCATTGTCAGCGGCGACTCGCCGCAAAAGAGGAAGCGGCGAAGGGGATATCCAATAAGACAGCATCATAACTCATTTCGGGAACGGCATGGCTTCGGTCATGCCGTTTCCTCATTTTGCAGGTCATAGAGTAATGCGGCGGGAAGTATTCCGATGTAGTTATAACTGATCTCCACGTCCTGTACCCGGTGTCCGCTGGAATTGTCCGGGGCATGAACATACACGGCGTTTACCATATCGTTCAGAATCGCAGGGGTCAGCTTTTTCAAATGCAAATACTTCTTCGCCTGACAGATAAACTTATCAACGTTATCCGCCTGATCTTCCTGATTGTGAATTTCTTCTTCCAGCATTTCAATCTTTTTACGAAGCTCAGCTTGCTCGCTTTCGTAGTCATCAGACAGCATCCGAAAGCGGGCTTCGGATAGCTTTCCGTTGACCATATCCTCGTAAATACGCTTAAACAATCTGTCCAGCTCAGCCAGTCTGTTTTCGGATTTCTGCAATAGCCGCTTCTTGGATGCAAGTTCTTTCCGAGCTTCTGCATTTCTCCGTGCGCCAAGAGCTTTTCGGAATGCTTCTTCATGGTTGGCAATGCAGGATATCACCAATTGCATATGGCGCAGCGTCCCCTCCTCCAAGACAACCGCACGGATGAAGTGAGTTTCGCAGTATTCTTTGCCTTTATTCCGGGAAGTGGAGCAGACAAAGTAATCCTGTCTCGCTTCAAAACTCCGACTGGTACAGTAGTAGAGTTTTTCACCACAGTCAGCACATCGAACGATTCCGGAGAACATATTGGTTTTTCCGATTTTTGTCGGACGCCGCTTGTTCTTGCGAAGCTCCTGTACACGGGCAAATGTTTCCGGGTCAATGATGGCTTCATGGGCATTCTCAAAAACGATCCATTCCTCTGGAGAATTGTCGATTTTCTTTTTGTTTTTGTACGATTGCCGGTGGCTTTTGAAGTTAACCATGCGGCCAAGGTATTCCTGCCTTTCCAGTATACCGGAAACTGTTCGGGGATGCCATGCGTAGGGATTGTCTGGTGCTTTCACCGGAAAGTTTCTCCCCTGCTTTTCCCAATGTGCGGTGGGGCAGTCAACTTTCGCTGCCTTCAGCTTCCGGGCAATCTGGGAAGGTCCAAAGCCATCTATACTCAATGCAAAAATCTGACGCACAACTGCTGCGGCTTCTTCATCCACAACCCAATGCCTCTTGGGATTTTCGGGGTCTTTCATATAGCCGTATGGAGGAGTGGTAGCCAGATATTCTCCGAACTCACCCTTCTGCTTCATGGAAGCCCGAACCTTCTTGCTGCTGTCTTTGACATAGAACTCATTGATGATGTTCAGAAACGGTGTGAAATCGTTGTCCTGCTGGTTGGCACTATCAACACCGCTGTTCACAGCAATGAAACGCACATTGTGCTTGGGAAAGAGCATTTCCGTATAAAAGCCGACTTCCAGATAGTTTCTTCCGATTCGGCTCATGTCTTTTGCAAGCAAGATTTCAACTTGATCAGCTTCCACAAGAGAAATCATGCGCTGCCAGTCCGGTCTGTTGAAGTTGGCGCCGGAATAGCCGTCATCTACGAAGAACTGAATGTTGCGAAATCCCTGTTCCTTTGCGTATTTACTTAGAATAGCCTTTTGATTGACAATGCTGTTGCTTTCTCCTGCAAGCTCATCATCGTGACTTAACCTACAGTAGATTGCAGTAATTTTGCCAGACTGCCTTTTCATATCGTGTTCCTCCTCAATCGGCGGGCAGTCTGCCAATACAGGATTGCTTGTGTTCATTATAGCATTCATTTGCGTTTTTTTCACTCCCTCTTTTCATTTATTTCATGGTCGGCGGCCATATGACCAAGCAGTTTTGCTGAGAGACTGCAATTTCCGTCATAGCTGCCGGTGAAACGGTAGGTTGTTCTCCCAGATTTGATTTCTACAGTGACTTTAGGCAGTTCTGCCGCACAGTAGTTTCGTACAACAATCCCTCTCTCAGGATCAATCCGATAATTGTGTTTGTCCATAATTTTTTTCCTTTCTTTTAAAATGACAGAATGATGGAATCAGATTTCCTGTTCCTGCTGTTGGTTTCGATTTTGTGCCTGCTCAATATCCTTGCGGACGGAATCAATGTGGGATTTGATTTTCCAAAGCTGCTGAGAATCCTCCCGGATGGACTTGAACTGAGCATAGGTTTTCTCGTGCTCCTGTTCCAATCTGGCATACTCCTCTTCTAGCGCATGGCGGTCAAATTTGCCGTCCGGGAATTCTGCGGACAGTTTGCGGCGAGCTTCATAGAACTGTTTCAGTTCGGCAGCGTGGTCCGACTTGTACTTCTCTTTGGAGCGGGTGAACTTGATTTTCTGCAAGCCATCGTACACGGGCTTCATCTCATGGTAGGTAGCCAGATAGTCCGGCAGCTTGCGGATTTCTTTCATGCGGGCAGTCTGACTGTCCAGCTTCGTTTTCAAAGCGTCGGAAGATTCTCGGAGGGCATCCACACGAGTTTCCAGCGTGCCCAGATCATGAATCCCGTTTTCCATGAGGTAGTTAAACATAGCGTTCATTTCTTTCAGATTATTGATTCGGGCTTTCTGGGAATAGGCACCGGCGTTGCGGCGGTCAAAATAGGCTTGCAGCAGAGAAACCAAATCCGGGGATTTCGGTTTGGACAGTTCTGCCTTTACCTCTTTGATCCATTCAACCAGAGCGGCAATCTTCTTTCGGATATCCCGGATGGCAGCGTTGGTGGCTTTCACCCAGCGGTTGAACTCGCCTTTTTCTGTTGCGATGCCCTTACGCTCCATCGCCCGGACGGTGGGGCCTTCGTGAATGGTAGGCAGCAAATCCACGCCCTGCCGTTCATAGCTGCGGTGGTCGATGCGGCAGGGCAGCTCTTTTTCGGCAAACTTGGCGTTGCACAATTCCGCCCAGGCCTGCCGCCAGTGCTCCAGCGTTTCGGGACTGCCCCAGTCCGTGGTGGGAACAGCATTGAAAACATAGTCACCGTTCCCGTCTGGGATGCGCTCTCCGTTTTCGTTCAGCACATATTCCCGCCGCTGCTTGATGCCCCACTTTCCATTCGGCTCTATGGGACGGATGGGGCACATCACATGAAAGTGGGGATTGGAAATACCGCCATCCTCCTTATCCGGGGAGTGAACAGCGAAGTCCACGATCATGCCCCGGCTCACAAACTGCTCCAACAAAAACTGCCTTGCAAGCGTGCTGTTCTCCTCCATGGAAAACTCGTGCTGCAAGGCAATGTCAAAGCTGTATGCAAGCTGGGCTTTCTTTCCACGCTCCACTTTCTCCACAGCGTTCCAAAGGGTTTCCCGGTCAGCGTACTCCGGCGGGGCGTGGGCTGGCAACAGAATTTCCGAACAGACCACGCCGCCCTTGCGGGTGTAGTCGCTGTCCTCGCCGTAGTATTCGCTGTGGAGCTTTTCTCCGGCACGGTAAGCGGCAGCAGCCACGGCGGACTGTCCGGCGCTGCGTTTGATTTGAGTGACATGAAAATGAAATAGTGCGATGGTCAGTCCCTCCCTTGGTCATGGGCATGGAGTGCTTCCGCAAGCAAAGCCAGAACCTCCGGCAAAGCAAAGACGGATTCTGCAAAAGCATAGAACTCCACCTCCGTCAGATCTTTCACAGCGGGAGCCACGCTTTCCATGGTGGCACCACGGGTGATGAGCCGGTGCGTACGCTTTCGCCGTTCGCCTTTCTCGCAATAGGTAATCCGGTTTTCGTACTGCTGTGCCTTGTGTTGGAGCTGAACAAGCTGCCGTTCACAAGAGGCTCGTTCGGCTTCCAGCTGGGATAGGGATTTCTGTTTTGACATTTTTGAATGACCTCCTAAAAGATTTGGATAAAAAATAACCGCCAGAATGTACTGACGGTCAGACTCACGATATGAAAACTTGGTCGGCGGGGACGGTTTGCAAAACCGTTTCTGCTGACCAAGTCTGCAAGGATAGCCGCATAGCGGCGCAAGGGGTGTAGCCCCTTGTTCGGAACGAAGTGACGCAAAACAGCCCGGACATTCAGGTGTCCGGGCTGTTCGGTCTCGCAGAGCGCACATACGGGGAATACCCGTATAGAAGTGCGCCCTTAGTATAATTACTAAGGGAACAGGGACGCTCTTTCAGGAAGTAGGAAACCTGATTATTACAACTGCAGCTTAGTGTCACTAAAGCTGAAGACCGCAGTTTTTGGGCAGATAAAGCTGCCCATCGGATTCGGTGCACTGTTTTGGATATCCGTGGTAAACCCAATAAAGCAGGATCTCCTCTCACGATTCTTACACATCATTTGAGACAGCTTTGTTCTTCGTCTTCTGCCTAACCGACCCATTTAGAAAGCAAACCGCATATATAAGTTCATAATAATCATTGTGATGCATATCAGTGCCATAAAGCAATAGAACAGATGAATTCCTCGGCTCGTCGTTTCCTTATAAGCACAGGCAATTTTTGCAAGCCACAGCAACAGCAGTGGGTTCCAACCCAAAACGGGGATTAAGAACGGTAGCACGGCAAAAAGCAACCCAACTAGCTTTTTCCCTGCACTCGAGCTCATCAGCTTAGCAATAAAAAAACACTTAACCTTCGACATCTTGCGATTCTTATCCTATAGCATTAATCGTAAAATTCGATACATTTTTAAATGGCCCAAGCGTTCCAGTTACATAATCACTTCCCGGGATAGGGCAACTTACTGTATGGGTTGTTGTGACAGTAAAAGAAACCGATGTCTTGCTACTATTAAAAGCAGGGGCTGTAACTGACATGCTCGTAAGGCTTCCAGAAAATAATGCTCCTAAGTCATGAAAAGACACACTTATTACAGGAGCAGGGAAATTTTGAATGTATTGGTAGCCGTCATTATATGCATATGTGCCCGAAGCAGTTACCAATAAATACCAGCTTTTACCATCATACGGGAAACCATTCTGGGTAATAAAATGTACAACACTTTCTTCATATGGTATATTCATTATTGCCCGCGTAGATGGCTTTTTTGAATGAGTTCTTATTTGAGAAACATCTTTGGAATAGCATTCAGTCAAGATCGTTGCATAATCGTTACTATTATATGCAGCACTATTTTCAAGTACGAAACTTCGTGTGATATCTGCCCCACTCGAACTGTATACCTCTCCATTTCCTGCAAAAAGGGAATCGCACACTTTTATAAAACCATCAGAAGGAACTACGATCAACTCGTCGGTATTTTCAGCAGCAAAAGCTGATACAGGCAAAATCATAACTGCAAAAATGAGCACAAAAACACATACTATTTTTCTCATAGAATATTCTCCCAGTCCATTTAATATGCTTCACTCTCGATGAATAACGATGCTTTCGGAAAACGAAAGAATTATTCAATATCTTCTCTATCCCGACCAAAAGTAATTTAGTGTGACGTTATTGTTGATCAGTAGTAAGCATCAAACCTACTAGCAACTCTTGAAAACAAACATAATCCAACAGCTTTCCTCATCTCTTCACCCCCTTTCCGTTGTTCTAAATTTTAATACGATTTACAAAGCCAATTTTGGACACACAAGGATCATTATTCAAAAATATTTTCTATTAATGTGCCTTTTCGAGACATCAGCAACGTAGAACCATCTTTCTCCCTGTTCCTATTTGCTAATAACAACGAATGAAGTGACCGATTTTGAACAGTTCAATAAGAAATATCTCCAAAATCGAAATTTCTCTTAACTTCGATAACACAAAACATGAGGGTGTGTGCTATAATGCTTATATTCATACCGGAGGTGGGCTCACATGTTTATATACTTAATGATGATTGACTCTCTTGAAGATCAATCAAAGTTTGAACGAGTATATCTCGAATACAAAGGGCTAATGTACCATGTTGCTTATAAAATACTCAATAATGAGCAGGACGCAGAGGATGCAGTCCACAATGCTTTCCTCAAGATTGCTGAGTACATTGAGAGAATCGGCGATCCTGTGTGTCCAAAAACGCAAAACTACGTCGTTACTATTGTGGAAAATAAGGCGATTGATATATATCGGGCTAACCAGCGCCGGCGAAATGTCACATTTATAGATGAAATTAGTGGTATTGAGGTTGATGTAAATGAAGATCATGGTCTGGAATCCTGCATATTGAAATTACCTCCACGATACCGTCAAGTGATTTTCCTGAAATATTACCACGGTTTCAGTTGTAAAGAGATTGCAAAACAACTTGGAATATCAGAGGCTAATGCAATCAAACTCGACCAACGGGCCAAGAAAAAACTGCTGCAACTTTATAAAGAGGAGGAAGCGGTATGATCAGTGATGAAATGTTGATGCAGGCATCTGTAAAAGCCGCTGAAATAATGAACAACGAGCTACCAAGGCCAAGTGAATGCAACCATAGCTTCTCCGAAGGCTTCGAAGCGAAGATAAAACGGCTAATTTTTAGATCACAGCACTGCACTTTCTATCGAGCCTTACGTATTATAGCCAGCGTGCTGATTGCCCTTTTGCTTGGGGTTGGATCTGTTCTTACGGTAAGTGTTGAAGCGCGGCAAGCTGTATTTGGCTGGATGAGGCAGCAATACGAGTCTTTTTATGAATACTTCTTTGCTGGGGAAATTGATGTGGGCAGTAAAAGTCAATTCGTTCCCAACTGGATGCCACATGGGTATCAACTTCTTACCTGTTATGATACTGCTGGAGGAGCAGTATTCATCTATACAGATGGTGATGAGAAGCTTGCGCAGTTTTCCTACACGGATGCAGCTGACTGTGAAAGCACCTTTATCGATGGCGTAGAATATGAAAAAGATACAGTAACGGTTCACGGATGCCAAGGGGAAATATATATCGCAAAAAGCGAAGATGAGACCAATAGCATTGTCTGGACGAATGCATCGAGGACAGTGTTATTTACGGCCTCTGGAAATTTTGATAGTGACACACTTTTGAAAATAGCAGAAAATATTTCAAAAAAATAATGGAATAGATGTCCAAAATTATCCCCTTCCTTCGTTACTAAGGACATGCGACGGAAGGGGATGGTTTTATTCGATAGAGCATTGTTGCCCGTTCCATAATTCTATTTGGCGCCGATGCCTGTGCATCGTGTTTGAAAAAGGAATACCTATATGAAAAAAATAGCATTTCTTGTGGCAATTTTACTGGTTGTCGTACCACTCAACGCT
Organism: Clostridiales bacterium; assembly: GCA_022786995.1. GTDB lineage: Bacteria > Bacillota > Clostridia > Oscillospirales > Oscillospiraceae > Faecousia. Next base: position 10,756 of record JALFUW010000045.1, read on the forward strand.
AACGCTGCTGCTACCCCTCGCAGTATTATCATCAAACCCGGAATAGCTTTTAGCGGAACCACCGCAACGTGCACAGTTTCAATCACAGGAAACTCGATGAAAGACGAAATTGATCTAGTGGCCATACTATGGCAGGGGAATGTATGTATCGCCACTTGGGAAACATCATCCAATGGGTATGTCAATTTTTCGAAAACGAAAACCGTAACCAAAGGAAAAGAGTATACTTTAACTGCTGATGTTACGATAAATGGACAAGTACAACCAACAATGTCTTTCAGCAAGATATGTGAATAGCCTATGCCATATTTAAGTTAGGAGGTGTTTCCAATGCAGATTGCTGCGCATTCATCGCTCAGAAGCTGGTTATTCAAAAATAAAGGAAAATTTGCCCTTGCCACATTGCTATTGGCATTCATAATTGGGGGATATTGTATAAGCAGTTTGCCACCCGAAAAAGGAGTCTTCGCTTTTGATCTACCAGCAGGTTATAGAATATCGGAAATAACCGATAAAAACTGTTCTATCGTAGATGCGAAAGGAACCGTTATTGGGGGAGTCATTCTAACTGATCTGAGAGCGAAGGACATCCGAAACTTGGATAGCAATGCGTTTGCTGTATATTTGAATGATGTAGTTTATGGTTGTGAGTATTTTAGCTGGGCAGGTGGCGACTTCAGGCATCCGCTTAAATATGTAAGCCAATCCGTAACAATTTCTGATACGCAAAAAGAGAAGAAATATTACCGTGTCTTTTTTGTGAAGAATTCTGGTGTATACGATATGTGGTTCGATCTCGATCTCATTAATATGGACGCAGTTTCGGAGTTTTATTCGATTGCAGAAACAAAGCAATAGGCGCCTTTTGAAGAAAGAAGGATGAAATGGGTATAACTTATTAAAGAAAACCATATGTATTTTGATGGCAGTGGCTCTATTTGCCACTATCCCTTTAGGTGTGACTGCAGACGAAGCAGGTAATATGGAAGATGCTTCTGATGAATACGTTTCATTTACCACTGACAATAGGAGAATAGCATCTGATGGAACATTTGAATTTAATGTTCGCGCAGAGCGGCGTTCAGAAAATGATTTTATTGTTAGTGGCAATAGCATAACAATCAGTGCCAAATGCAGGAAATACAATGTTAACACAGGTCACCCTGTAGAGGACGATACAAAACAGTTCACCGTCACACTTTACAAAAGCAGCTCAAATGAAGAAATAGGTTCTTTTGACGGCTTTGCAGATGATGAAACTTATAAAAAAACATTTACTGTTGAGAAAGGTCAACAGTATTACATCATTGTTACTTGCAGCCCTACGCTAACTATGCCATATTCTCTTAAAGGGACCGGCAAGGTGAGTAAGATAGATAAAGTGGTGAGTCGAGGATAAGAATTAGCACAGATACTGCTTTATACAGTAGGTACTGGGCGCAATAGGCAAATACACTTTGGCTGAGCCGCGGCTGGAGCTCTGACTGTCCCTAGCCGCGGCTTTTTCTTGTTTGTTGAACTGTAAGCCCTCACTGTTAGCGCCGGCCTACTAGTGCTTTGACAGTTCTGAATGATACTTCTTACAATCCTTGCTTTGTCTTGCATATTGGCTGGCATTTTCTTTGCGCTTTTCGCTATATGGTGCGGTAAGTCGGATGCTGATTCTGCGCCTATCAATCTCAAACCACAGACCACCCTGCCCGTCATCATCAGCCTGTTTACATAACTCTGGACACTGTGCGGCATAGGCCAGTAGCCGCTTTTTCAGCTTAGTGTCGTGGGTGTAGATTTCGGCGGTTGGGTCTTTGGCATTGTAGAATACCTCTGTGACCTTTTGCTTCTTCGTAAGTCCTGTTTTCATAAGAATCCTCTTGTATTCAAAGATTTTTCCCAGCTCTTGAGCCGGGAAAGTGTGGCATTTTTTCGATAGATTTTGTCTGGACGATGCAGGATATGTTCTGGTTCCCGCTATCGGTAAATTCTCGTTTTTCCCAGCTCTTGACCGCAGTTTTACCCCTTTCCGTTGGTATGGTTCCTCAACCATTCCAGTAAGTCCTGCTTCATCACCAGCTTCCGTCCGCTGATCCGCAAAGTGGGGAAATCCGAGCTGTTCAGCAGGTTGTATGCCCCGGCTTTGGAAATGCGAAGCACCTCCGCAAGCTGCTTTGCATCCATCACATCGGGCATGGTTTCCAATGGTTCTCTGCCCATAAATCTCCTTTCCGGCATCAAAAAAGCAGCCACGAAAACTCGTGACTGCCTAAAGTGCCTTGTGTTAAGTTGCATGCTTGTCCAGAAAATCGCTGTACTCCCCGGAAACGAAGTCCTCATACGCCCCAGCCAGCTTTTCAATGCGCTTGCTGACTGCGCTGGGCGATTTGAAACCGACTTGCTCAGCAATTTCCTTTAGAGCGCAACCCTCATAGCGCATCTGCAAAATCTTTTTGTCCTGCTCGGTCAGCTTATCCTTGAACTGCTCCATGCTCTGCTCGGTAAGTACCGTGGATTCAAACTCACCCCGGGGATCGGCAATGTCATAAAGCTGCTCACCGTCGATATTGGCTCCATTTTCCAGCACATCCTCCAGAGAAATGTGTTCTGCGGTACGGCTGTGATCCCACGACCGCATGAAGTCCCGCTTGTTGATGTTCTTGCCGGTGTAATCCGCTACTTGTCGGTTATTCCAGATTTCGTCAATCATAGGCTGCCAGTTCTGCTCCTCCACAATTCTATCCGTCAGATTGCCCACCAGATTGCCGAAGTGCTGATAGCTGAGCCATAGCAGTTCCGAATCCTTGTCCATCAGGAACAACCGCTGGAAGCTCCATTCCATCTCCGTTTCAAACTTCTGACGGAAATACTTGATGATTTCATAGGACAGCCGCCAAAGAGGAAAGTCGCCGGAGTAGTTTGACCAGTTGCCGGGGATGTCGTGTTTCACGCCTCCCTTACCTGGCACCTGAAAGAATTGCCACGCTGACCAGGCATAGCAGTCCCAGACCAGTTCCAGAAAAGCATCCGACTGGAGCAGCCTGCAATGCTCCTTGGAGTTCAGCAGTTGTTGGACATTTCTGGGTAAATCCAGAAAAGCCGGACGCTTCTCAACCAGTTCCTTCGGCAGCGCGTAAAACAGCGTTATCCAGGACAGATTACTTTCTTGCGGAATCTCCATGATCCCATCCGCCAGCACCACATAAAAGCTATAAGGGTTGCTCTTTTCCATATTCATCACCTCGTTCATCATACTCCCCCATAATATATGGGCACCAGAATCGCGCCTTTTTCCAATCGCCACAAAATTTTATGAAAGATTTTTCTTGGGTCAGATTTGTTCTGCTCTGCGCCCATTGTAACGCAAAAATCGAAATAAGTCCATTCTTTCTAATGCGGGCAAAAAAATAAGCGATACTTAGCCACACAGACTAAGTATCGCTCATTTTGTTGTTTAGGAATCCTGTTTGGCAGCTACCCTATGTTCAGTACACTCGATACTGTCATATTGGAAGCCACCCGAACCGCTTCCTCTCTTTCATAATATTTTGTGCCCGGTGACGATTCGAGCGGTACCCAATGGCGTAAAGACTACAGACCAGCTTGGTCACGCATTGTCAGCGGCGACTTGCCGCAAAAAGAGGAAGCGGCGAACCGCTTCCTCTCTTTTACTATGTTTTGTGCCCGGTAACGAATCGAGCGGTACCCAATGGTGTAAAGACAACAAACCAGATTGGATACGCATTGTCCGCGGGCACTGCCCGCCTTACATATCGAAGGGCTCCATGCTCAGGACGGGGTGACCGACCTCGGACAGGTAGTTCATCAGCTGCTCGGGATCATCGGTGCAGATGGTCTCATCGGCGATCATGTCGGTGAAGTTCTCCACGCCGTACATTTCCAGAGCGGTCTTGTCCAGACGCTCACGCATCTGATCCTTCAGCATCTTGGGCATCCAGACGATACGGCCGGGGCCGCCCTCAGCCGCGATGAACTTGTGGGAAGCGATGAAGTGCTTGCCGTGGCCCATGAAGCCGGGAGTCTGCACACCGCCGCCGGTCATGGAGGCCATCTCGGAGAAGGTCATGCCCAGAGGGGTGGTACCGGCGTGCTCACGGCAGGTGATGACAACGCCCATGGAGACAGGCTCAACGCCGCAGATACACTCGAAGCAGCCGCAGGAGGTCATGGGATCCTGGAACAGGGAGTACAGGGTCACGTGCTCCAGAGCGCCATGGCTGTACTTGTTGACAGCCTCATCCACGGTGGTGTAACGGCCCAGCTTCTCGTCCAGGCAGCCTTCCTTGAGGATGGGCTGGCAGGGACCGGCGGGATCCAGTTCCTTGGTGGCCTTGGCATCCAGCCAGGACACGGCGCCGCACAGACCCAGACGCTCGGGAGTGACGATACAGACGTGGCTGGGGGAGAAGGCCTGACACATGATGCAGGTGTAGTACTGCTCAACGGACTCGTCGGTCATAGAGGCAAGTCTTGCGTCACGCTTGTCGAAGACCTCGTTGGCGGCGGCACGCAGCTTGGCGTTCTTCTCGGCGTCCACAACGATGGTGACCTGGCACTTGTCAACAACGGCCTCGAACTCGCTCTTGATCTTGGCGTACAGAACCTCGCCCAGGTGCTTGAACTTGAAGCCGGCCTCGAAGTCAGCCTTGCTGATACGGATACGGATCATGTCGCGCTGACCGGTGTGCATAACACCCTCGATGCAGTTGATCCAGGAGTGGATCTTACGCTCCATGACGGACTCAAAGTCAGGCTGCATGGCCTTGCCGGCGACCTCGACGGTGTAGCTCAGAGAAATCTTGGAGCCCACGGGAACTTCGTCGATTTCGGGGCCTTCCACAACGATCTTGTGATCCTCGATATCGGCGGCTTCTCTGGTCTGCACCAGCTCGAAACAGTCCACACGGGAGCCGTCCACTTCCACCTGCATGTCGCCGCGGCGGATGATTTCGCCTTCGAAAGCGGAAGCGAAGGCCACGGGGATGTCGATGTTGGTGATCTTGATCTTGATGTCCCGGGCCTCCAGAGAGGTGGCGTTCCACTTGGAGATGTCCAGCTGCTGAATCAGGGACTTGGGAACGCGGAACATGTTCTCGGTCTCGTTGGAGATGACGGGGAAGCCCAGAGCGATGGCGCCGGCGCCGCAGGCAACGATCACATCGTCCAGAGGAGCGAAGGCGTTAACGAAGGCGGGAACACGCTCGAAGGTGTACTTCATCAGGCCAGCGGCGTCGCCGGGCTGAATGTTGCCGAAGATCAGAGCGGCACGGACAGCGACGGAGACAACGTGGATGACGGAAGTGACGTCCTTGCCCAGAGGGATGACACGCAGCTCAGCGCCGGTCTTGTAGCCCTTCTCCTCCAGCTGATCGATGATGCCGCCCACCAGAGTGACCAGCATACCCTGCGCCTGATAGCTCTTAACCAGAGCCACAGCTTCGTCAGCGGTGGGAGCGGTGCCCAGAATGACAGGCACGCCGGGGATGTCGCCGGTAACCAGGGGAACACCCAGGCTGCGGACGACGGCATCGGGCAGATGGCCGTAGCAGGGAGCCGCGTAGGGCTCTGCGCCGTCCATGTACTTCAGAACCTCGATGAACTCAGCGCACAGAGCGGTGGCCACACCGGACATGAACGCGTCGTGCAGACGGTTCTCACGGGTCATCAGGGTCTTAACAACACCCAGAGCTTCCTTCAGCTGGCCCAGGGTCTCGACCTTCACGCCGGTCACACCGTAGTAGCAGGGAAGGCTGTAGGCGGTGCCGGGGAAGGAAACGGCGTGGTCTGCGCCGTGCTGTGCAATGGCGCCGTCGATGGCTGCTTCGGTCAGGCCATAAACAGCATCGTTACCGCCAAAAACTCTTTCAAAAAGTGTCACGGTTTTTCCTCCTATTTCGTATTATTCCATTAACAGTCATCACGATCCAGAATCTGCTTGATCTTCCGGATCTCTTCGATTGCCGTAGGGCTGAAATCGTAGGGCGATTTGCCCTGACGGTCCGCGTCCATAATCTCCGGGTTGTAGTGGATGAAGCCCAGCAGATCTTCCGCGGGGATGGCGGACTTGACAAACTCCTCATCCCGGGCGTCCCGAACCTTGTTGGCCACCACGCGAACCTGCTTGACTCCCAGGTCAGCGGCTAAGCGCTTGACGTTGTGGTAGGTCTGAACGCTGCGGGCGCCGGGCTCGATGACCACGATAAACTGATCCATGTTGCCCGCGGTGCCCCGGCCCAGATGCTCCAGTCCCGCCTCCATATCCATGATGACCACGTCATTTTTGCGGTAGGTCAGATTGGCAAGCACGGCCTTGAGCATCACATGCTCAGGACACACGCAGCCGCTGCCACCCAAATCCACGGTGCCCATCACCAGCAGCTTTACGCCATTGATCTCACGGGAGAAGGTGTCGGGAATGTCAGCCACATAGGGGTTGAGCTTGAAGAACTTGTTGGCGGCGTTGGCGCCGGTGCGTTCTTCCACAAGATCGCGCATTTTGGAGATAGGGACGATGGCGTCCACTTCCTCCTGGGTTAGGCCCAGGGCCAGACCCAGATTGGCGTCGGGGTCTACGTCGGCTGCCAGGACGGTGCGTCCTTCGTCGGCGTAGAGCCGGGCCAGTGTGGAGGACAGGGTGGTTTTGCCCACGCCGCCCTTGCCGGTAATCGCTACTTTCATTGGAAAAAGACCTCGTAAGTAAAGATTGTTCCGAAACGAAAGCCAATCGATTAGATACAAGATACTGAGATACCAGATACAAGATAGACAAAATTGGAAGATTATCCAGTATCCTGTATCTTATATCTTGTATCTTAGCTGGCTTTTCGGAACGAAACGTCAGCGTTAGATGCCCAGAGCGGCACGCTTGGCCTCGATGCACTCGATCATCTTGTCGCCCAGGGAGTCGATGTCGGTATCGACAACGTACTTGGCCTCGACCCAATCCTTGACGCCGTGCTCGCCGGTCAGCAGCTCGCAGATCTCGGTAGAACCCTTGACGTAGGGATCAACGCCCAGGAAGGTCTCGATGCCGGTAGCCACAACGTAGTTACCGATGGAGACGGCCTTCTCGGACATCCATTCGGGAGCGCAGCCAACAACGGGCAGCTGGGAGATGGGGATGCCGGAATCCTTGGACAGCTCGGCAGCCAGGATCAACATACGGGAGATATCCACGCAGGAGCCCATGTGCAGAACGGGAGGAATGCCAGCCAGCTCGCAGACACGCTTCAGACCTGCGCCGCAGTACTCCTTGGCCTGGACAGGATCCATGAGGCCAGCCTTGGCAGCAGCCTGAGCGGCACAGCCGGTGGTGATGACGATGATGTCGTTCTCCAGCATCTTCTTCATCAGACCGATGTGAGCGGAGTCGGGACGAACCTTGGGGTTGTTACAGCCGACCATAGCCACAGCGCCGCGGAGAACACCGGAGGTGACGCACTCCAGCAGGGGCTTGGTGGTGCCGAACTCGTCCACCTGAGAGTTGGCGACGCCGTCCAGAACCTTGACGATGGCTTCCACAGAGTAGCCGACGCGGGCATTCTGCTTCAGGTTGGGGATGTTGACCAGCTCGGGCTTACGGTTCTTGAAGTTCTCGATGGCCATCTTGACGATCGCCTTGGCGTTGTCGCCGGCGGTCTTGGCGGAGAACTGGATGAACTCGGAGTCGGGAATCCGGGCAATGGGGGAGGTGGTGATGAACTTGGTGTGGAAGCACTTGCTCAGGGGGCCCAGAGCGGGGAAGATACACTGCACGTCCACAACGATGGCTTCGCAGGCGCCGGTGAGAACCACGTTCTCCTGGTTCAGGTAGTTACCGGCCATGGGGATGCCGTGACGCATGGCGACTTCGTTGGAGGTGCAGCACACGCCGGAAACGGTGATGCCCTTGGCGCCCATGGACTTGGCGTAGGCGATCATCTCGGGATCGTTGGCGTAGTAGACGATCATCTCGGACAGGGAGGGATCGTGACCGTGGACGACGATGTTGACGTTGTCCTTCTCCATAACGCCGATGTTGGCGGTGGTGTCAATGGGCTTGGGGGTGCCGAACATGACATCGGAGAACTCGGTGCCCATCATGGAGCCGCCCCAGCCGTCGGACAGACCGGCGCGCAGAGCCTGGCGAACAAGAGCCTCGGGAAGGCTGGAACAACCCATATGGGTCATGTGCATAGCGGTGGAGACTTCGCGGTCGATGGCGCGGGGCTCGATGCCGGCATCCGCCCACAGTTTCTGGGTGTGCTCGGGAGCGCGCTTCAGGAAACGCTGGGTGCCGAAGGGCTTGCCGTACTCCAGCAGACCGATCTCAGCCATCTCGTGAGCCAGATCATAGATGTCCTTGCCCTCGGTTTCCACGCCCCACTCCTTGGCGATGCGGATCAGTTTCTCGGGGTCCTTGACCTGATAGTTGCCGCCTTCGTGGGTCTGGTACAGGGTGTGCATGATCTCACGGCCATGGTCGGAGTGCGTAGCAGCGCCGCCGGCGGTGAACATCAGGAAGTTACGGCCGACGATACCATGAACGTCGCAGCCGCAGATGCCCCGGGGGGACTTCTTGGTGATGCGGCAGGGGCCCATGGAGCAGATACGGCAGCAGGTGCCGCTCTCGCCGAAGCCGCAGTGAGGAGTCTGGTTCTTAACACGCTGCTGCCAGGTGTCAGCGCCAACTTTCTGCGCGGTTTCCAGCAGAGAATTGGTGGCAGCTTCCATCTCCTCGATGGTGGTTGTAAATGCCCAATCCTTCAAAGTGATTTCCTCCTAATCATTGATTCTTGAGACGAACGAAATGACGCTTATGCAGAACATAAGGTATCGATATTATTTTACTAATTAAATGCAAGAATGTCAATCGTGCATTTTCACACAATTCTTCCTATTTTCGTATCCCCCACGGGGGGATTTTTGGTTAATTTACATGATAACCCAATCTGTGTCCGCCGAAAAACGAGCAAAAAAGAAAGAATTCCGCCTCCGAACAAAAGCCGGAGGCGGGAAACAGCAGTAGAATTGTGACAAAATTATGGTGATTTCTTAACCCGCGGGAGGCTGCCGTAGACCTGTCCGGCCTTCAGCTTTACGCCCCGGATGCGGACAAGCCGGGAGACGGTAACGATTTCGTAGTCCTTGTCCAAAAGAACGTCCACAATATCCAGCGCCGCCTTTACGGAGCTGTCGGACATATCGTGCAGCAACACGATGTCCCCGTCCTTCACGTTTTTCAGAACGAACCGCTCAATGGAGGCGGTATCGTGGGTGGCCCAGTCCCGGGGATCCACCGACCAGCCCAGGATGGCCAGATTCCGCACCTGGGTCACCTGCAACACCGCGTCGGAGCAGCAGCCCCCCGGCGGGCGCAGGAATACCGGCTGGCAGCCTTCGGGCAGCAGCGCCTGACTGTCTTCCAGTTCCTTGGCAATCTCCCGGCGGCTCATCTGCTTCATGTTTTTGTGGGTAAAGCCGTGGTAGCCGATCTCGTGGCCTTCCTCCCAAATCCGTTTCGTCAGGTCGGGATAGTCCTTCATGCGGTAGCCGCACAGCAGGAAAGTGGCCTGAACGCCCCGGTCGTACAGCCCGTCCAGCAGCTTGCGGGTGTATTTCCCGGAGGGACCGTCATCGAAGGTCAGGGCAACATATTTGGTTTCCTCCGCCCGGACGGGCAGAACCATGAGGGAAACGCTCAGAACAAGCGCAAGGAATCTGCGCATAGGGATCACACACCTTTCAAGGAGCGGCTATGGAAACTTCCGTTGACGGGGGATGAAAAATAGGGTATACTACACCATTGGAGGATTATGATATGAACCTGATCTGCCCAATCTGCGAAAAACCGTTGCGCCGGGAGGAAAACCGTCTGGTCTGCCCGGAAAACCACAGCTTTGATATGGCCCGGCAGGGCTATGTGAATCTGCTGACCGTCCAGCGGCGGCACTCCGCCCACCCCGGCGACACCAAAGAGCAGGTGCTCTCCCGGCGGGCGTTTCTGGAAGACGGCTACTATGCCCCCATTGCCGACGCGCTGATTGCCGCCGCAAAAAAGTACAGAGCCTCCGGCCCCATTCTGGATGTGGGCTGTGGCGAGGGCTACTACTGCACCCGGTTGGCAAAGGCAATGAACGCCGAGCTGGTGGGGCTGGACATTTCCAAGGACGCGGTGCGCTATGCCGCCGGAAAATACAAGGACGCCCGGTGGTTGTGCGCCACGGCGGCCCGGATTCCTGTGGAGGACGGGGCAGCGGGACTGCTGACCAGTCTGTTTGCCATCACCCTGCCGGAGGAATTTCACCGGGTCTTGCGGGAAGACGGCCTGTTTTTTCAGGTGTTGGCTGCTCAGGATCACTTGTTGGGGCTGAAAAAGATCATCTACGATGAGCTGGTCTTCCGCCAGAAGGATACAGCGCCGGAACTGCCGGGCTTTGCCCTGCTGGAATCCATCCCCATTCGGTTCACCTTCACGGTGGAAGACCCTCAGGTACAAAACCTGTTTGCCATGACGCCCCACCTGTTCCGGGTGAGCAAGGCAGGCGCGGAGCGGCTGCGAAATACCCCGTCGCTGACGGATACGGCAAGCTGCGTGCTGAATGTCTTTCGCCGTACATAATATCCCCGTGAAATGAAAGTTGTATGTCTGGTAAAAAGTCGAAATAACGGAGAAATGTGAATGCTGAACAAATTACAGGCAATCTGCAATAAATACGAAGAACTCTGCGCCCGCTCCGAGCAGCCGGATTTCTACGCAGACCCCCAGAAGGCGGCAAAGCAGCTGCGGGAGAAGAATGACTTGGAGCCCATCGTGGAGTGCTTCCAGGCCTACCGGCAGGCGGAAACCGACATGGCGGACGCCCAGGAACTGATGGCTGACCCGGAAATGAAGGAGCTGTGTCAGGAAACCTACGCCCAGGCCAAGGCGGCGAAAGAAGAACTCTATGAAAAGCTGCAAATCCTGCTGCTGCCCAAGGATCCCAACGACGAAAAAAGCGTCATTGTGGAGATCCGCGGCGGCGTGGGCGGAGAGGAAAGCGCCCTGTTTGCCCACAGCCTGTTTCGGATGTATTCCATGTACGCCGCGAAAATGGGCTGGAGCGTGGAGCTTCTTAATTATAATGAAACGGAACTGGGCGGCGTGAAGGAGGCGGATTTCGTCATTAACGGCCGGGGGGCCTACTCCCGGATGAAGTACGAATCCGGCGTCCACCGGGTGCAGCGGGTGCCGGAAACCGAGTCCGGCGGCCGGGTGCACACCTCCACCGCCACCGTGGCGGTGCTGCCGGAGATGGAAGAGGTGGACGTGCAGATTAACCCCGCCGACATCGAGATGCAGGTCTACCGGGCCAGCGGCGCCGGCGGCCAGCACGTCAACAAGACCAGCTCCGCCGTTCGCCTGATTCACAAGCCTACGGGCATCGTGGTGGCCTGTCAGGAGGAGCGCTCTCAGGTGCAGAACCGGGAGAAATGTATGCGGATGCTGGCCTCCAAGCTCTATGAGATCGAGCAGGAGAAGAAGGAAAGCGAGGTCACCGGCCTGCGCCGGTCACAGGTGGGCACGGGCATGCGCAACGAGCGCATCCGCACCTACAATTTCCCCCAGGGCCGGGTCACCGACCACCGGGTGAATCTGACGCTGTATCGCATCGATTCCGTCATGGATGGGGATTTGGACGAGATCATCAACGCCCTCGCCACCGCCGATCAGGCGGAGAAATTGAAGAACAACCATTTGTAGGGCGGGGTTATGACCCCGCCGACGCACCGCGATATCTGTGAAGTGGTGGTTGAAAATGAATGTAAACGACGAGCATGACCGCTTCCACTCCCGCAAAAACCCACGATTAAAGCGATACGACTATTCGACACCAAACTATTACTTTATTACCATCTGCACATGGGAAAAACGGTGCCTGTTTTGGAAATCGGGAAAACTGAATCAATATGGGGTGACTGCGAAACAGGGTTTTGAAGAAATAACGCAGCATTTCCCGGATGTGATAGTTGATAAATTTGTGGTCATGCCTAATCATGTCCATGCTATTTTGATATTACAGACCGATGGGACAAATATTTCTACCGTAATTGGACAATACAAATCTTTTGTGTCAAAACGAATACATGAATTTGATGCCGATCGCAAAGTTTGGCAGGCTTCTTTCCATGACCATGTTATCCGCAATCAAAAGGACTATGAACGGATATGGCTATACATTGAAGCAAATCCGGCTAGATGGGAAGACGACTGCTTCTTTTTAAGTGAGCAAAAAGACTGACCGGGTCGGCGGGGTCATGACCCCGCCCTACGGAGGATGGAGAAAACATCATGCAATACATTACCAATTCCCCGGAAGAAACGGAAAAACTGGGGGAGGCGTTGGCGGCGACACTGACACCGGGGACAGTCATTGCCTACCGGGGTGATCTGGGGGCCGGTAAGACTGCCTTCACCCGGGGCCTTGCCCGGGGCCTGGGCTGTGACGAATTGGTCACCAGCCCGACTTATACCATCGTCAATGAATACTTAGGCGGGCGGCTTCCCCTGTTCCACTTCGACATGTACCGTCTCGCTTCCGCCGACGATCTGTGGGACATCGGCTGGGAGGACTATCTGGAGCGGGGCGGCGTCTGCGCCGTGGAGTGGAGCGAGAACGTGGCGGAGGCCATGGAAAAGCCAATCACCGTGACCATCGAAAAGCTGGGGGAGGATACCCGCCGCGTCACCATTGAAGGGGGAGAGAGAAATGCTGATTGTGGCCTTTGAAACCAGCGCGAAGGCGGCGTCTGTTGCGTTGCTGGAGGATGGGAAGCTGCTGGGAGAAAGCTACCAGAACACCGGCCTGACCCACAGCCAGACCCTGATGGTCATGGCGGAGCAGCTTCTGAGCCAGTGCGGAAAAACCGTGGCAGAGGTCACCGCCGCCGCCGTGGCGGCAGGCCCCGGCTCCTTTACCGGGGTGCGCATCGGCGTTGCCGCCGCCAAGGGCTTTGCCTGGGGGCGGGAGATTCCCTGTTATGGTGTTTCCACGCTGGAAGCCATGGCGCTGAGCCTTGGGGCCTATCAGGGCTACATCTGCCCCTGTATGGACGCCCGGAGAAGTCAGGTTTACAATGCACTGTTTTATGTAAACCAAGGACAGCTGGAGCGGGTGACCGACGACCGGGCCATCTCCCTTTCGGAGCTGGGGGAAGAATTAAAAAGTTTGCGGGAGCCGATTTTTCTGGTTGGCGACGGCAGCAATCTGTGTTATAATGCATTGTCAGAGAGCGTTCCCGGTCTGGTTCTGCCGCCGGAGCACCGGATGCACCAACGGGCCTGCGGTGTCGCCCTGGCGGCGCGAAAGCAGGCAGAAGCCGGTGACCCGGGAGACGCCGCTGCCCTGACACCCAATTACCTGCGGCTGTCTCAGGCCGAGCGGGAACGGGCGGAACGTATGAAGGCAAATTGAAATAATGGAATAAAGGAGAAAGATACCATGGCAAATGTTTATGTCCTCGATCATCCCCTGATTCAGCACAAGCTGGCAATCCTGCGCAGCAAGGACACCCCTGTCAAGGAATTCCGGGAGCTGGTGGGCGAAATCGCCGGCCTGATGTGCTACGAAGCCACCCGGAACCTGCCCACCAAGGAGGTTTCCGTGGAGACCCCCATCACCACCGCTACCTGCCGGATGCTGGCGGGCAAGAAAATGGCCATCGTTCCCATTCTCCGGGCGGGTCTGGGCATGGTGGACAGCATGGTGAACCTGATCCCCTCTGCAAAGATCGGCCACATCGGCCTGTACCGGGATCCCGAGACCCACAAGCCTGTGGAGTATTACTGCAAGCTGCCCGATGACATCGGCAACCGGCAGGTGTTCGTGGTGGATCCCATGCTGGCCACCGGCGGCAGCGCCATCGCCGCCATCGACTTTCTGAAGCAGCACGGCTGCAAGCAGATCATTATGATGAACATTATCGGCTGCCCTGAGGGCGTGAAGGCCGTCACCGCGGCCCATCCCGACGTGGACATCTATCTGGCGGCGCTGGACGAGAAGCTCAATGAGCGGGCCTACATCGTTCCCGGTCTGGGCGACGCCGGTGACCGGATTTTCGGCACCAAGTAAAATAGCGCAATTGGCATAAAAAAGCTGTCATTGCGAACCAGTGACTGCGTCACTGGTGTGGCAATCCGTATCCCTATAACAGTCAGGTGACAGGGGAGAACGGATTCCCACGCCAGTGTGCGCACTGGCTCGGAATGACAGTTTCTCTTTTTTAGGCGTTCTTTTCAGATTTAGGCCATTTCCAGATTCAGTACCTTACCGCCCAGAATATGGAAGTGCAGGTGCTGCACCGTCTGACCGGCATCGCTTCCGCAGTTGCTGACCACCCGGTAGCCGTTTATCAGGCCCTCAGCCGCGGCAATCTTGGGAATGACCTCAAAAATGTGGGCCACCACCGCGCTGTTTTCGGCAGAAACGCCGTTGCAGTCGGCGATGTGGGCCTTGGGCACCACCAGTACATGGGTGGGTGCCTGGGGATTGATGTCCCGGAAGGCGAAGACCGTCTCATCCTCGTAGACCCTGGTGGAGGGGATTTCTCCCGCGATGATTTTGCAGAACAGACAATCAGACATTATTCTTACCTCCTGATTAAAGTCCAAACACATGAACGCCGGTCAGGGCGACGATGCCCATGATGATTCCGGCGAGAACCACCCCGGAGGACACGGCGAGGGATGTGGTTTTGATGCCCATGTCCAAAAAACTGGCAGCCAGCGTCCCAGTCCAGGCGCCGGTGCCCGGCAGGGGAATGCCTACGAATAGCATCAGGGCCAGGAAGGAGCCGGTACGCCCGGCCCGCTGGGTCAGCTTGTGTCCGCCGGACTCGCCTTTGCGCAGGCACCAGCTGAAAAAGCCGCCGATATACTTCTTGTCCTTGCCCCATTCCAGCACCTTTCTGGCGAAGAAATAGATGAAGGGCACCGGCAGCAGATTGCCGATGACGCACACCACCAGCGACGGCCAGTAGTCAAGGCCCATGGACACTGCCATGGGCACCGCAAGCCGCAGCTCCACCAGCGGTACCATGGATACAAAGAAACAGGACAGATATTTCAGCAGCATACAATACTCCTACATCAAATTTCACCCATTGTAACATAGGGGAAAACCGTTTGCAATGGAGGATGCCCCGGATTTCATTAAATTTTCGTTAAGAAATGAACGGTTGGTTACTTTTTGTAAATGACCAGCTTTCGGATCAGGTAATTGTAGGCGAACACCAGAACCGTAGCGATCATTTTGGCGGGCATCTTGCCCACTGCCAAAAGCTGCACCAGCACGAACATGATCAGCAGATTCAGCAGCAGCCCCACAACGCTGGCAAGATACACGGACAGGATTTCCCGCAGAAGGGATTGGCTCTGCGTTCCGCGGAAAACCAGCAGCCGCCCGAACAGCCAGTTGGCGAAGGTGGAAACGGCAAAGGCGAAGGTCGTTGCCAGCAGGTACGCAATACCTATTTTTTCGGAAAACAGCCAGAAGCCCGCCCATTCCACGATGGTAGCCAGGCCGCCGACAATCAGGTAGCCGAACAGGCCGCCCATGTATTTATCAAGGATTTGGTTCAGATTCATTATTTTTACTCCCGGAGAGAATCAGATAGAGAAGCGGAATGATGATGACAAAATTGAAGTGGAAGAACCGAAAATCGGGGCCGGTGAGCAGGAGCATGGTGCCGAAATCGTAAATGAGCATGGGGAAAATCATAAACGCCCGGCCCAGCTTCCCCCGGCCGATGTGTGTGACCGCAGCGAACATCAGGATCAGGATCATCATGCCAACGCAGTTGGTAAAGGGAAACAGGAAGGAAGAATCTGCGGTCTCGCACCAACTTGTCAGAGCGCTCTTCAGGGGCCCATAGCCCTGCCCGGTAAGGCTGATGTCGTTTGGCGTGCAGTAGGGGATATCGATTGTTCCAGTGCCTGACAGGGGATCCCATACAAGCTTCGTCAACGAAATTACAGCACGCAGTGACCAGAATGGGCTGGATAAAAAAGCCTGAACAGTATAACGCAGGACATTGGCCGCACCCTCCGCTTCAATACGGCTTACCAGTGGAAGAGAAGAAGAAAATTTCAATCGGTTGAAGTTGCCAAGCTCAAAACAGCGCTGCCAGTCCTCTGAGGAAGCGATACTGTCCAGAAAAGAGATCGCGTCGGGAGACAACGCATCCCGTTGATGGACGTAGACTGCGGAGAGTACCGTCATTGGAAGACCCAGCAGCTCTTCCTGCCTGTTTCCGGGCGAAGTAACATGAAACAGCTGCATGACAGGCCCGTTCAGCAGCCACATTGCCAGAAGCATCAGAAGCGCAGAGAGCGCAACGGTTTTCCTGTGCTTTTTTTGAAAGAGGAACAGAAGAATGTAGACAGGTGCTGTCAGCAAAATGGCATTGTGTCGGAAAGAGGTAGCTAAAAAACACATCCCGGTAAAGCTGAGGAAATGATGCCATTTGCACAGCCACGTTCCTTCGGTTTCAAAGATCTCGATGAGCTGGGTGAAGATCACCAGCGCGGCGATTGTCAGTGCGGAATCCTTCCAGGGGAACATCATTGTCTTGGCAGTTTGCGGATTCGTGGCCAGAAACAACCAGGAAATGATAAGAAACCATGCAGGACATCCTCTGCGGCACAGAACCCGGTACAGGTATGCCACAGAGAGGCTGAACAGGATGATCTGGAAGAACGCAAACCCGGCAGGATGATGGAATATCTGCCAGGGGATCCAGAAGAATAGCCAAGTCTGCAGAATCGGATGCCAGTTATTGTAGCTTCCGGTCAGAACCTGCTTGTACTGGTCAACGCAGTCCGGCGGAAAACCGCCCGGCAGAAACGCGGTCAGCCACACCAGCAGATACCCAAAGGTCAGCGTGGAGGCGATCAGTGGAAAGAAGCGGCGAAAGGCACCTGCCTGCACTTCCGGGGGCACCGCAGTGATCTGAACGTTGGTCAGCAGCATCAGCCCAAAGACGCACAACGGTAGAGCAAGAAAGGCGGAATAAACCATCAGGCAGCCTGGCTCGGGTGTATATTCGAGCATCAGATAACTCCGAAGGAACTGCATTGCCCACAAATAGGCAAACAGCAGAATAAACGCGGCGATGAACCACCGCTTTTCCAGTTTGGTTTCCAGCCCCAGTGTCCGGGTGCAGCAGTCCCAGAGGCGGTTATTTCTTTTCTTCATGGTATTCCTCCTCGGTATTGACGCTCCAAATGTTGGCTTTGTCAACAACACCGTGCTTGATATTTTTGACGGCCTCAAAGGAGGTAACCATGGAGTGATCCATGTTGTTGTAGCGGTGCTGGCCGTTTCTGCCCACACAGTACAGATTCTGGAAGGTGTCCAGATAGGCAACCAGCTTATCGATTTCGTAATAGGTATCAAAGTAGGCGGGATAGGCTTTCTGGACGCATTCCTTGTGGTAATCGAGAACATCCTCCCGGCTTTCCAGAACCCCCATGCTCAGCAGCTCGGACACGGCAAAGTCCACCCACTCATCTTCGCTCATGTTCCAGTACTGGTCGCCCTCGGTGCAGAAGTATTCCAATCCCATCCAAACCGTCTCCTGGGGCTTTGCCACCATGTAGGGAGACCAGTTGTTGAAGATCTGGATACGGCCCAGCTTCACACCCACGTCCTGCACATAGATCCAGCAGTCCGGCACGATGTTTTGCAATGTTTTCAGCTTGGTTTCGTTTTTCAGGGCGATTTTGCGGACGCACAGGCCAACGGTGACAAAGTCCCGGTAGGGAAGTCCGGCGGCGATCCGGGAAACCTCGGCGGGAACGTCGTTCATGCCTGCCACCAGATCCTTAAGCGGCATGGAGGAGATGAAGCAGTCGGCGGTAACGGTGTGCTTCTGCCCGTCCTGCTCGTAAACCAGCTCCTTCACGGCGTTTCCTTCCGTATGAACCTCCACAACCCTGCAGCCCTTGCGGATTTCGCCGCCCATATTCTCAAATTCCTTCGCGGCGGTTTCCCACAGCTGGCCGGGGCCGAACTTGGGGTACTGGAATTCCTCAATGAGGGAGGTCTCCACATGGGCATTTTTGCTGGTCTGAGGCAGGGCCTTCTGCAAAATATCCTTCAAAATGGCTACGATGGACAAGCCCTTCACCCGCTGAGCGCCCCAGTCGGCGGAGATATCCCGGGGATGGCGGCCCCAGAGCTTTTCTGTGTAGCCCTCAAAGAACATGGAGTAGAGCTTGCGGCCAAAGCGGTTGATGTAGAAATTCTCCAGAGAATCCTCGTCCTTTTTGCACACCGCGGAATATAGGTAGCTGAAGCCCGCGTTCATGGTGGTGAGGAAGCCCATGTTGTGGATGGTGTTCCAGTTCATTTTCACGGGGTAGTCGAAGAACTTCTTCTTATAGTAGATTCTGGACACCCGGTTCCGGGTGAGCATGACCCGGTCTTCTTCATCGGGATCCGGGCCGCCGGGGGTGGTGGGAACGCTTCTGCCTAAGATTTTGTCGTCCATGGCGGGAGCGCCCTGCCTGGGCATGATTTCACTCCACCAATCAGTAACGTCATTGTCCTTGCTGAAGAAGCGGTGGCCGCCGATGTCCATGCGGTTGCCGTTGTGCCGGACGGTGCGGGAGATGCCGCCGATGGCATCGCTCTGCTCCAGAATCAGCACCTCGTAGGTTTCCTCAGAATCCTCCCGGTTTTTCAGCAGCTCATAACCGGCGGTGACGCCGGCAGGGCCGGCTCCGATGATCACAACTTTCTTCATTCCAAATACCTCAGCTTTCTTTTTGTTCCCCCACCAGCATGGGGGTCATCAGCGGCCTGCCAAAGAGATTCACAAACCGCTGGCATTTGACCAAAAACGCGTAATAGATATTGTATCCGCAGCCCAGCATGGTCTCCACGTTTGCCATGCCCTTGGCGAGGATGACGTCGGCTTCATCAAGAGCCTGCTTTGCCTCCGCGCCCAGCTCGTTCAGCTGGGTGCCGGGGATCAGATTGCCGTTGTCAATGACCCGGAAGGGGATGCCCACAGCGGCGGCGTCCTCCCGGGTGGCATCGTTGAGGGTGGGGCCGCCCCGGACGCAGAAGGTGATTTCAATCTGGGGATACGCTGCCGAGATGGCCTCGGCGAAAATTCGGTCGAAGCCAATTTCTCCGGCGTTGTCCGTCAGGTACAGAAGGTTTTTCCCTTTCTTCAAATCCTGACAGAACCGCTCAAAAACCGCCATATCAAACTGCATTTCTCCGGCAGAATCCAGCATTTGGGTGAATTTTTCAAAGCTGACCTGGCCCTGTAAGGCGGAAAAGTCCAGATAATTGCCTAGAATCGCGTATTGCAGCCCGGCAAGCACCGGGTCTTCCGCGCCCATGACCCGCTGTCGGATATCCTCCATGTGAGACAGCACCAGAGCGTTGGAGTCAAGCTTTTCCTGCCGGAAGCGGTCGATTTCCAGACCGTAGCGGTCGTGAAGCAGCAAGGCGATTTTCGGGGTGAACCAAGTGGACGGCACATCCCCGGGGCTTTCTAAGTACAGCTTCATCAGATCACGGGCGAAGGCCATGGTGTCTTCCGCCGAGCCGAGAGGCTGGACGGTTTCAATATTGCGCCGCAGGCTGCATTGCAGGCAGGCGGCGTCCATTGCGATGCTCATAAAATACGACTCCTAATCACATTGTAGGGCGGGGTCATGACATAAGCCCTACAGAAATGCGCAGTTTTATTTGTTGGAAAGGTTCAGAAGATCGGCAAAGCGGTCTATTTTATGGTCGTAACCCTCCGGGGTGCCGAAGCCGTAGGCCGCCCAGATGAAGGGCACCCCCGCCTCCACCGTGGCCTCGTAGTCGCCCTGGGTGTCGCCGATGTAGGCGCAGTCGGTGATGCCGTATTTGTCCATCAGGGTGCGGATGGTCTTTCCCTTGCTGGTGCCGGTGTCGCCAAAGCACAGGTGGCCCTGAATCAGATCCGTCAGGCCCAGCTTTTCGATGCACAGCTCCGGGTAGCCCTGCTGACTGTTGCTGACGATGAACAGACGGTGGTTTTTCGCCAGCTTCTCCATGGTTTCCCGGATGCCGGGATAGCCGATGCGGCATTCGTTTTCCTGCAAATGCCGGTTTTCCGTGTCCATGCACCGCTCCATCAGGGCGTAGCGCTCCGGGGCGGGGATGGAGGGGAAAATAATGTCGGCAATCTCCGTCATGACCTTGCCGAACAGGGGGAGAAACATTTCCGCGTTCACCGCCAGATGGCTCAGACCCTCTTTGGCAAGCTGAATGTTGTAGCCCTCGGCTACCAGCGCCCGGGAATCCCACAGGGTGCCGTCAATGTCAAAAATCAGACTTTCGTATCGCATACTTCCTCCAGATGCCGCTGGATTCTGCCGGTGATCATGTCCAGCGCCACAAAATTTTTGCCGCCCTCGGGCACTACGATGTGGGCGAATTTTTTGCTGGGCTCAACGTACCGCTCGTGCATGGGCTTCACGGTCTGCTGGTACTGGGTCAGCACGCTCTCCAGCGTTCTTCCCCGCTCTGTGACGTCCCTGGCAATCCGGCGGCACAGCCGGATATCCGCGTCGGTGTCCACGAAAACCCGGATATCCATTAAATTCCGAAGGGCTTCGTTTTCAAAGATCAGAATGCCCTCCACAATGATGACCTGTTTCGGCACGATGCGCATAGTCTTATCGGAGCGGTTGTGGACGGTGAAGTCGTAAATAGGGCAGTCAATGGCCTCCCCGCGGCGCAGCTTGGTAAGATGCTCTGCCATCAGCTCCGTCTCCAGAGAGTCTGGCTCATCGTAGTTAAGCCCACAGCGCTGCGCATAGGTCAGCTCGTCGTGGCGGCGGTAGTAGTTGTCGTGGCTGAGCACGGTGACCACATCCCCGAATTTGTCGATGAGGTTGTCCATCAAGGTGGTTTTGCCGCTGCCGGTGCCTCCGGCAATGCCGATGACTAAGATGTTATTTTCCATCGTCAATCCTCCTGATTTAAGCGCTGCCGGGACAGCCGCAGCATGTCCGGGTCGGGGGAACTGTTGCGTAAGATAACCTCACCGCTGCCGTTTTCCAACAGACCGGCAAGTTCCAGCCGCCGCCGGGTCTCCCGGGCCGTGCCCTCGCCGCCGTCCAGCAGGACTACGCTCGGCCCAAGGACACGGCGGATGGCGTTTTTCACGAAGGGGTAGTGGGTGCAGCCCAGCACCACCGCGTCCAGCCTGCCCAGATAGGGCTTCAGCACCTTTTTCAGCAGGGCTTCCGTCTGCGGGGTGTCCACCATTCCTTTTTCCACCAGCTCCACCAGTCCGGGAGCCGGAATCTTGTAAATGGTGACATTTTCGTCAAAGCGGTGAAGCAGTGTGTCAAACTTTTCCTCCCGCAGGGTCACTTCCGTTGCCAGCACACCCACCCGGCCGCCGGGGAAATGGTCAGCCGCCACCTTCAGGGCCGGTTCGATGCCCACCACGATCAGCTCCGGGTGGGCGGCTCGGACATCCTTCACCGCAGCCGCCGTGGCGGTGTTGCAGGCGATGACCAGCGCTTTCAGGGGGTATTCCGCCAGAAGCTTCTCCACTGCCGCCAAGGTCAGCGCCCGGACTTCCTCCGTGGGGCGGCTGCCGTAAGGGGCGTTGGCGGAGTCGCCGAAGTAGACAAACCGTTCTCCCGGCAGCTGCTTTAGCAGGTGCCGCAGCACGCTGATGCCGCCTACGCCGGAATCGAATACGGCGATAAAATCGTGTTTGCTGTTCATGTTCTCACCCAAATCAGAATGGTTACCCTTTATATTATCAGATTCCGGCGGGTTTTGCAATGCTTTGCTTCCAAAGTCCGCCAGTTTTTCCGCTCTTGCAAATGTTTGGCAGATGGGCTATACTGAATGGGTAAGAAACGGCATAAACTGTATGGAATGCACAGAATTTGGAGGAATCCCATGAATTACGACGTAATTATCATCGGCGCGGGCCCCGGCGGCATTTTCTCCGCCTACGAGCTGACCCAGCGCTGCCCGGACAAGCGCATCGCGGTTTTTGAGGCGGGCCACGCTCTGAACCGCCGCCGTTGCCCCATCGACGGGGAGAAGATCAAGTCCTGCATCGGCTGCAAAAGCTGCTCCATTATGAGCGGCTTTGGCGGCGCGGGGGCCTTCTCCGACGGAAAATACAATATTACCAACGATTTTGGCGGAACCCTGTATGAGTATATCGGCAAGCGGCAGGCGCTGGAGCTGATGCGCTATGTGGACCAGATCAATATGCGCTACGGCGGCGAGGGGACGAAGCTCTATTCCACCGCCGGAACCAAGTTCAAGAAGGAATGTATCCAGTACGACCTGCATCTGCTGGACGCCTCCGTGCGGCACCTTGGCACGGACATCAACTATGTGGTGCTGGAAAATCTGTACGCCTATCTGAAGGAGAAGGTGGACTTCTTCTTCGACACCCCGGTGGAGACGGTGAAAATCATCGACGGCGGCTATGAGGTCGTGTGCGGGGATCAGGCATACACCTGCGAAAAATGTATCATTTCCGTGGGCCGCAGCGGCAGCAAGTGGATGGAGAAGGTTTGCAGGGAGCTGGAAATCCCCACCAAATCCAACCGGGTGGACATCGGCGTTCGGGTGGAGCTTCCCGCGGAGGTCTTTTCCCACCTGACGGACGAGCTGTACGAAAGCAAGATCGTCTACCGCACCAAGCAGTACGGCGACCGGGTGCGCACCTTCTGCATGAATCCCAAGGGCGCGGTGGTCAACGAGAACACCAACGGCATCATCACCGTCAACGGCCACAGCTACGAGGACCCGGCCCGGCAGACCGAGAACACCAACTTCGCGCTGCTGGTGGCCAAGCACTTCTCCGAGCCGTTCAAGGATTCCAACGGCTACGGCGAGAGCATCGCGCGGCTGAGCAACATGCTCGGCGGCGGCGTCATCGTGCAGCGCTTCGGCGATCTGATCCGCGGCCGCCGCTCCAACGCGGACCGCATGCGCGATTCCTTCCTCACGCCGACGCTCAACGCCACGCCCGGCGACCTGAGCCTGGTGCTGCCCAAGCGCATTCTGGACGGCATCATCGAGATGATTTACGCGCTGGACAAGGTCGCGCCCGGCACGGCGAATGACGACACGCTGCTTTACGGCGTGGAGGTCAAGTTCTACAACATGGAGGTCGCCGTCAACGAGCGTCTGCAGACCCGCTACGACGGATTGTACATCATCGGCGACGGCAGCGGCATCACGCATTCCCTGTCCCATGCGTCCGCCAGCGGCGTACACGTCGCGCACGCGATTGCGGAAAACTGAGCGACCAATCGACAGTGAGGTTCCGGCGCTTGCCGGAACTTTCACTTTTCTGTGGCATTCGGGAAGAAATGCCATGCGAGCTTCGTCTGTATACTGTCCGGCAAAGAGGCCGGGGCAGAAGAACGAAACCATCCAAGGAGGATA
>JALFUW010000058.1 GCA_022786995.1 Clostridiales bacterium
GTCATCTATCGCAACTACATCATTGCCACAGTTGATGCTGTTGAGGGGAAACTGCTAGAACGCCACATCCGCAGACTGTAACCCATGTCTCTTCCCTATGTGTTACCTATGTTACTCTTGACACAATGGGCGCCCCTACGACGGATAAATTCCCCTTTAGTTGTGATTGTATTTGCTGAGTACCGCAGCCATGCAAAAACCCCAGCGGTTTTGTGATCCGCTGGGGTTACCAATTTCTTTGCGACACAGGTCTGTAAGCCGGGTTCTGTCTTGACAGCCATCTATCTAGCCCCGCAATTGCTCACGGGATCAAGCCGCCTCCTCGGAACGGTCGGGCAGACCTTGTGTTCCTCCACGGCGTTGCTCCGGGATAGAGTTTACAGCGTAAAACCCATGTTACCATGGGCCGGGTGGGCTCTTACCCCACCTTTTCATCCTTACTCATTCCAAAGAATGGGCGGTATCTCTCTGTTGCACTTGTCCTGAGGTTACCCTCGGCGGGCGTTACCCGTTATCCCTGCCCTGTGGAGCCCGGACTTTCCTCATCCGGGGCCTTTCGGCCTCCGTCCGCGGCTGTCCGACCTGGTCGCGGGAGTATTGTACCGCACAATGGCGAAATTGTCAAACATCTTGCAAATTTCTTTCAGAGGGGCTATACTAGACCCATCTTCTATGGAACGAGGAATGGACTATGAACAGCAAATTTGAGGAATACTTTTCTTCCCTGAAGCATAAAAAAATCGCCGTGCTTGGCCTTGGGGTCAGCAACCGCCCGCTGGTGCGTCTCCTGCTGGAATACGGCTGTGATGTCACCGGCTGTGACAAGACCCCTCGGGACAAGCTGGACGCGGAGGTTCTGGAGCTGGAAAAGGCTGGCTGCAAACTCCGGGTCGGAGAGGGGTATCTCGACGGCGTGGAGGCGGACGTCCTGTTCCGCACCCCCGGCATGCACCCATGTAACCCCGCCATTGAAGCCCTGCGCAGCCGTGGGGCGGAGGTCACCAGCGAAATGGAGGTCTTCTTCGAGGTCTGTCCTTGTACGCTTTTGGCGGTCACCGGCTCTGACGGCAAGACAACAACCACCACGCTGGTGTCGGAAATGCTGAAAGCAGCGGGAAAAACCGTCTGGCTGGGAGGCAACATCGGCATGCCCCTGCTGCCGCTGGTTCGGCAGATGAAGCCGGAGGATTATGCGGTGGTGGAGCTCAGCTCCTTCCAGCTTATGGACATGAAGCGCAGTCCCGCCCGGGCCATCATTACCAATCTGGCCCCCAATCATTTGGATATCCACAAGGATATGGCAGAATATGTGGAGGCGAAAACCAACATTTTCCGCCATCAGGATGATAGCGGCCTTCTGATTCTCAACGCCGACAACACCATCACTGCAGGCTTCAGGGGCAACGGCATCACCCGGTTCTTCTCCCGGCAGAAGGAAGCGGACGTTTGCCTGAAAGACGGGATTATCTGCCGCCATGGAGAGAAAGTGCTGCCGGTTGCGGACATTCTCGTTCCCGGTGTCCATAATGTAGAGAATTACATGGCGGCCATCGCCATGGTGGAGGGATTGGTGGACGATGACACCATCCGCCATGTGGCAAAGACCTTCGGCGGCGTGGAGCACCGCATTGAGCTGGTGCGGGTCAAGGACGGCGTTCGGTTCTACAACGATTCCATCGCTTCCAGCCCCAGCCGCACAATCGCCGGCCTGCGGAGCTTCCCGGAAAAGGTGATCCTGATCGCTGGCGGCTACGATAAGCACATCCCCTACGACGTGCTGGGGCCGGAAATCTGTGCCCACGTCAAAAAGCTGTTCCTCGGCGGCGCAACGGGAGAAAAAATCCGTCAGGCAGTGGTTTCCTGCCCGGACTATGACCCGCAGATGCTGGAAATTGTGGACTGCGGCAGCTTTGAACCGGCGGTTCGTGCCGCCGCCGCTGCCGCGAAGGAAGGGGACGTGGTGCTTATGAGTCCCGCCAGCGCCGCCTTTGACCAGTTCAAGAATTTCATGGTTCGGGGCGAATTTTACAAGAAACTGGTAAAGGAGCTGTAGCCATGGACATTACGAAGGTAACCCGCCCGGCCCGGAAGCTGCTGAAGCTGAAGACCTGCGGCGCGGTGATCGTGGCCGCGGGCAGCGCCTCCCGGATGGGGGGCATTGACAAGGTCATGGCGGATTTGGGCGGGGAACCCATGATCCTCCGCACCGTCCGGGCCTTTCAGAATTGCGATGCCATTGCCTCCATTGTCATCGTCACCCGGGAAGACCTGATTCAGCCCATCGCCGGGCTTTGCCGGGACATGAAGAAGGTTGTGGCCGTAGTCGCCGGGGGCGGCAGCCGTCAGGAGTCTGTCCATTTGGGCCTGAACGCCCTGCCCAAGGGAACCAAGCTGGCGGCGGTTCACGACGGGGCAAGGCCCTTGATCTCCTGGCAGGTCATTGACCGGGTGGTGCGGGCGGCAAACACCTACGGCGCGGCGGCTCCTGCCATCCCCGTGAAGGACACCATCAAGGTGGTCTCCGGGGGACTGGTGAAGGAAACCCCCGACCGGGCCACACTGCAGGCGGTGCAGACCCCCCAGGTCTTTGACTTTGACCTGCTGCGGGGGGCGCTGAAAAAGGCGGAAACCGACGGAGCCTCCGTCACCGACGACTGCTCCGCTGTGGAGCGCACGGGCATGAAAATCAAGATCGTGGAGGGCGACGAGCGGAATCTCAAGGTCACCACCCCTATGGATTTGAAAATCGCGGAGCTGCTGTTGGAGGAAAAAACATGAGAATCGGACACGGATATGACGTACACCGGCTGGTGGAAGGCCGGGATCTGATCCTTGGCGGCGTGAAAATCGACTACGAAAAGGGCCTTTTGGGCCATTCCGACGCGGACGTGCTGCTCCACGCGGTGTCCGACGCCTTGCTGGGGGCGGCGGGACTGGGGGACATCGGCCGCCACTTCCCGGACACCGACCCCAAATACAAGGGGGCGGATTCCCTTGAGCTTTTGCGGGAAGTGTACCGAAAAATTTCGGAAAAGGGCTACCGGGTGGGCAACATCGACGTGACTATGATCGCCCAGAGGCCCAAATTAAAGGATTTCATTCCGCAAATGCAGGAAAACATTGCCGCCGCGGTGGGCGTTACCCCTGACCGGGTGAACGTGAAGGCAACCACGGAGGAAAAGCTGGGCTTTACGGGAACCGGCGAGGGAATGTCCTGCCACGCGGTGTGTTTGCTGGAAGAAATGAAATAATGACGCGCCCTGCGGTAAATGCCGCAGGGCGTTTTTGCACCGAAAAAGCCGAACCGGCATAGATTGGGCCGGGGAGGTTATGGGCATGAGATACTATTATATTACCTTTCGATCGGTGACCTATGCCCAGCAGGGAGAGCGGCTGCTGAAGGGAAGCGGGTTTCGGTGCGCGCTGCATCGGACGCCCCGCTGGATGGAGGAACAGGGCTGCGGCTATGCCCTGAAAATTCGGGCGGCGGAAATTGAACCAGCCACGGCTTTGCTTTCGGAGCGCCAGATTCCCATTCGCCGGGTCTATCTGCAAAAGCCCGATGGGCAGTTGGAGGAGGTGGCACAATGATCTACCTCGACTATGGGGCCACTTCCTTTCACAAGCCCCCGGCGGTGTACCGGGCGGCGGAACGGGCTATGCGCACCTGTGCCAATCCGGGCCGGGGCGGCTACGGCGCAGCCATGGAGGCGGCAAAAACGGTGTTCGGCTGCCGCGCGGCGGCGGCGGAGCTGTTTTCCTGCGATCCGGCGCAGGTGGTGCTCACCACCAGCTGCACCCACGGGCTGAATATCGCCATCCGCTCCGTGGTGAAGCCCGGCAGCCGGGTGGTGGTCACGGGCTTTGAACACAACGCCGTTACCCGGCCCCTTCACGCCCTGGGGGCGGAAATAACCGTGGCCGGGCGGAGGCTGTTCGACTGGGACAATACGCTGGAGGAATTTGAAAAAGCGCTGAAAGGGGCGGACGCGGCGGTATTTACCCACGTTTCCAATGTGTTCGGCTACATTCTGCCGGTAGGAGAGCTGGCGGCTCTGTGCCGCCGGAAGGGCGTGCCCTTCATCATAGACGCGGCCCAGTCCGCGGGAACGCTGCCTGTGGATTTTTCCGCTTTGGGGGCGGATTTTATCGCCATGCCGGGACACAAGGGCCTGCTGGGACTGCCGGGTACGGGCCTGCTCCTGTGCGGACAGCGGGGGGAGCCGCTGCTGTACGGCGGCACAGGAACCCAGTCTATCCGGCAGGATATGCCGGAGGAGCTGCCGGAACGGCTGGAAGCGGGCACCCTGAACGTACCCGGCTGCGCGGCGCTGACGCAGGGGCTGAAGTATCTGAAACGGATGGGCACGGACGCCATTTTTCGGCGGGAGCAGCAGGTTCTCCGCCACTGCGTCCGGGGTCTCATTCAGCAGGGCTTCCGGGTATTCGCGGGGGCGCATCAGGCGGCTACGGTATCCTTTTTGACGGGACAGGACTGCGAGGAGGCGGCGGAAATCTTAGCCCGGCAGGGCATAGCGGTACGGGCGGGGCTACACTGCGCGCCCCTTGCCCACGAAAGCGCCGGGACACTGGAAACGGGAACCATAAGGGTCAGTCTGGGCTTTGATTCCACAAATGCCCAAATCGACACTTTTCTCCGGGCGTCAGCCAAATTACCGCCCATTCGATCATAAAATTTTAACAGAAATACCTATTGCCATCGGCGTACTTTTCCGCTATAATGGAACGGATAATAGATAACTATACCATGGCTGACTGTGCCCATGGTTTCATGATAGAAAGCAGGTTGATGGGAAGATGAACATTATTCAGCAGGTACTGAAAATGCAGTGGTCTGATTATCTGGATATCCTTGTGGTCGCTTTCCTGATCTATAAGCTGCTGCCCCTGCTCAGGACACCTCATATCATGCGTCTTGCCCGTACGGTTATTGCCCTGGTGGCGATTTCCTGGATTACCAATGTGGCGAAGCTGTACACGATCAACTGGATTCTAAACCAGTTCCTTGCCGTTGGATTGCTGGCCT
Organism: Clostridiales bacterium; assembly: GCA_022786995.1. Classification (GTDB taxonomy): domain Bacteria; phylum Bacillota; class Clostridia; order Oscillospirales; family Oscillospiraceae; genus Faecousia. Next base: position 5,048 of record JALFUW010000058.1, read on the forward strand.
TTGTGGTGCTGTTCCAGCCGGAGCTGCGGCGGATGCTGGATCATCTGGGCAATGTGAAAATTACCAGGTTTTTCAGCATGTCCCGGCCGGTGCAGGAGATGGACGCGGTGATCACCCAGACCGTTCGGGCCTGTGAGGCCATGAGCCGGGAGAAGGTGGGGGCGCTGATTGTGTTTGCCCGGGACCAGCGGCTGGAGGAATACTTCAAAACCGGCACGTCCATTGACGCGCAGGTCTCCGACCAGCTGATTCGGAACATTTTCTTTAAGAATTCTCCCCTCCACGACGGCGCCATGATCATCCGTGACGGGCGCATCGCGGCGGCGGGCTGTGTGCTCCCCCTGAGCACCAACGAGAATCTGGCCCCGGAGCTGGGCACCCGGCACCGGGCGGGTGTGGGCATGAGCGAGGCCACCGACGCGGTGGTGGTCATCGTGTCCGAAGAAAACGGTTCCATCTCCGTGGCTTCCGGCGGCATGCTCAAACGCAAACTGACAGTGGCGACCCTGGATAAACTGCTGCGGCAGGAGCTGCGCACTGCCCAGCCGGAGGAGACCGGCGGCAATTTCCCGGCGCAGGTTCTGAAGAAGCTTTCCGGCAAGGCAAAGGAGGATGGAAGCTATGGCAAGAAATAAGCTCTATTCCATGCTCCTGTCCCTGGCGGTTGCCTTCTGCCTGTGGCTGTATGTATCCAACAATGTGAGCATTGAAGACAGCAATACCTTCTATAACATCCCTGTGGTGATGGAAGGTGAAGCGATTCTGAGCGAAGAAAACCTGATGATCACCAGCATTTCCGCCAATACGGTGTCACTGAACCTGTCCGGCGCCCGCAGCGACTTAAGCAAGCTGGATTCCAGCAAGCTGGCGGCGAAGGTAGACCTGTCCGGGCTGAAGGAGCCGGGAGAGCACATCCCCCTGAGTTATACCATTTCCTTCCCCAGCGACGTATCTCCCAGCGCCTTTACCCAGGGAAACAAGAATCCCGGTGCCATTTATGTGGACGTGGACTACCGAAGGGTATCGGAGATCCCGGTTCAGATCAAGTGGACTGGCAACCGCTCCGAGGATTACATCTATGACACGGAGAACGCGATACTGGACAACAATACCGTGACTATTAGCGGCCCGGCCTCTGTGGTGGATACCATCGACCACGCCCGGGTGGAGATTGATCTGACGGAACAGGTCAAGTCCATCAGCCAGAACTACCGCTATACCCTCTGCGATGCCGAGGGCAATCCCGTGGATGCCGGGCAGATCACCACCAATGTGGAAGAAGTCCGTCTGGAAATGCAGATTCAGAAGATACAGGAGATTCAGTTGGCTGCGGACGTGGTATACGGCGGCGGTGCCAATGAGCACAACACCACCGTGGAGATTTCTCCCGCCACCATCCGGGTTTCCGGCGGCGAGGCGGTGCTGGCCGAATTAGGCGACAGCCTGACCATCTGCACCATCAATCTGGCGGATCTGGATAAGAATGTGAACGAGCAAAAGTATACCCTGACCCTGCCGGAGGGTGTGACCAACCAGACCGGCGTCAGCGAGGTCACGGTGACCATTCGCTTCACTGGCCTGAAGAGCAGGGAATTCACCATCGACCGTTTCGAGACCGTCAATGTGCCTGAGGGGCTGTCCGTGGAGATCATCAATGCCAATCTGAGCGTAAAGCTTCGGGGCCCCGAGGCGGAGATTGCCGCTCTGCATGAGGAGGATGTCCGGGCGGTGGTGGACTTCACCAACGCGGAGGTGGGCACCGCCACTTATAAAGTAAACATCGTGTGCGGCGAGCAGTTCCCCAACGTGGGCGCCGTGAAGGCCAGCTCCGTTTCCGCTACTGTTCAGGCAGTGGGAGGATGACATGGAGCAGCTGGTGCGGGTTCGGAAAGTCCATAACGACGGGACTGCCACGGTGATTCACCTTCGGGAGAGCGCCTGCTCCGGGGACTGCCACAAGTGCTCCGGCTGCGGCGCGGCAAAGGAGGCGGTGGTCTTCACCGCCGATAACCCCATCGGCGCGAAGGCAGGGGAGCTGGTGAAGGTGGAGTCCTCCACGGCCCCGGTTCTGAAGGCCGCCGTGGTGCTGTATGTTCTGCCGCTGGTGCTGTTTTTCCTTGGCTACTGGCTGGGGACGCTGCCGGGCACCTTCGGTACCATCGGCGGCGTGCTGGGCTTCATGCTGGGCGTGGTCATCGTTATCGTCTACGACCGGCTGGTGGTAAACAAGGCCAATATACGCTATACCATTACCGCGTTCGCGGATACGACTACCGTCAGAAAAGAGGAAGAAAACCATGGTTAAGAGTATGACCGGCTACGGCCGGGCGGTGGAAACCGTAAACGGCCGGGAGTTCACCGTGGAGCTGCGCTCCGTCAACAACCGCTACTTAGACTGCACCGTGAAGCTGCCCCGGGCCCTGTCCTTTGCCGAGGACGCGGTGAAGCAGGCGGTGAAGGGCGCCATTTCCCGTGGCAAGGTGGATGTGTTCATTTCCCTGCGTTCCGAGAGCGCCCAGGATGTTAAGATCACCCTGAACGCGCCGGTGGTGGAAGGCTACATTGCCGCCATGCGCCAGATGGCCCGGGACTACAGCATCGAGGAGGACATCAGCGTGGGCCTTCTGTCCCGGATGCCGGATGTATTCACCGTGGACAAGCCGGAGGTGGACGAGGAACAGCTGCTTTCCGATCTGCTGAGCGTGGTAAATAAGGCCCTGGAGCGCTACGACGCCATGCGTACCGCCGAGGGAAAGGCGCTGGAAAACGACCTTCGCTCCCGGGGAGAAACCATCCTGTCTCTTGTGGAACAGGTGGAGGCCGGCAGCGGCCAGACCGTTGCGGACTACCGAGCCAGGCTGGAAAACAAGCTGAAAGAGGTACTGGCGAATACCGCCATCGACGAAAGCCGGATTCTGACGGAAGCCGCCATTTTCGCGGATAAGGTTGCCGTGGACGAGGAGACCGTCCGCTTGAGAAGCCATTTGGATCAGATGAACAATATGCTCACCACCGGCGGCGCCATCGGCCGGAAGCTGGATTTCCTCTTGCAGGAGATGAACCGGGAGAGCAACACCATCGGTTCCAAGTGTTCCGACGTTCGGCTTGCCCGGATTGTGGTGGACATCAAGGCCGAGCTGGAAAAGATCCGGGAACAGACCCAAAACATCGAATAGGCGGCAGGGCCGCCAGCCAATGCGTCACGAACCCGGGTTGTCATCGTACATCCTTTGGGCCCCTCGACCGGCGGCGCCCATTCATCTGTAAATTCTACCATCGGAGGTTGCTATGAAGCTCATCAACATCGGTTTCGGCAGCATGGTGGCGGCGGAGCGGCTGCTGGCCATCGTCGCCCCGGACTCCGCGCCCATCAAGCGGGTGGTGCAGGAGGCCCGGGATCGGGGAATGCTCATCGATGCCTCCTTTGGGCGAAAGACCAAGGCGGTGATTCTGATGGATACCGACCATGTGATCCTGTCCGCCATTCCCTCGGAGACCATCGGCGCCCGGTGGATGGACGTGCAGGAAGTGAAGTTGGAGGAAGAGACATGAGCAAGGGAAAACTCATTGTAATTTCCGGCGCTTCCGGCGTTGGAAAGGGCACGGTTCTGGGCATCATGATGAAAAAGCGGAAGGACTTATCCTTCTCCGTGTCCGCCACCACCCGGCCGCCCCGGCCCGGTGAGATCGACGGCGTGCATTACTACTTTATTTCCCGGGAAAAATTTGAGGAAATGATTGCCCAGGGCGCGTTTCTGGAATACGACGCCCATGCCGCGAATTACTATGGCACCCCCCGTGCCCAGGCGGAGGAGAAGCGGGAGCGCGGCCCGGTGCTGTTGGACATTGAGCCGGCAGGCGCGAAGCAGGTTCGGGAAAAGATGCCGGACGCGGAGCTGATTTTCATCATGCCCCCCTCCATGGAGGAGCTGGAGCGTCGGCTCCGGGGCCGGGGCGATACCCCGGAGGAGCAGATCAAGCTGCGCATGGAGCGGGCCGTCTGGGAGATGGAGCAGAGAGTGTGGTATGACCATGTGGTGGTCAACGACGACCCCGAACGCTGCGCAGATGAGATATTAAGAATTATCGCGGAATAAGAAAAGAATAAGTTGACAGTTGATAGTTGACAGTGGACAGTTATGGAGTCCCTGCGGGACAATTGAAAATGTCAGCCATCTTCCGGCTGTGTACGATCATCCCGAATGGATGTAGCATTGCCAACTGTCAACTATCAACTATCAACTGTCAACTAAAACCAAATGTTATTTCTATTGGAGGAATATAATATGCTGTACCCCCCTGTTGCTGATTTGCTGAAGAATGTGGATAGCCGTTACCTGCTGGTGAACGTGGTGGCCCACCGGGCACGCCAGATTGCCGCCGAGGCCGAGGCCCTGCAGGAGGAACTGCCTGAGAAGCCTGTGACCCTGGCCATTCAGGAGGTTGCCGACGGCGAACTGTCCGGCTTTGTGAAGGAAGAATACAAGAAGTAATCGGTGGCGCAATGATTGCCAAAATTGCTGTGGCGGCGGCGAATTTTGCCATAGACAAGCCCTACTCCTATTTTGTCCCGGAGAATCTGACTGTCAGGCCGGGGCAGCGGGTCATGCTGCCCTTCGGGCGGGCCAACAAGCGCACGGAGGGAATCGTCCTGACGGTGGAAGACGGCAGCGAGGACAAGCTGAAGGCTGTCGAAGACTGTCTGGATGACGCGCCCCTGCTCACCGAAAGCCAGCTCCGGCTGGCGGCTTTTTTGCGGGAGCGGTATTTCTGCACCTTTTTTGATGCCATCCGGGTGATGCTTCCGGCGGGGCTGTGGTTTCGCACCAAGCTGACGGTCAGCCTTACGGAAGACCGAAGCTGGAAGGAAAAAAGCCTCCGCAAGGAAAATGCCAGGGCGGTGCTGGAGCTGCTGGAAAATTTGGGCGGTCAGGCGGAGGAGAACACCCTTCGGAATCTGATTGACGACGAGGATGCGCTTTCCGAGGTGCTGACTTACCTGACCCGCAAAAAATGGGTTTCCGCCCAGACGGACTATCTGCGAAAGGCCCACGATAAATCCGAGAAAATCGCCACTCTCGCGGTTCCTGCGGAGGAGGCCATGGCCTACGCCGAAAAACGGCCCAAGTCCGCCGTCATGCAAAAGCAGGTGCTGGAGCTTATGTGCAGTGTGGGCAGCGTGGCGGTGAAGGAGCTGTGCTATTTTACCGGCGCATCCACCGCTACGGTAAACCGGCTGGAAAGCGCAGGCTATCTGACCCTGTCGGAGCGCCCTGTGCTGCGGTGCCGGGAGATTCGGCCCGCCCAGCTGGACGGCCCGCTGGAGCTGAACGCAGAGCAGCAGGCCTGCTTTGATGGCCTGTCTGAGCAGATGGGGTCTGCCAAGCCCGGTGTGGCGCTTTTGTATGGGGTTACCGGCTCAGGAAAAACATCAGTCTATATCAAGCTGATAAAGACCTGTCTGGAGCGGGGAAAAGCCGTGTTGCTTCTGGTGCCGGAGATCGCCCTGACGCCCCAGCTTCTGGGACTGATGGCGGCCTATTTTGGCGATTCCGTAGCGGTGCTCCACAGCAGCCTGTCCACCGCGGAACGCTACGACCAGTGGAAGCGGGTAAAACAGGGTGACGCGACGGTTGTCGTGGGCACCCGCAGCGCGGTGTTTGCCCCCTGCACCCCGGGCCTCATCATTCTGGACGAGGAGCAGGAGCATTCCTATAAATCTGAAAGCAGCCCCCGATATTCCGCAAAGGAAGTCGCCATCTGGCGGGGGGCGAAGGAGGGGGCGATGGTGCTGCTGGGCTCCGCAACCCCATCTATTGAAAGTATGTACCGGGCAAAGTCCGGCGCATATACATTGTATACTCTCCGCCAGCGCTACAATGGCCGCCCCCTTCCCGAGGTGGACATTGTGGATATGCGGGAGGAGCTGAAGCTGGGCAATGACACCAGCCTGAGCATCCCCCTCCGGGAGGGGATTCTCCGCACCCGGGACGCGGGAAAGCAGACCATTCTGCTTCTGAACCGCCGGGGCAACAGCCGGGCCCTGGTGTGTGTGGACTGCCGGGAAACCCCGGAGTGCCCCCGGTGCAATGTGAAGCTGACCTACCACAGTGCCAACCATAGGCTCATGTGCCACTACTGCGGCTTCTCCCAGCCCGCCCCGGAGCGGTGCCCCAGCTGCGGCGGCCCCTTAAAAACCATCGGCACTGGCACCCAGAAGGTGCAGCAGGAGCTTGCCGCCCTATTTCCCGACATGGAAGCCCTGCGGATGGATGCTGACACGGTCAGCGCCGTGAATACCCACGAGAAAATTCTGGAACACTTTCAGAAGGACAACACCCCCATATTGCTTGGCACCCAGATGGTGGCCAAGGGCCTGAATCTGCCGAACGTGACCCTGGTCGGCGTGCTGGATGCCGACCTGAGCCTGTACACCGGGGGCTTCCGGGCTGGGGAGACGACCTTCAATATGCTGACCCAGGTGGTGGGCCGGGCAGGCCGGGGGGATTCCCCGGGACGGGCGGTGATTCAGACCCTGCTGCCGGAGCACCAGATCATCCGTCTGGCGGCAAAGCAGGATTACGATGGATTTTATGATCTGGAAGTAAGGCTGCGGCAGGCTCAGAGCGCCCCGCCCTTTGGGGACTTGGCGGCTGTGACCTTCACCGGGCAGGAGGAGTCGTTTGTTTTGCGGGGGGCGGCAGTTTTTCGGGACAGCCTGAACGCCTGTCTGCGGCAGGCCGCCTATTCGGCAGAAAAATGCACCGTGCTGGGGCCTGCCCCCTGCGTGGTGCCCAAGGTAAACTACCATTTTCGGTATCAGCTGACACTGCGGTGCCGGATGACGAAACCGCTGCGGCAGCTGCTTGCGTATCTGCTGCGGCAGTTCGGCAAGGACAAAGCCAACCGGGGCGTCAGCGCCTTCATCGACGTCAATGGTTACGATATGTAAAGAGAGGAACGAGCTATGGGACTGCGGAAAATTCTAACGGACAAGGATCCCGCGCTGCACAAGGTTTGCAGGCCGGTGGAAAAATTTGACGGGCGGCTTCATAAGCTGCTGGACGACATGGCGGAAACGCTGGAGCAGGCCAACGGCGTGGGACTGGCAGCCCCCCAGATCGGCATTCTGCGCCGGGTGGTGCTGGTGGATACCGGCGAGGAAATTCTGGAACTGATCAACCCCACCCTGCTGGAAACCAGCGGCGAGCAGGTGGGCGCGGAAGGGTGCCTCAGCGTTCCCGGCAAGTACGGCCTGGTGAAGCGGCCCAACTACGCCAAGGTTCGTGCCCAGGACAGAAACGGCAACTGGTACGAGGCCGAGGGGGAGGAGCTGATCGCCCGGTGCTTCTGTCATGAGCTGGATCATTTGGACGGCATCGTGTATACCGAGGTTATGGAGCGGTTCCTCACCGAGGAAGAACTGGCGGGAGACGAGGACTAATGCGGGTTGTATTCATGGGAACGCCGGACATCGCGGCGACCTGTTTGAAGAAAATATTGTCGGACGGTTTTGAGGTGGTGGGCGTCTACACCCAGCCCGACCGTCCCAAGGGCCGGGGCATGAAAATGGTTGCTTCACCGGTGAAGGAAGTGGCGCTGGCGGCGGGAATCCCGGTGTTCCAGCCGGAAAACTTCCGGGAGGAGGAAACCGTGGAAGCTCTGCGGGAATTAAAGCCTGATGTCTGCGCCGTAGTGGCCTATGGACGGATTCTCCCTCAGAAGGTGCTGGACGTGCCGAAGTACGGCTGCATCAACATCCATGCCAGTGTCCTGCCCAAATACCGGGGCAGCGCCCCCTATCAGTGGGCGGTGCTGGACGGCTTGACGGAGACCGGCGTCACCGCCATGTACCTGTGCCGGGAGATGGACGCGGGAGACATCATCGACGTCAGCAAGACCCCCATCGGTGAAAACGAGACCGCCGGGGAATTACTTGACCGGCTGGCAGAGCTGGGGGCGGACCTGCTCAGCAAGACCCTGCGCCGTTTTGCATCCGAGGGAAAGGTGCCCGCGGTGCCTCAGAACCCGGACGAGGTGTCTTACGCGCCCATGCTGGACAAGACCATGTGCCCCATCGACTGGAATAAAACCGCTCAGCAGGTGCATAACCATGTACGGGGCTTACACCCCTGGCCCGTGGCGACGATGGAGTTGCAGGGAAAAAAATTCAAGGTTCACGAAACCCGAATGGTATCCGGCAGCGGCGCGCCGGGGCAGATTCTGGGTCTGACCAAAACCGGCCTGGTGGTTGCCTGCGGCGAGGGGGCGGTGGAGATCACCTCCCTGCAGGCCGAGGGTGGCAAACGGATGGCGGCCCCCGACTATTTCCGGGGCCACCCGCTGGCAAACTAAATGGGCGCCCGGGAAACGGCGCTGAACGCGCTGATTGCCTGCCGCCGGGATGGGGCGTGGCCCAACGCCGTGCTGAAAACCGCCATCCGACGAGAGCATCTGGACAGCCGGGAGGCGGCGCTGGCGACGAAGCTGACCTACGGCGTGGCCCAGAACCGGGGAAAGCTGGACTTCTATTTATCCCAGCTGCTCACCGGGAAGCTGAAGGATTTGCACCCTGTTGCGCGGGATATCCTGCATCTGGGGCTGTACCAGCTTTACGAATTAGACAAAATTCCCGACAGCGCGGCGGTGAATGAATCCGTGGCGCTGGCGAAGAAGTATTGCAAGAATCCCAAGGCGGCTGCCCTGACCAACGGCGTTCTGCGTAACGCCGTCCGCAGCCGGGGGCAGCTCAAGGAGCCAACCTCCTACGCGGATCTTTACAGCCACCCCGACCCGCTGATTTCGCTTTTGAAGCAGAATTTACCCAAGGGAACCCTGGAGCCCATGCTGATTGCGGACAACGCCGCCCCGGACACGGTGGTGCAGGTGAACACTCTGCGCATTACCACCCCCGCGCTGGCGGAAATGCTGGCAGCGGCTGGCGTTACGGTGAAGCCCCACGACTGGATGCCGGACTGCCTGATTTTATCCGGCACAGGGGACTTGGAAAAGCTGGATTCTTTCCGGGAAGGGCTATTTTATGTGCAGGATCCGGCGGCGAAGCTCAGCGTGCTGTGCGCCCAGCTTCCAAAGCAGGGGGCACGGGTGCTGGACTGCTGCGCCGCGCCGGGAGGAAAGAGCTTTGCCGCGTCCATTGCCATGGGCGGCAGGGGAGAGCTGATCTCCTGCGACATTCACCCCCACAAAACCGGCCTGATTGCCAATGGCGCTCAGCGGCTTCACTTAACCAACATTACACCACGCTTGCAGGACGCATCCCAGTTCGTCCCCGAGTGGGAGAACGCCATGGATGCGGTAATCGCGGATGTCCCTTGCTCGGGCCTCGGCATTATCCGAAAAAAGCCGGATATCCGCTACAAAAATTTGAAAGATACGGAAGAATTGCCGGAATTACAGCTGAAAATTCTGGAAAACCAATCTCGCTATGTAAAAAAGGGCGGCCTACTCCTCTACTCCACCTGCACGGTGCTGCGCAGGGAGAATGAGGATGTAGTGAAGGCGTTTCTGGAAGGAAATGGGGACTTTACCACCGAACCCCTGCCCTTACCCGATCGATTTCCCAAAAACGAAACCGGGATGCTGACCCTGATTCCCGGACAATACGATACCGACGGCTTCTTTATCTGCCGTCTGCGGAGGAACCCATGAATCTGAAATCCCTGACCCAGCCGGAGCTGGCTGAAAAACTAAAACAGCTGGGTCAGCCCGCCTTCCGGGCGGGGCAGGTGTTCTCGTGGCTTCATAAAGGCGTCCGCACCTATGAGGAGATGACGAACCTCCCAAAATCGCTGCGGGAGGCCCTGGCCCGGGAGTTCCCGCTGTACATTCCCAAGGTGGTTCGCAAGCAGGAGTCCAAAAAGGACGGCACCATCAAATACCTCTGGCAGCTTTCCGACGGCAACTGCGTGGAGACGGTGCTCATGCGCTACCGCTACGGCAACACCGTCTGCATTTCCACGGAGGTGGGCTGCCGGATGGGCTGCGCCTTCTGTGCCTCCACGTTGGGAGGTCTGGTGCGGCGGTTGGAGCCATCCGAAATGCTGGACGAGGTGCTGTTTACCCAGATTGACTCCGGCCTTCCCATTTCCCACATTGTGCTCATGGGCATCGGCGAGCCGCTGGATAACTTTGATAACGTCATGCGCTTTCTGGAGCTGGTGAACCACCCGGAGGGCATGAATATCTCCATGCGACATATCAGCCTTTCTACCTGCGGCCTTGTGCCGAAAATTGACGAGTTGGCGGCAAAAAAGCTGCAAATCAGTCTCGCCATTTCGCTGCACGGCCCCAACAACGAGCTGCGAAGCCGGGTCATGCCGGTGAACAAGGCCTATCCGATTGAAGAATTGCTGGACGCCTGCCGTCGCTACTATGACGCCACCGGGCGGCGGATTCACTTTGAGTACGCAATGATTGACGGCCTCAACGACACCCCGGAGTGCGCTAGGGAGCTTGTGCGGCGATTAAAGGGTCTGGGTGCCCACGTCAATCTGATTCCCCTGAACCATGTGGAGGAAAGCCCATTGAAACCCAGCACCAAAGAAGCGGTGGCCCGGTTCCAGAAACTGTTGGAGGACGGCGGCATCACGGCAACCGTCCGCCGGACACTGGGCGGCGACATCGACGCCTCCTGCGGGCAGCTGCGAAGGAAGTATCAGAACACCCAGTCCCCGGCAGCAGATAAGTAACAATTTGTACCGTAGGGGCGGCCATTGGCCGCCCGCAAGATGTAGATATTCCGGCTGTGTCCGTTATCAGGAAAGACGTTCCGTATCCAACGTTGCGGGCGGCCAATGGCCGCCCCTACGGTGAAAAACACCAAAGAAAAGAGAATCCAAAGAAGAGAGGTGCTGCGCCTATGCAGAGCTGGGGCTTAACCGATCCTGGCTGCGTCCGAAAACAGAATCAGGACGCCTACCGAATTGAACAGCTGGACAGGGAGACGCTGCTGTGCGTGGTCTGCGACGGCATGGGCGGCGCCAAGTCCGGCAACATTGCCAGCACGCTGGCGGTGGAGGTCTTCGCGGAGGAAATTCGCCGCAGTTGGGTCAAGGGCATGGAATCCGACCGGGTTGACCAGATGCTTCGCAGCGCGGTAAAGCTGGCGAATTTCACGGTTTTCGACCAGAGTGCCCAGTTCGAGGAATTCGACGGCATGGGCACCACGTTGGTTGCCGCGGTGGTGCGAAAAAATAAGGCAACCATCGTCAATGTGGGCGACAGCCGGGCTTACGGCATCAACCGCACGGGCATCCACCAGATTTCCAAGGATCACTCCCTGGTGCAGATGATGGTGGATCGGGGTGACCTGACCCCGGAGGTGGCCAAGAGCTATCCGGGCAAGAACTTTATCACCCGTGCCATCGGCACGGAGCCAATGGTTCTGTGCGACATTTTTCACTGGCCAGTCACCAAGGGCGATTACCTCCTCCTGTGCTCCGATGGGCTGAGCAATCTGATGGACGATCAGGAGATCCTCTTTGAGGTCGCCCACGGCGTGAATAAGCACCAGTGCTGCAAGCGGCTGCTGGATATCGCCAAGAGCCGGGGCGCGCCGGACAACGTGACCAGTATTCTGGTTTTGGTTTAAGCCGAAAGGAGCAATTAGCACTTATGGATCAATACATCGGACGGCTGCTGGACGGGCGCTACGAGATTCTGGAAATCATCGGCACCGGCGGCATGGCCGTCGTCTATAAAGCGCGCTGCCATCGGCTGAACCGGCTGGTAGCCATTAAAATACTGAAAGACGAATTTGCCAGAGACGAGGAGTTCCGCCGCCGGTTCCGTGCCGAGGGTGAGGCCGTGGCCATGCTGAGCCACCCGAACATCGTGCAGGTCTACGACGTTTCCACCTCCGACAGCGCCAACTTTATCGTTATGGAGCTGATCGACGGCATCTCTCTGAAAGAATATATGGAGAAAAAGGGCGTTCTCAACTGGAAGGAGACCCTGCATTTCTCCCTTCAAATCGCCAAGGGCTTGGAGCACGCCCACAGCCGGGGCATCATCCACCGGGATATCAAGCCCCACAACATCATGGTACTGAAAAACGGCTCCGTGAAGGTCATGGACTTTGGCATCGCCCGGGTGATGAACAAAAGTAACACATTGACCAAGGAAGCCCTGGGCAGCGTTCACTACATCTCCCCCGAGCAGGCCAAGGGCGGGTACACGGACAACCGCTCCGACCTGTACTCTCTGGGCGTCGTGATGTACGAGATGATGGCGGGCCGCCCGCCCTACGACGGCGAGTCTGCGGTGTCCGTGGCAATTCAGCACATCAACGGCGGCGCACCGCTGCCGTCAAGCTACAACCCCAATCTCCCCACGGGCTTAGAGCAGATCATTATGAAGGCTATGGCGCTGGAGGCTCGGGATCGGTACGTTTCCGCTACGGAAATGCTTCAGGATATGGAGGAATTCCGCAAGAATCCTGCCATTGTCTTTGACTACCACACCCTTCTGGACGATGCCACCCGGAAAATTCCTACTGCGGGAATTCCCATGACCACGGCGGAAAAGAAGGTGCGCTCCAGAACCGGCGAACGCCCGGTATCCCAGCAGACCGGCCAGCGGCGCACCGGCACGGCATCCAGGCCTGTGACCGCGCAACGGGACAGTGATATCGTCAGCCGGGTGCAGCAGCGGCACCGTCAGGAGCAGAAAAAGAAGGACAATGAACGCAGCCGGGTGGCCACGACTGCCGTTGTGATTTGCAGCGCGGTGGCGGTGTTCGCCATCATTGTGTTTCTGATTGCTCTGTTCAGCGGGGCGCTTCTGGATCAGGAGAAGGACACCGTGGAGGTGCCCTACCTCACCGGCGGGCTGTACAGCGAGGCGCTGGTGGAAGCCCACCCGGACTTCAATATCCGGCTGCTGCCCCAGCAGTATAATGAGAATCATCCCAAGGACGAGATCATCAGCCAGGAGCCGGTAGGCGGGTCGAAGGTGCAGCGGGGTTCGGATATCTGGATCACCGTCAGCATGGGCCCAGAGCCGGAGGTGAAGAAGCTGGATAATTTTGTGGGCGCCGATGCCGAGGAGGCCTACAAGCTGCTGGACAGCCAGGGCTTCAAGCCGCTGAAAAAGAAGGAAGCCAGCTACGTCTACGAGGCGGGGGTTGTGACCCGCACCGACCCGGCGGCGGATTCTGAGGTGACCGTGGGTCAGACCATCTACATCTATGTCAGCACCGGCCCCGAGGTGGTGGAGGTGTCCATGCCCAACGTGGTGGGGCTGGAGTTGGAGCGGGCCAGAGAGCTGCTGACCCAGATGGGCTTTACCAATGTGCGCTATGAGCCAACGGAAAGCTCCCGGCCCCAGAATGAAGTGGTCTACCAGTCTGTGAATAAGAATGAGGCGGTAGATGTATCCGCGGAGGTCATCGTGCAGTATTCCTCCGGCGTGGCGGAGACGGTGGAGAGTACCCAGCCGTCGGAGACCGACTCGGATGTTACGGTGCCGCCCTTCGGTGTGTCCTGGGTGGTGCCGGAGAGCGATGAGGAATACCAGCTGGATGTGTGCATGGGCGGAACCAGTGAGGTGCTGTTCTCCAAGCTGATTCCCCCCGGGGCAAAGACGGTGATTTTTGACCTGACAGGCAGCGGCACGGTGTACTATGACCTGTACATCGACGGAGAGTTCCTGGAAACCAAGAAAGTGGTGTTCAGTTCATGAGCCTGAAAACGGAAGGCCGCATTCTTCGCTCCTTAAGCGGATTTTACGATGTGCAGACCCCCCAGGGGCTGGTTACCTGCCGTGCCCGGGGCATTCTGCGAAAAGAGGGCAATTCCCCCCTCACCGGCGATCTGGTGGAGATCACCGTGGAGAAGGGAAAGGGCATGGTGGAAAAAATCCTGCCCCGGAAGAACCACTTTATCCGCCCGGCGGTGGCCAACGTGGACGCGCTGGTGGTGTTTGCCGCCAATGTCAACCCCGTGACGGAGCCCTTCCTCATTGACCGGGTGGCGGCCATCGCGGGGGATCAGAATGTGCCCGTATACCTGTGCGTCAACAAGTGCGACCTTGACCCGGCGGCGAATCTGGTACGGATCTATGAGCACGCGGGCTTCCCGGTGATCTGCACCAGCGCGGAGACCGGGGAAGGGGTGGAAGCCCTGCGGGCCCTGCTGGAAGGGAAGCTGACGGCCTTTACCGGCAACTCCGGCGTGGGAAAGAGCAGCATCCTCAACCGGCTGGCCCCCGAATTAAAGCTGGAAACCGGGGAAGTCTCGGAAAAGCTGGGGCGGGGGCGGCACACCACCCGCCATGTGGAGCTGTACCGGCTGGGGGAAAATACCTATGTGGCGGATACGCCGGGATTTTCCTCCTTCGATACCGACCAGATGGAGCTGATTCTGAAAGAAAATCTCCAATACGCCTTCCCGGACTTTGGAAGCTTTATCGGCAAGTGCCGCTTTGACGACTGCTCCCACCGCAAAGAGCCGGACTGCGCCGTCCGTGCGGCGGTGGAGGCCGGGGACATTGAGGCAAGCCGGTATGAAAGCTATTTGAAGCTTTACGAAAAGTCCAGCCAGATTAAGCTCTGGGAAATCAAGTGAATGAACCCGCCGCGAAATAACGCGGCGGGTTTTTGTAACCATTCCCCGATTGCCAATGCGCGCGCAGGCTGGTGGGTATCGTTCCATAGAGGAATCAGACACCCAGACAGACAAGACGGGCATTTTCAGTTCAGCCCGCAACTCAATCGACAGAAACTGACACGCACCCCTTGGCTCTCCCAAAGGGAGAGCCAAGGATGCTTCGTCAGATAAAGGGAAATATATCCGCGTAGGGGGCGGCGTCCTCGACGCCCCGTTTCCCGGTTTTCCATCGGGTGCAAGGAATCGCTGCATACGATCGGGACGTCCAGAGGCCGTCCCCTACGGCGGCTAAAGCAGAACTTATCCGATTTACTTCGTAGGGCGGGGTCATGACCCCACCGACGCAGTATCAACAATCTGGAATTTGTGTTGAATGGTATTTGGCTGGTTAACCTCCGAACAAATACCGTTCGACGAACGCAAGGCAATAGACCAACCTGATCGGCGGGGTCATGACCCCGCCCTACGAAACGCATATAAAGAACAATTTATCTTACCAGAGAACGATACCGAGCGGTACCCAATGGTGTATCGAAACCCACAGGCTGGCGCACGCATTGTCCGCGGCGACCCGCCGCCTGTCGGTTATTGTCGATTGAGTTGCTGGCTGGACTGAAAATGCCCGTCTTGTCTGTCTGGGTGTCTGGATGACCACCCATCCTTGATTTGATAAAGGTGAATTTACCTGACTTAGTATGTCATTGCGAGGAGGGCGAAGCCCGACGTGGCAATCCGTTCTTCTTTTGGAAATGTTCGTCATCAGAGTGCGAAAGGGGATGCGGATTGCCACACCAGTGACATCGGTCACTGGTTCGCAATGACATTCTGTTCATCAGCAAAAAGTATCCTACCAGAGAACGATACCGAGCAGGCCCAATGGTGTAACGATGATCGCCAGTGTTCGTAACGCATTGTCTGCGGCCGCTGGCCGCCCGCAGATTGTACGAAAATTTCATCCTGAATTTGTGATTTTTTCTGAAATTTTGCTTGACAATCCGCAACCAGGGTGGTATTATATACGAGCGCGTGTAGGGAGACTCTGCGCGCGCACTGCGATGATGCGGGAGATTGCGTTGAAAAACGGTAACTTCCGCGGAGTATGTCCGGTCATCGGGCGGCTGAACTGCCTTGTGTGCGCTTGCGTATATCGCTGCGCCTATGGGAATGGGTCGGCCTCGGTCGGCCATTTTTCATGGCTTAGAGTGATACGCACGGCGGCGCGGACAAGTAAGTTCGACCGTACCCAGCCACTACGCAAACTGAGTACGATATTCAAGGAGGAAAACAAACCATGGCAAACCAGATGATCCGCATTCGGCTGAAGGCTTACGATCACCAGCTGATCGACTCCAGCGCGGCAAAGATCGTGGAGACCGCGAAGCGCAACGGCGCCCAGGTTTCCGGCCCCATCCCCCTGCCCACCAAGAAGGAAGTTGTTACCATCCTTCGGTCTGTCCACAAGGATAAGGATAGCCGTGAGCAGTTCGAGCGCAGAACCCACAAGAGACTGATCGATATCCTCAACCCCAACCAGAAGACCATCGAGGCCCTGATGAGCCTGGATCTTCCCGCTGGCGTTGAGATTGAGATAAAGCTGTAATCATACGTAACAACGCGATTATGGCAGCCCGCACTGTCTGGCATCGGGCGGACGGGTCATGTCGGTAACCGTCCCAATGCGGTAAGCCGACCAATAACCTAATTAAAAGGAGAAAACCAACATGCAGAAAGCAATCATCGGCAAGAAGGTCGGAATGACCCAGATCTTCGATGAGAGCGGCAAGGTCATCCCTGTTACCGTTGTGGAAGCAGGCCCCTGCGTCGTGACTCAGAAGAAGACCGTCGAGACCGACGGCTACGTAGCCGTCCAGCTGGGCTTCGAGGATATCAAGGAGTCCAAGCTGACCAAGCCTGAGGCTGGCCACCTGAAGAAGGCCGGCGTCGAGGCAAAGAAGCACCTGAAGGAGTTCAAGCTGGAGAACGCTGCCGAAATGAACGTCGGCGACGTTGTGAAGGCCGACACCTTCGCCGCTGGCGACATGATCGATGTCACCGGCATTTCCAAGGGCCACGGCTACCAGGGCGTTGTGAAGCGCCACGGCGCCGGCCGCACCCCCATGACCCACGGCGGCGGCCCTGTCCATCGTCACGCTGGTTCCATGGGCGCCTCCTCTCATCAGTCCCGTATCTTCCCTGGTAAGATCGGCGCTGGTCAGATGGGCAACGAGCAGGTCACCATTGAGAACCTGGAGGTTGTGAAGGTGGACGCTGAGCTGAACATGATCGTCATCCGCGGCGCCATCCCCGGCCCCAAGGGCGGTCTGGTCTATCTGCGCAACACCGTCAAGAACAACAAGGTCAAGAATGTGGAGACCGGCATCAGCAAGAACCCGCAGAAGGCTTCCGGCAGAAACCCCCAGAAGGCTTCCGCAAGAGGCTAAGGAAAGGAGATCTTAAATCATGCTTAAGACGAATGTTTATGATATGTCCGGCAAGCTGGTTGGTGAGATCGAGCTCTCCGAAGCAGTTTTCGGCATTACCCCCAACGGCGCCGCTGTTCACGACGCGGTTAAGAATCACCTGGCCAACAAGCGGCAGGGCACTCAGTCCGCTCTGACACGGGCTGAGGTTTCCGGCGGCGGCCGGAAGCCCTGGCGTCAGAAGGGCACCGGCCGGGCCCGTCAGGGCAGCACCCGTGCTCCCCAGTGGACCCACGGCGGCATTGTGTTCGCCCCCAAGCCCCGCTCCTACAGCTTCGGCCTGAACAAGAAGGCCAAGCGGCTGGCTCTGAAGAGCGTGCTCAGTGCCAAGGTCGCCGAGAGCGCTCTGGTGGTCATCGACGCCATCAAGATGGACGCTCCCAAGACCGCTGATTTCGCCAAGTTCCTGAAGGCCGTGGGCTGCGACACCAAGACCCTGGTTGTCACCGCCGCCGCTGACGCCAACGTCGTCAAGTCCGGCCGCAACATCCCCGGCTGCGAGGTCACCTTCGCCAACCTGCTGAACACCTACGACGTGCTGAACGCCAACAAGCTGGTTGTTGACAAGGCAGCCCTCCAGAAGATCGAGGAGGTATTCGCATAATGAACGCTTACGATATCATCAGAAGACCTGTCATCACCGAGCAGTCCATGGAGGCTGTGGCTGACAAGAAGTACGTTTTCATGGTGGACGTCAACGCCAACAAGACCCAGATCAAGGAAGCCGTTGAGCTGGCTTTCGGCGTGAAGGTCGCCAAGGTCAACACCATCCGCATGCAGGGCAAGGTCAAGCGCACCGGCGCTTACCCCGCCGGCAAGCGTGCCGAGTTCAAGAAGGCAATCGTTACCCTGACTGCCGATTCCAAGACCATCGAGTTCTTCGAGGGCATGGTCTAATCAATCTCAAAAAGGAGAGAAACGCAAATGGCAATTAAGACTTTTAAGCCTTACACCGCCGCCCGCCGCAACATGACTGTTTCCGGCTTCGACGGCGTGGACAAGAAGGCAAAACCTGAGCGTAGCCTGGTTGAGACCCTGAAGAAGCATGCCGGTCGCAACAGCTATGGTCACATCACCGTCCGCCACAAGGGCGGCGGAAACAAGCGGAAGTACCGCGTGATCGACTTCAAGCGTCTGAAGACCGAGATGCCCGCCACCGTGCAGCGCATCGAGTACGATCCCAACCGCTCCGCTTATATCGCACTCATTAAGTACGAGGACAATACCCTGTCCTACATTCTGGCTCCTTACGGCCTGAATCCCGGTGACGTGGTGGTTGCTTCCGCGGAAGCCGACATCAAGCCCGGCAACTGCCTGCCCATCGCCAACATCCCCGTGGGTACTGTGATCCACAATGTGGAGCTGCAGCCCGGTCACGGCGCTCAGCTGGTTCGTTCCGCCGGTGCCGCCGCTCAGCTGATGGCAAAGGAAGGCGAGCTGGCTCAGGTTCGTCTGCCCTCCGGCGAGGTTCGCTACGTCCGTACCAACTGCACCGCCTGCATCGGTCAGGTGGGCAACCTGGATCACGAGAACGTCCACATCGGTAAGGCCGGCCGCAAGCGTCACATGGGCGTCCGTCCCACCGTCCGCGGCTCTGTCATGAACCCCAACGACCATCCCCACGGTGGTGGTGAGGGCCGCGCTCCCGTCGGCCGTCCCGGCCCTGTGACTCCTTGGGGCAAGCCCGCACTGGGTTACAAGACTCGCAAGACGAAGAACCGCTCCAATAAGTTCATCGTCAAGCGCAGAAACAGCAAGTAAGGAGGAAATGAAATGAGCAGAAGTATCAAGAAGGGCCCTTTCGTAGCTCCTGAGCTGTACAAGCGCGTGGAGGAGCTGAACAAGGCCGGTGAAAAGAAGGTTCTGAAGACCTGGTCTCGTTCTTCCACCATCTTCCCCTCCTTCGTTGGTCACACCATCGCTGTCCACGACGGCCGGAAGCACGTTCCCGTCTATATCACCGAGGACATGGTCGGTCACAAGCTGGGCGAGTTCGTCCCCACCCGTACCTTCCGTGGCCACTCCGGCAGCAAGACCGCGAACAGCAAGTAAGGAGGTAGAATGATGGAAGTTTTTGCACATGTTAAATTCGCCCGTATGTCTCCTCGTAAGGTCAAGCTGGTTTGCGACATGATCCGCGGCAAGGACGTCAAGACCGCCGCCGCTCTGATGAGCCAGACCTCCAAGGCAGCCTGTGAGCCCATGGCTAAGCTGCTCAAGAGCGCTGTTGCCAACGCTGAGCACAACAACGGTATGAACGCTGAAAACCTGTACGTTTCCACCTGTGTGGCGAACCCCGGCCCCATCCTGAAGCGCGGCCGCATCGCTTCCCGTCGTGGTTTCGTTCGGATCAACAAGAGAACCACTCACATCACCATCGGTGTGAGCGAGAAGGCTTAATCAGGAGGTAGCTATGGGACAGAAAGTTAATCCCCATGGACTGCGCGTTGGTGTAATCAAGGACTGGGATTCCCGCTGGTATGCCCGGGAGGACAAGGTGGGCGACCTGGTCGTCGAGGATTACAACATCCGTAAGTATCTGAAGAACAAGCTGTACGCCGCTGGCGTGGCTAAGATCGAGATCGAGCGATCTAACGGCAATGTCAAGATCAACCTGTGGTGCTCCCGCCCCGGCGTGGTGATCGGCAAGGCTGGCACCGAGATCGAGAACCTGCGCAAGGAAATGGAAGCTAAGCTCGGTAAGAGCGTGAACCTGAACATCGTTGAGGTTCGGTCTCCTGACCTGAACGCGCAGCTGGTGGCTGAGAACATCGCTCAGCAGCTGGAGAAGCGTATCTCCTTCCGCCGGGCTATGAAGAAGGCCATGCAGCAGGCCACCCGCCTGGGTGCCAAGGGCATCAAGGTCACCTGCGCCGGCCGTCTGGGCGGTGCCGAAATCGCCCGCTCCGAGAGCTATCACGAGGGCACCATCCCCCTGCAGACCATCCGTGCCGACATCGAGTACGGCTTCGCTGAGGCTGCCACCACCTACGGCCGCATCGGCGTGAAGGTGTGGATCTACAAGGGCGAGGTTCTGAACACCACCCTCCGGGCCGCCACTCCCGAACCCGCTCCCCGTGAGCGTCGTGAGCGCCGGAACGGTGACCGTCGCGGCGACCGCCGGGGCAGCGACCGTCGTCAGGGCGGCGAGAGAAGAAACTACAACCGTGAAGGAGGTAACCGCTAATGCTGATGCCTAAGAGAGCAAAGTACCGCAAGGTTCAGCGTGGCCGTATGACCGGCACTGCCTCCCGCGGTAACAAGGTTGCTTACGGTGACTTCGGTATCCAGGCTCTGGAGCCCGGCTGGATCACCGGCAACCAGATCGAGGCCGCCCGTATCGCCATGACCCGTTACACCAAGCGTGGCGGTAAGGTCTGGATCAAGATTTTCCCCGACAAGCCTTATTCCAAGAAGGGCCTGGGCACCCGTATGGGTTCCGGTAAAGGCGCTCCCGAAGGCTGGGTCGCAGTCGTTAAGAATCAGAAGGTGATGTTTGAGATCGGCGGCGTGTCCGAAGAGGTCGCCCGCGAGGCTCTGCGTCTGGCGCAGCACAAGCTGCCCATCAAGACCAGAATCATCACCAAGGAAGTTGAAACCGAGATTGGTGGTGAATAATGATGAAGGCAAAGGAACTGAAGAATCTGTCCGTCGAAGAGCTGGCTAAGAAGCTGGACGAGCTGAAGAAGGATCTGTTCATGCTGAGAATGCAGCACGCAACCAACCAGCTGGACAACCCCATGCAGATCGCCGCGACCAAGAAGGACATTGCCCGCGTCAAGACCATTATTCGCGAGAAGACCAACGTCTGAGGAGGATACGTAAATGACTGAGAATAGAGCATTCCGTAAAACCAGAATCGGTCAGGTCGTCTCCGACAAGATGGACAAGACCATTGTGGTTGCAATCGAGGATAGCGTGCAGCATCCTCTGTACAAGAAGACCATGAAGCGGACCTACAAGCTGAAGGCCCACGACGAAAACAACGAGTGCGGCATCGGCGACACCGTTGAGGTCATGGAGACCCGGCCCCTGTCCAAGGACAAGCGCTGGAGACTGGTTCGCATCATCGAGAAGGCGAAGTAAGGAGGTCGGAAACAAATGATTCAGGAAGAAAGCTATCTGAAGGTTGCCGACAACACTGGCGCCAAGGAAATCCACTGCATCCGTGTGCTGGGCGGCTCCAAGCGCAAGTACGGCAACATCGGTGATGTCATCGTTGCTTCCGTCCGTAAGGCTACCCCCGGCGGCACGGTCAAGAAGGGCGAGGTCGTCAAGGCTGTCATCGTCCGCTCCAAGCGCGGCGTGCGCCGTGAGGACGGCTCCTATGTCCGCTTTGATGAGAACGCTGCCGTGATCATCAAGGAGGACCGCAACCCCAAGGGTACCCGTATCTTTGGACCTGTGGCCCGCGAGCTGCGTGAGAAGGATTACATGAAGATCCTGTCTCTGGCTCCCGAAGTCATCTAATGGAGGACCGAAGGAATGAACATTAAGAAGAATGATACCGTAATCGTCCTGTCCGGCAAGGACAAGGGCGTTAAGGGCAAGGTGCTGGTCGCCATGCCCAGCGAGAACAAGGTCATCGTGGAGAAGGTCAACGTGGCTACCTGCCACACCAAGCCCCGTCAGCAGGGCGAGGCCGGCGGCATCGTCAAGAAGGAGACCCCCATCCGCGCCTGCAAGGTTGCCCTGTTCTGCGAGAAGTGCGGCAAGGGCGTCCGGGTCGGTCACAAGATCGACGGCGACAAGAAGGTCCGCGTCTGCCGCAAGTGCGGCGCCGAAATCTAATGAGAGGAGAGTAATTTCATGGCTAGCAGAATGAAAGAAAAGTATGTTGCTGAGATCGCTCCCGCTCTGAACAAGAAGTTCGGCTACAAGAGCGTTATGCAGATCCCCAAGCTGGACAAGGTCATCGTCAATGTCCGCTGCGGCGACAGCAAGAACAATGCCAAGGAGATCGAGGCCATCGCCAAGGATCTGGCCACCATCACCGGCCAGAAGGCCGTGACCTGCAAGGCTCGCAAGAGCGTGGCTAACTTCAAGCTCCGTGAGGGCGAAACCGTTGGCGTCAAGGTCACCCTGCGGGGCGACAAGATGTACGAGTTCCTGGACAGACTGTTCAGCGTGGCTCTGCCCCGTGTCCGCGACTTCCGCGGCATCAACCCCAACTCCTTTGACGGCCGCGGCAACTACGCCTTCGGTCTGAAGGAGCAGCTGATCTTCCCCGAAATCGAGTACGACAAGGTGGACAAGATTCGTGGTATGGATATCTGCATCTGCACCACCGCTACCACCGATGAGGAAGCCAAGGAGCTGCTGACCCAGCTTGGCGCTCCCTTCCACGCTTGATTAGGAGGATTACGAAATGGCTAAGAAGTCTATGATCCTGAAGCAGCAGGCGGAGCCCAAGTTCTCCAGCCGCCGCTACAACCGCTGCAAGATCTGCGGCAGACCCCATGCTTACCTGCGCGACTACGGCGTGTGCCGTATCTGCTTCCGGGAGCTTGCCTACAAGGGCCAGATCCCCGGTGTCCGCAAGGCCAGCTGGTAATGAACTGTTAAAAAGATTCGGGAAGTCCCGGGAAGATGGAGGCGCGCAGGCGCTGGATTAGAGATAAAAGATAATAGAGAATAGGGAATAACGATGGTATCCGCTTCGCGGATGAATTGAAAAGCATTTCCGAGGGAAATACCTTCGTTATTATCCGTTATCTCTTATCTATTATCTTCTATCTGCGAGCGCAGCGAGCTTCGCATTCCCTGGATACCCCCGGGTCTTAACGGGTAAAACCCGTAACTTCTTGAAGGAGGATATTTTATCATGCAAATCACCGATCCCGTAGCAGATATGCTGACCCGTATCCGGAACGCGAACTCTGCCAAGCACGAAACCGTGGACGTCCCCGCT
>JALFUW010000072.1 GCA_022786995.1 Clostridiales bacterium
AGGGCGAAGCCCGACGTGGCAATCCGTTCCCCTTTTCACGCTCTAATAACGTACCCGTTACAATATGGAGTACGGATTGCCACGCCAGTGTGCGCACTGGCTCGCAATGACATGCTTCTTAATGATATAAAGCACAATTTATCTGATCAACAGACGATTTCTATTTGACGACAACTGTTCTCTGACGGGTCATCTCATTGCCGGATTTGTCCATTGCGGAATAAATGACGATATAGCTGCCGGACTTGCTCAGGTCAAGCCCGGAGGTATCCACGGTGACATCGCAGGTGCCGTCCACGTCATCGGCAGCGGTGACACCCTCCAGCAGGTTGGGGCTGCTGCCCTTCTCCACGGTCATCTCCTTATCAACACCCCGAATGGCGGGGGGATTCCAGTCCCCGGAGATCCAGAGGGTTGCGTCTTTCCGGGTCACGTTGCCGCTGGAATCCTGTGCTTCTATGGTGATGGTGTGGGTACCCTCGGCATAGGGGTCAGGCAGCTCCTGGGCGAAGCTGACAACCGGCTCCCCGGAAATATCAGTGGCAGTAACTACGAAATCGCTGACCAGCGGCGTTTTTCCGGGCATACAGTGCACATTCTGTACGGTCAGTGCAGGGGCGGTGGTATCCGTGACAGTAATGGTGCACTCGGCGCTGACGCTGGCTGTTTTCACGGTGATGGTGTGCTGGCCCAGGGTGCGGGAGATTGCCTGCAATTCCTCCTGGTTCAGCAGCTCCGCGTCCTTCTCCGGGTTGGTGAGAAACTGTTCGGGTTTTGGGGTCTGGCCCAATTCCAGTGTACAGCTTTCCTTCAGCCAGCCGGTGAAATGAAGCAGGCACGAACCCTTTGTTTTGTTGCCAGAGGTATCCTCCACGATCACAGTGACGATGATATCGGCATAGTCGTCGGGAATTTCCGGGCTGTTTTCATAGTAGACGCGAACCTGTGAATGATCCTCGATTTTTGTAACCAGTGCCCCGGCCTGAGGCAGGGAATCGATGATATTCACCGTATATTCCGGCAAAAATGCCGCCGCAGGCGGCGTCGTGTCCACCACGATGAGGTTCACAACCTTCCGTTGGGTGCCATGCTTCAGGGTCAGAGAACTGCGGCCTGCCTTGCTCAGATCGATTGTTGCGGGGTCTGTTACAAAGGAAGCCCGAGCCGGATTCCCCAGCGGGGTGAGAAAATCCTGAATGTCCAGGCGGGCGTCACTCCCCAGCTCGATGGTAAGGTCGTGGAAAACCTGCTGAGAGTCGCACCAGACCGTGTAGGTCATCCAGCCCACCAGTGCCAGCAGAAGCGCCGTGGTCACAAGCAATATCGGAATCAGGAGAGATCGTTTTTTGCGGGAAATCGCCATAGTGGTTCTCCCTTTCCAGAAAAAATACGAATACGCGGTAAACGGGTGATGCTTATTATATGTCAGCAGGCAGAAAATGTCAAGGCGGCCAGAGGCCGCGGCGGTCATTGGTATAAAAAGGGCCTGCCGCGCGTGCGGCAGGCCCCTTCACAACGATTTACTTCGCGCAGAGGAACTTGTCAATGGCCTCGGCGCCCTTCTTACCCGCGCCCATGGCCAGGATAACGGTGGCAGCGCCGGTAACGGCATCGCCGCCGGCGAACACGCCGTCACGGGTGGTCATGGCGTCCTCGTTGACGATCAGGCAGCCCTTGCGGTTGGTTTCCAGACCGGGGGTGGTGGAGCGGATCAGGGGGTTGGGGCTGGTGCCCAGAGACATGATCACGGTGTCCACGTCCAGCATGAACTCGGAGTCGGGCACCACGATGGGACGGCGGCGGCCGGAAGCGTCAGGCTCGCCCAGCTCCATCTTCACGCACTTCATGCCGCAGACACGGCCGGTCTCGTCGGCAAAGATCTCCACGGGGTTCGTGAGGGTCTTGAACTCGATGCCCTCCTCCTTGGCGTGGTGCTGCTCCTCCAGACGGGCGGGCATTTCGGCCTCGCCACGACGGTAGACGACGTAAACATGCTCCGCGCCCAGACGCATGGCGCAGCGGGCGGCATCCATTGCCACGTTGCCGCCGCCCACCACGGCCACAGCCTTGGACTTGATGACGGGGGTGTCGGAATCGGCATTGTAAGCCTTCATCAGGTTGGTACGGGTCAGGTACTCGTTGGCGGACAGAACGCCCTTCAGGCTCTCGCCGGGGATACCCATAAACATGGGCAGGCCCGCGCCGGAGCCGACAAAGATGGCCTTGTAGCCCATCTCGAACAGCTCATCGATGGTAAGTACCCGTCCGATGACCATGTTGGTCATGACCTCCACGCCCTGGGCCTGGAGCTTGGTGACCTCGTTGGCAACAATGGTCTTGGGCAGACGGAACTCGGGGATGCCGTAGACCAGCACGCCGCCGGCGGTGTGCAGGGCCTCGAACACGGACACCTGATAGCCCTTCTTGGCAAGGTCGGAAGCGCAGGTCAGACCGGCAGGGCCGGAACCCACCACAGCCACCTTGATGCCGTTGGAGGGAACCTTCTCGGGCATGGCGTTGACGTTTTCCCGATACCAGTCGGCAACGAACCGCTCCAGACGGCCGATGGCAACAGGCTCACCCTTGATACCACGGACGCACTTGCTCTCACACTGGGTTTCCTGAGGACAGACACGGCCGGAAAGGGCGGGCAGGGCGTTGGTGGAGGTGATGATCTCGTAAGCGGCCTTGAAGTCCCGCTCACGAACCTTGGCGATGAACTCGGGGATGCGCACGTTGACGGGGCAGCCCTCCACGCACTTTGGGTTCTTGCAGTTCAGGCAGCGGCCGGCTTCCTCGACGGCCATTTCCTCGGTGTAGCCCAGGGTGACTTCCTGGAAATTCCGGGCACGAACCTGGGGATCCTGCTCGGGCATGGGAACTTTCGTAAGAGACATATTAGCCATTTCCCATTACCTCCTTACTTAATCAGCGCCTTGCCCATGGATTCCATGCGGCAGGTGTGGGTGGAGGCAATCTCGGCCTCCCGGTCGCGGTAGATACCGTTGCGGCTCATCAGCTCGGCAAAGTCCACCTTATGACCGTCGAACTCGGGGCCGTCCACGCAGGCGAACTAGGTCTCGCCGCCCACGGTGACGCGGCAGCCGCCGCACATGCCGGTGCCGTCGATCATGATGGGGTTCAGAGACACGCTGGTGTGAACGCCGAAGGGCTGGGTGGTCTTGGCAACGAACTTCATCATGGGTACGGGGCCGATGGCGAGAACCTCGTCAAACTGCTCACCTGCCTCCAGCAGCTCCTGCAGGGGCTGGGTCACCAGACCATGGCGGCCATAGGAGCCGTCGTCGGTCATCATAATGAAGTGATCGGCGACTTCCTTAAATTCGTCCTCGAGAATGACGATATCCTTGCTGCGGAAGCCGACGATAACGGTGACCTCGGCACCGGCTTCCTTAAAGCCACGGGCAGAGGGCAGAGCAATGGCGCAGCCCACGCCGCCGCCAACCACGCAGACCTTCTTCTTGCCTTCCACGGGAGTGGGCTTTCCCAGGGGGCCGACGAAGTCCCGGATGTAGTCACCCTCGTTCAATTCGCCCAGGGCCTTGGTGGTGAAGCCCACCTTCTGGAAGATGATGGTGACAGTGCCGGCTTCCTTGTCAGTACCGGCGACAGTCAGGGGCACACGCTCGCCCATCTCGTCAATACGGAAAATAATGAACTGGCCCGCCTTTGCCTTTTTGGCAACGAAGGGGGCTTCAATGTCCATCAGGGTGACGGTGGGATTCAGCTCCTTCTTACGCACAATTTTATACATTTCTGATCCGTCCTTTTCCTTTTCAGAATGGTGTTGATACGCCTTTTGGGTATTTCACCCAATCAGACCCATTATACTGTGTTTCGGCACATTTGTCAAACTGTTATCAAATAAAAAAGCCTTCCCCCGGGGGGAAGGTGGCCCGGCGTGAGCCGGGTCGGATGAGGAATGGCGACATCTAAAATCTGGAATGCAGTAATGAAATGGCACTGTCTTTCAGCATAGTTCCTTTTTACGGACTGCATGAGGAACGGGAACATATCGCCGTTCCTCATCAGTCTCGCTTCGCTCGACAGCTTCCCCCCGGGGGAAGCCATATTTGCCGCTTACTTCTTATGATCCTCGGTGACCGCGCCGGAGCGGTAGGCGTCCAGCAGCATCATCAGCATGTCCACCCGATCCTGCAGCTCCGCGCCCTCGTCGGTCTGGCTGACCCGCATCCGGGTCTCCATTTTCTCGAAAATCTCGGAATCGTTGCGGATATCATCATTTTTGTGCACCGCGTTCCACTTGCTGGTGAAGGGCTGGTGGGACACAATGCGGTAGTGCCGGGAGTTGTAGATCAGGGTGTAGCCTGCGATGCCGGAGGTGGACTGGTAGGCCCGGCTGAAGCCGCCGTCAATGACAATCAGCTTGCCGCCGCCCTTGATGGGGCTTTCACCCTTGCGCACCTTCACCGGCACATGACCGTTGATAATATGGCAGTGCTCGCCCTTCAGGCCGAATTCCATCAGAAGCCGGTCACAGACCCGGCGATCCTGATAGTAGGTGTAGTAGGGGTTCTTCGGCTCTGCCCAGGTAGCCTCGTCGGCAATGAAGCGGCGCTCAAAGGTGGTCATGCGGTCACGGCCGAAGATGGGGCTGTTCCGGCCTGCCCACAGCCACCACAGAAAGTCCATGCCGAACTGCCGTTCTTCCGAACCCCGCTTGTCGTAGTAGGCTTTTCTGGCGGTCTTCTCGGCGTAGTCGAGAAAGCGCTTGCCGCTGCGCTCCTTGCCGCCGATGGTGAAGGTCATCAGCTGTCCGTCATCGTTCATGGGGATGCAGCCGTGGAACAGGAGGTTACCGTTGCACACCTTGTACAGGCCGCCCTTAGAGTAGAGGAAGCGGATGTGCCGCTGCAATTTTTCGGAGTTTTCAAAGGAATCTGTCAGCTGGTTGATGACGTGGTTTTCCTCGTCCGTCAGCTCATAGGGGTTGGCGGGATCCACCGTGGGGAAGTCGCAGTCCAGCATAGGGTAGATTTTTCCGTTTAAGTCGATGGTCTTGTCCGCGTAGTTGATCTTATCCAGCAGCAGCCGATCCTCCATGCCGAATTCCGGGCGGCGCAGCACCTTCTGGCCCTCCAGCTTAAAGAGGATAATGGTGATGGCCTTGTACATCCGGGCGGAGAGGAGCTTGTCCTTCTCGGTATACTGGTCGGCGTCGGTGCCGGTGAGCTTGACCTTGAACTGGTCGGTGTTGCAATCCTTATAGACATCGTTGGCGAAAATGGACAGGGGCCGCAGGGAGATGCCGTAGCCGGTTTCAATCACGTCCAGATTGTTGTAGCGGATGGAGTTAGAAAGCACCGTGGCAACCAGCGTCCGGGAGCCGGAGGCCGCGCCCATCCACAAAACGTCGTGGTTGCCCCACTGGATGTCCACATTGTTGCAACCCATCAGGCTGTCCATGACGATGTCCGCCCGGGGGCCCCGGTCGAAAATGTCACCCACAATGTGCAGCTTATCCACCACCAGAGACTTTATGACCTTGCAGATGGCCCGGATCACGTCAGCGGCCTGTCCGATCTGGATGATGGTTGCGATGATGTTTTCGTATTGATCCCGCCGGGAGCCGCCCTCTTCGACCAGGTGAATCAGCTCGTCGAGAATCTGCTCGTAGTCCGGGTCCATGTAGGTGCGCACCTTGGCCCGGGTGTGCTTGGTGGAGACGAAGCGGCACAGATCCACCAGCCGGTGGATGGTCAGCCGATACCACTCGTCTAAGTTCTCCTCCTCGTCGGCAACCAGCGCCAGCTTGGAGGTGGGATAGTAGATGAGGGTCGCTAGGTCGTTGCGATCCTTCTTGGTCATGGAATTTCCGAACAATTCCTCCAGTTTTTCCTTGAC
Source organism: Clostridiales bacterium (assembly GCA_022786995.1). Lineage (GTDB taxonomy): Bacteria > Bacillota > Clostridia > Oscillospirales > Oscillospiraceae > Faecousia. The sequence continues at coordinate 5,887 of JALFUW010000072.1, forward strand.
TTCGCCAGAGCCGGAGTTCAGAATGTGCAGAAAGGCCTCATGCTCGCCGTGGATGTCGGACATGAAGTGCTCCGTGGGCTTGGGCAGGTTCAGAATGGCCTGCAGCCGGATGATCTCGGTGCCGGCGGCCTCCACAGTGGGATACTGCCGGGACAGCAGCCGCAGATAATGCAGCTCTTCTTCCGTAAAAATGCGCTTGTTGTCCATTTATCGTCCTCCTCCCAGAGGGAAATCGTTATTATTATTCCATATTGTACAACATTTTCCTTATGGGCACAAGGGGAAAACGCAAAATTTTTTCGACAGAATGGTACAAATAGTTTCTTTAGAGAATCGTGTTGGCAAAAATTGAGCACAGTAGGGGCGCCCATTGGGCGCCCGCCGTAATTCGAACTGGCTGCGATGCGGGCGGCCAATGTGACCCGCCCCTACAGAGTGCTGCCTAACAACATGAAACGCCCTGAAGCGGTAAGCTTCAGGGCGCAACGTAACTTATTAGTCAGCGACGTAGGGCAGCAGGGCGATCTGACGGGCGCGCTTGATGGCGGTGGTCAGGTCACGCTGATGAGCGGCGCAGGTACCGGTGGTACGGCGGGGCAGGATCTTGCCGCGCTCGGACAGGTAACGGCGGAGCTTCGCGGTGTCCTTGTAATCGATGCTGGTCACCTTATCCACGCAGAACGTGCAAACCTTCTTGCGCTTGCGGGGACGCATACGCTGTTCGTTAGCCATGGGTTTTCCCTCCTTGTAAGTCTAGTAGAAAAGTTCAGATAGGAAACAGCGTTTCCTTAGAAGGGCAGCTGGGCGTCGTCGTCCTCCAGCATCGCGAAATCGGAAGCCGGAGCGCTGGCGGGGGCAGAATAGCCGCCGTAGCTGGGAGCGGGGGCCGGGGCGCTGTAAGAGCTGCCGCCGTAGCTGTTTCCGCCGTAGGCGTTGCCGCCATAAGAGGAATTGCTTTCGGCGCTCCGCTTGCTCTCGCCAAAATAGACGTTGTCCGCGACAACCTCGGCAGAGCGACGCTTATTGCCGTCCTTGTCGTTCCAGTTTCGAATCTGGAGACGACCGGAAACCACGATCATGCTGCCCTTGGTGAAATACTTGGAGACAAATTCTCCAGTCTGACGCCAAGCGACGCAGTCAATGAAGTCGGTTTCCCGTTCGCCGCCGTCTCTGCCGCCGAAGTCACGGTCGACAGCCACGGTGAAACTGGCAACGGCGACACCGCTGCCGGTCCGGCGAAGCTCGGGGTCACGGGTCAGGCGGCCCATGATGGTAATGTGGTTGAGCATAGGTTAGGCCTCCACTGCGGTGATCATGCAGCGCATAACACCTTCGGTGATCTTCATCACACGCTCCAGCTCGGCGGGGAACTCGGGCTTGGACTCAAAGTTCATCAGAACGTAGTAGCCTTCGTTCAGGTCATTGATTTCGTAGGCCAGCCGACGCTTGCCCCACTCGTCAACGGTGAGCTCGGTACCCTCCGCCTCCACCATTGCCTTGAACTTTTCCACAAGTGCTGCGATGCCCTCCTCACCCAGGGTAGGGTTGATGATGTAGAGCACCTCATACTTACCGGTGATCTTAGCCATGTTGATTGCACCTCCTTTTGGACTTTTGGCCCCCGGTCGCGCCGGGAGCAAGGATTGTCCGCATTCGCAGACTGAATCATTTTAATGGATTATTTGGGAAAAGTCAAGCATTTTTTTAGTTTTCAGAGTGAAGTGTGGAGAGTGGAGTTATATTATATGGTATTGTCCAATTTCATTGTCATTGCGAGCCAGCGCGCACGCTGGCGTGGCAATCCGTTCTCCTTTGGCAGCATGTGGCTCATTCTGGTCTGTGGAGAAAGACGGATTGCAACGGTCGCTGCGCTCCCTCGCAATGACAGATGGGAAACGATACCGAGCGTGGTGCTCCGCGCAGCGAATCTGAAATATCAATGATTGCCGGTGGCAATCATACAATCATGAACACCCAATGGTGTAACGAATATTGACCAGCCTGTGCACGCATTGTCCGCGGCGACTCGCCGCAAATGTTAAAGAATAATTCAAAATCAACCCATTGACTTTTTTGGCACTCTCTGGTATAGTGTGCTTAGCACTCAGAGAGAGTGAGTGCTAAGAAAGGAGGAGATCAAGTGGAACTGAGTGAACGGAAAAAGAAGGTCCTGCGCAGCGTGGTTGACCTGTATATCCGCACCGCCGAGCCGGTGGGCTCCAAGGCCGTCACCGAGCTTCCCGACATGAAATACTCCTCCGCCACCATCCGCAACGAAATGGCGGAGCTGACGGCCTTAGGGTATCTGGAACAGCCCCACACCAGCGCCGGACGAATCCCCTCCGCTTCCGGGTACCGGCTGTATGTGGATGAGCTGATGATGGACTACCGCCTTTCCATCGACGAAACCAAATCCATCAACACCGCCATCGAGGAAAAGATGCAGCGTGTGGATAAGCTGGTGGAAAAAGTCGCAAAGCTGGTATCTCAGGCAACTGACCTTCCGGCAATTTCCGCCGCCTCCCGCAGCCGCAGCGTCACCGTCAAACGGTACGACCTGATTCTGGCGGCCAAAGGCAGCGTGATCGCGGTGCTGATGCTCTCCAACGAGCAGGTGGTCAACAAGCTCATCAAGCTTCCACTGGACGCGGGCGAAACGGATTTGAAGCTCCTGTCCGCCGTGCTCAACGCCTCCATGACCGATATCCCGCCGGAGCATTTTACCTCCGAGCTGATGGAAAAGGTCATGCGCTCTGCCGGCAGCGCCGCTTCTCTGGTGCCGGTGATTCTGGACTTCGTGCAGGAAACATTGCGGCAGAGCGAATCCACCAATGTGGCGGTGTACGGGCAGTCCCGGCTTCTGGGCCTTCCCGAGTACCGGGACGTGGACAAAGCCCAGCGGGTCATGGCTTCCATCGACGAGGACGCGTTAAGCAACCTCCCGGCAGTCATGGAGAACAGCAGCGGCACCCGGGTCATTGTCGGCCCCGAGAACGTGTCCGAGGAACTGAAGGACACCTCCGTGGTCATGACAAAATTCGACATCGGCGACGGCATGCAGGGCATGATCGGTGTGGTTGGCCCCACGCGCATGGATTACGCCAAGGTTACCGCCCGCCTGAGCTACTTTGCCGAAAGCTTGTCGAAAATGTTCGCCAAGCCCGAACAGCCCCAGCTGCCCGGCAGCACCGAGCCGGAGGAACACAAAGAGTAAATAATGTCATTGCAATGACAGGCGATATATGGAGGAATGAACGTGGCAGAAGAAAAGAAGATGAATGAAGAAGAAACCGTAGAGGAAACCCCCGTTCCCGAGGAGGAGCTGGTTCCCGAGGAAACCGCCGAAGAGGCGGCCCCGGAAGCAAATCCCTGGGAGGAAAAATTCAACGCAGAGCATGATGCCCGCCTGCGGGTTGCCGCCGAGTACGACAACTTCCGCAAGCGCGCCGTGAAGGAAAAGGACGCGGCCTACGGCAACGGCAAGGCCGATGCAGTAGCAAAGCTCCTTCCCATTTATGACAATCTGGAGCGGGCGCTGAACCAGCCCACCGAGGATGCCGCCTTCAAAAAGGGCGTGGAAATGACCATGACCGAGCTTGTGAAAATTCTGAACGGTCTGGGCGTGGAAATCTTCGGCGAGCCGGGGGACGCCTTTGACCCCAACCTGCACAACGCCGTGATGCACACGGAGGACGAGAGCCTTGGCGAAAATACCATCGCCCAGGTCTTCCAGAAGGGCTTCAAAATCGGCGAGAAGGTCGTGCGGTTCGCCATGGTTCAAGTGGCAAACTAACTTTGTAAAAACTTATCTTTCAATATACTAGGAGGAAATTATTATGTCTAAGATTATCGGTATTGACCTTGGTACTACCAATTCCTGTGTTGCTGTGCTGGAAGGCGGCGAGCCTGTTGTCATCGCCAACGCCGAAGGCACCCGTACCACCCCCTCTGTCGTGGCCTTCTCCAAGACCGGCGAGCGGATGGTGGGTCAGGTGGCAAAGCGTCAGGCTGTCACCAATGCTGACCGCACTGTAGCTTCCATCAAGCGCCACATGGGCGAAAATTACCACGTCACCATCGACGGCAAGGGCTACACCCCTCAGGAGATCAGCGCCATGATCCTGCAGAAACTGAAGGCGGATGCCGAGAGCTATCTGGGTCAGCCTGTCACCGAGGCCGTCATCACCGTCCCCGCTTACTTCAGCGATGCTCAGCGTCAGGCCACCAAGGACGCCGGCAAGATCGCTGGCCTCGATGTCAAGCGTATCATCAACGAGCCCACCGCCGCGGCTCTGGCCTACGGCCTGGACAAGGAGTCCGAGCAGAAGATCATGGTTTACGATCTGGGCGGCGGCACCTTCGATGTGTCCATTCTGGACATCGGCGACGGCGTTATCGAGGTTCTGGCTACCGCCGGTGACACCCATCTGGGCGGCGACGACTTCGACCAGAGAATCATGGATTATCTGGTGGAGGAGTTCAAGAAGGCCGAGGGCATCAACCTGGCTTCCGATAAGGTTGCCATGCAGCGTCTGAAGGAAGCCGCCGAGAAGGCCAAGATTGAGCTGTCCGGCGTGACCTCCACCAACATCAACCTGCCCTATATTACCGCCGATGCCACCGGCCCCAAGCATCTGGACGTGACCCTGAGCCGGGCCAAGTTCAACGAGCTGACCGCCGATCTGGTGGAGCGCACCATGAAGCCCGTCCGTCAGGCCATGTCCGACGCAGGCCTGTCCGCTTCTGATATCCACAAGGTGCTGCTGGTTGGCGGCTCCACCCGTATCCCCGCCGTGCAGGATGCTGTCAAGTCCATCACCGGCAAGGAAGGCTTCAAGGGCATCAACCCCGACGAGTGCGTAGCTGTGGGCGCTGCCATTCAGGGCGGCGTGCTCACCGGCGACGTGAACGATATCCTGCTGCTGGATGTCACCCCCCTGTCTCTGGGCATTGAGACCATGGGCGGCGTGTTCACCCGTCTGGTGGACCGCAACACCACCATCCCTGTCCAGAAGAAGCAGATTTTCTCCACCGCCGCTGACGGTCAGACCTCCGTTGAGGTTCACGTCCTGCAGGGCGAGCGTGAAATGGCTGCCTATAACAAGACCCTGGGCCGCTTCCAGCTGGGCGGCATCGCTCCCGCACCCCGGGGCGTGCCTCAGATTGAGGTTACCTTCGACATCGACGCCAACGGCATCGTGAAGGTTTCCGCCAAGGATCTGGGCACCGGCAAGGAGGCCAACATCTCCATCACCGCCTCCACCAACCTGAGCCAGGAGGACATCGACAAGGCCGTGAAGGAGGCCGAGCAGTACGCCGCCGAGGACAAGGCCCGCAAGGACGAGGTGGACACCCACAACGCTGCCGACCAGACCGTCTACCAGACCGAGAAGACTCTGAACGAGCTGGGCGACAAGATTGACGCTTCCGAGAAGGCCTCCATCCAGAGTGCCATTGACCATCTGAAGGAAGTCAATAAGGGTAACGACGTAGCCGCCATCAAGGCCGCTACCGAGGAAGTCCAGAAGGCCTTCTACGCCGTGTCCGAGAAGCTGTACCAGCAGGCTGCTCCTCAGGGCGGCCAGCAGGGCGGCCCCCAGCAGCCCGGCGATGACGGTGTTGTGGACGCTGACTACGAGACCGTTGACTGACAGATAAGCCCAAGGGGCGGCCAAACGCCGCCCCTTCTTGGCGATTTTTGAAGATAGAAGATACAAGATAGAAGATACAAGATAAAGAAATGTAAAAGGAACTCCGTAGGGAGCGATGCCCACATCGCCCCTGTGTAAGTGCTTTTCATTCGCCGAAAGACATCAGTTTTTGTTAGGCTGTACTGCGGGCCGATGTAGGCATCGGCCTCTACGGTTAAAAATATTCAGGATATTTCAACACACTGAAAGAAATATCTTGTATCTAGTATCTTGTATCTTGTATCTCAACGTGAGGTGTATAATATGGCAGACAAACGTGACTACTACGAGGTGCTGGGGGTCTCCAAGGACGCCAGTGCTGACGATATAAAGAAGGCCTACCGCAAAATGGCCATGAAGTACCATCCTGACCGAAACCCCGGCGATAAGGAAGCGGAGGAAAAGTTCAAGGAGGTGGGCGAGGCCTACGAGGTGCTGTCCGACGCGGACAAGAAGGCCCGGTACGATCAGTACGGCTTTGCGGGCGTCGACCCCAACTTTGGCGCGGGGGCCGGGGGCTACGGCGGCGCGGGCTTTGGCGGTTTCGGAGATTTTTCGGACTTGGGCGACATTTTCGGCGATTTCTTTGGCGGCGGCAGAAGCCGCGGCGCCCAGCAGAATGCCCCCCGCCGGGGCGAGAACGTCATGTCCCGTCTGGAGCTGACCTTCGAGGAAGCGGCCTTCGGCTGTGAGAAGGAGGTCGCTACCCCCAGAATTGAGAACTGCCCCAACTGTTCTGGCTCCGGCTCCGCCGATGGCGTGATCGAGACCTGCTCTCAGTGCCGGGGCACTGGACAGGTGCGTACGGTGCAGAACTTCATGGGCATGCAGATGCAGTCCACCACCACCTGCCCTGCCTGCAACGGACGGGGCAAGATCATCAAGACCCCCTGCTCTACCTGCAAGGGCAAGGGCAAGGTGCGCCGCACCAACCGGGTGAAGGTGAAGATCCCCGCCGGTGTGGATGCCGGGCAAAGTGTCCGGGTGCGGGGAGAGGGCGGCGTTGGCAGCAACGGCGGCCCCAACGGCGACCTGCTGGTGGAAATCTACATCAAGCGCCACCCGATTTTCACCCGTCAGGATACCGACGTTCTGTGCGAGGTGCCCATCAGCTTTACCCAGGCAGCGCTGGGCGCGACCATTCAGGTGCCCACCCTGGACGGCATGGTGGACTATGAGATTCCCGAGGGCACCCAGACCGGCCGGGAGTTCATCCTCCGGGAGAAGGGCATTCCCGAGGTGGGCAATTCCCGCCGCCGGGGCAACGAGCGCTTCACCGTGGTGGTGGAGACCCCCACCCGCCTGACGAAAGAGCAGAAGGAGCTTCTGCGCCAGCTGGACGGCACCATGGAGGTGTCCCCCAAGCGGAAGAAATTTGCCGATGTCCTCAAGGATTTTTTTGAGTGACTGATTATACTGTCATTGCGAACCAGTCCGCAGACTGGTGTGGCAATCCGTGTCCTTTGGAGTGGTGCAGGGAGAACGGATTGCCACGTCGCTGCGCTCCTCGCAATGACACAGTTTTTGAAAAAAATGCAGACCGGGACTTGTGACCGGCCTGCTTTTTTTGTATAATGAAAGAAAAAACGGGAGGAACCCCTATGAAACGCTCTGACTACATCAGCTGGGACGAATATTTTATGGGCATCGCCATGCTGGCGGCAAAGCGCAGCAAGGATCCCAACACCCAGGTAGGAGCCTGCATTGTCTCTCAAGATAACATCATCATCTCCACCGGCTACAACGGCATGCCCAAGGGCTGCTCCGACGACGAGTACCCCTGGGAGCGGGAGGGCGAACAGACCAAGTACCCTTATGTTGTCCACGCGGAGCTGAACGCGGTGCTCAACGCCAATGGCCGTGACCTGCGGGGAAGCCGCCTGTATGTGGCCCTGTTTCCCTGCAACGAGTGCGCCAAGGCCATCATCCAGAGCGGTGTGAAGGAAGTGTACTATCTGTCGGATAAGTACGCCGACTCCATGTCCACTCTGGCTTCGAAAAAAATGATGGATTCCGCCGGGGTGAAATACACCCAGCTGCGCACCGATTTGAAGGAAATCACCCTGGATTTCATTCCCGAGGAAGAGCGGGGAAAATAACGGGGCATTTCACATTATGCGCACTGTAGGGGCGGCCATTGGCCGCCCGCGTTTCCGAACACCGCTGCGATTCGGGCGCCCAATGGGCGCCCCTACGAAAAGATTTCACGTTTTCCCAAAAAACAGCCGGATTTTTTCTCCCATATCCGCGTATTTGAGATACACCACGTTGAATTCCCGCACCACGGTCTCTCCCCGAATGGAGAACTTTGCCAGCGCCGGGTCGGAGTCGGCGAGGATGTTGTACACAAAGGACACGCCGAAGCCCTGTTTTACAAGGTCTAAGATGATATTGAAGCTGGAAATGCAGATGTGCCGCTGGAACCGCTGCAGCGATTCGTTGTAGCCCCGCAGCTCCTGCTCCAGGATGGCCCGGGTGCCGGAACCGGCTTCCCGGTGGATGATGGTCTGTTGCAGCAGCTCCTCCATGGTCACCTCCCGCCCGGCAAAGGGGTGATCCTTCCGGCAGATGCCGACGAAGGGTTCCCAGCGCAGAAGGATGCTGTCGAAACGGGTCTTGTCGAAAAAGCCCTCCACCACGGAAAAATCCAGTTCATTTTCTTCCAGCAGCCGCAGCAAATGCTCCGTATTGTCCACAATCAGGGTCAGGGCGTTGTCCGGGCTTTGAAGATACCGGCGGATGTCCTCTTTCAGGTAGTAGTCGCCGATGGTTTTGGTCGCCCCGATGCGCAGGGTGTGGATGGGGCTGCTTTCCAGCTTTTGCAGCAGATCCTGCTGCTGCAGTTTCGCCGCCCGGGCGTATTGTTCCAGAATTGCCGCCGCCTCGGTTTTTACCAGACGGCGGTTTTCGTATTGGAACAGCTTCTGTCCGTATTGATTCTCCAGATAATGAATCTGCTGGGTCACGGCGGGCTGGGAAATGTGGAGCATTTCCGCGGTTTTCCGATAATTCATGGACTCGCAGAGGGTGAGAAACGTGTCGATACGATAGTCCAGCATGGCGTTACCTCAATAAGAAATTATAATCAAATCATAAGTATTGACAAGTTGATTTTATCATATTCCCATGATACAATCAAGCTGTCAAATAAAGGAAAACGAATTGACAATGAACAATTGACAATGGACAATTGCGGTATCCCTTCGGGATATATTGAAAAAATGATTGAATGATTCCCGCAGGGAATTCCTTAATTGTCAACTGTCAACTGTCAATTGTCAATTAAAAAGATTAAGGAGCGATGGAAATGAACATTGTCGTCATCGGCGGCGTTGCCGCCGGCACCAAGACCGCTGCAAAGCTCATGCGTCAGGATCGCGGCGCCAAGGTCACCGTCTACACCAAGGGCAAGGATATTTCCTATGCCGGCTGCGGCCTTCCCTACTATGTGGGTGGCAGCATCGAGACCCGGGAGGAGCTGATCGTCAACACCCCCGAAAAGTTCATGGGCCTGACCGGCGTGGAGGTCAGAACCGAAATGGAAGCCACCAAGGTGGACGCTTCCGCCAAGACCGTGACCTTTGCCAACGGCGAGGTCGTTTCCTACGACAAGCTGGTCATCGCCACCGGCGCAACTCCCTTCGTTCCCAACGTTGCCGGTGCTGACCTGCCCGGCGTGTTCACCATGCGCACCCCTGACGACGCCATCGGCCTGCGCAGCTTTGTGGACGAGAACCACTGCCGCAGCGCTGTGGTGGTGGGCGGCGGCTTCATCGGTCTGGAAATCGCCGAGAATCTGCTCTCCAAGGGCCTGAAGGTCACCGTGGTGGATATGGCCTCTCAGGTCATGCCGAACCTGTTCGACGCGGAGGTCGCCGACTACATCCGCCGTCAGCTCCAGAGCAAGGGCATCCGCATTGTCACCGGCGCTGGGCTGGAAGCCGTTCTGGGCAGCGAGAAGGCCACCGGCATCCGCACCGCTGTGGGCGGCTTTGAGGCTGACGTGGTAGTCATGGCCATCGGCGTGCGTCCCGCTACCGCCTTCCTGAACGATTCCGGCATTGAAATGGTGAGGGGCACCATCGTGGTGGACAAGCACCAGAAGACCAATCTGGCCGATGTTTACGCCGTGGGCGACTGCGCCATGGTCTATAACCGTATTACCGGCAAGGGCCAGTGGTCCGCCATGGGTTCCACCGCAAACATCACCGGCCGTCTGCTGGCCAAGAACCTGACCGGGGTGGACGCTCCCTACGGCGGCTGCCTGGGCACCGGCGTTGTGAAGCTGGCTGAGGGCCTGAACGCGGGCCGTACGGGTCTGACCGAGGAACAGGCCATTGCTGCCGGTTACGATGTCATCACCGCCACTTGCGTTACCGATGACAAGGCCCACTACTATCCCGACGCTTCCACCTTCGTCACCAAGCTGATTGCCGACAAGGCTTCCCACAAGCTGCTGGGCATTCAGGTGCTGGGCGGCGGCAGCGTGGACAAGATGGTGGACATCGCCGTCACCGGCATCGTCATGGGCGCGAAGATTGAGGACTTCGACACCCTGGACTACGCCTACGCGCCTCCCTTCTCCACTGCCATCCATCCCTTCGTTCAGGCCTGCTACATTCTGGAGAACAAGCTGGCTGGCGCTTACGAGTCCATGACCCCCGCCGAGTACCTTGCCGGTAAGGCCAAGGGCTACAAGGTCATCGATGTCAGCCCCGCTCCCGCCATCCCCGGCGCCAAGTGGGTTGACCTCGCCAAGGTCACCGGCCCCATCGAGGGTCTTGACAAGGACGCCAAGCTCCTGCTGGTCTGCGCCAAGGGCAAGCGTGGCTACTTCCTGCAGAACCGCTTGAAGGCCTATGGCTATACCAACACCCGGGCGCTGGAAGGCGGTCTGTTCGTGAACAATGTGAAGGTCACCTTCGAAGGCGGCAAGCTGCCTCCCGAGGAGATCAAGCGGGTCAAGGCTCTGGGCTGCCTGCAGGATAAGCGGTTCCCCGATGTGTTCAACGTCCGTGTGATTACCCGCAACGGTAAGATTACCACCGAGGAGCATCGTGTAGTTGCCGAGGCTGCCGAGCGGTTCGGCTCCGGCGAGATCACCATGACCACCCGTCTGACGCTGGAAATTCAGGGTGTCAAGCACGAGAACATCCAGCCCCTGATTGATTTCCTGGGCGAGCACGGCCTGCTCACCGGCGGCACCGGCTCTCTGGTTCGTCCCGTGGTTGCCTGTAAGGGTACCACCTGCCAGTACGGATTGCTTGATTCCTTCGGTCTGTCCAACCGCATCCACGAGAAGTTCTACATCGGCTATCACGGCGTGACCCTGCCCCATAAGTTCAAGATCGCCGTGGGCGGCTGCCCCAACAGCTGTATGAAGCCCAGCCTCAACGACTTCGGCGTGGAGGGCCACCGCGTTCCCGCCTTTGACCGGGAGCTGTGCAAGGGCTGCAAGGTCTGCCAGGTGGAAAAGCACTGCCCCATGAAGGCCGCCCGGCTGTCTGACGGCAAGCTGGTCATCGACGAGGCTCTGTGCAAGACCTGCGGCGTCTGCACCGGCAAATGCCCCTTCAAGGCGGTTGCTCACGACACCGTCACCCTCTATCAGATCTATGTGGGCGGCACCTGGGGCAAGCGCACCCGCATGGGCACCCCCCTGTCCCGCCTGGTGACCGAGGAGGAGATCCTGCCCATGCTGGAAAAGACCCTGCTGTGGTTCCGGGAGAACGCCTATCAGAAGGAACGGCTGGGCCTGGCCATCGACCGCATCGGCGCGGACAAGCTGGAGGAGGCCCTGTTCTCTGACGACCTGCTGGCCCGCCGGGAAGAAATTCTGAACAAGGAAATCCTGCAGCGTGGTTAAAAAAGGTATATTGGCGCTGCTGTGCGCGGCGCTGCTGCTGTGCGCCGCCTGCGGCGGGCGGCAGCCCGGGGAAACGGTCCCCGCGGAAGGCGCCGCCGTCACCGACGTCCTGGGCAGCACGGCCCGGCTGGCTTCCGACGCCCGGGTAGTGTGCGGCTATGCCTCCTTCGCCCAGTGCTGGATGCTGGCGGGGGGCGTGCCGGTGGGCGTCACCGACGACGCCCTGACGGAGCGGGGCCTGGACCTGCCGGAGGACACCGCCGTGGTGGGCACCACCAAGCACGTGGACCTGGAAAAGGTGGCGGCGCTGGAGCCGGATTACGTGATGCTGTCCGCCGACCTTACCGCCCATCTGGAGCTGCGGGACACTCTGGAACGCATGGGAATCCCCTGCGGCTTTTTCCGGGTGGACACCTTCGCGGACTATCAGGCCTTGATGGCCCAGCTGTGCGCCGTCACCGGCCGGGAGGACCTGTACCGGGCCAACGTGACGGAGCCGGGGACCCGCATCGGGGAGATCCTGGCGGCTGTCCCCAAGCAGGAGGACCGCTCGGTGCTGCTGCTGCGGGCCTATGCCTCCGGGGTGAAGGCCAAGGGGGATGACATCCTGGCGGGCGTCATCCTGAAGGAATACGGCCTGCGCAACATCGTGGATGACGCGCCCTCTTTGCTGGAGGACCTGAGCATGGAGGAGATCATCCGCCGGGACCCCTGCTGGATTTTTGTGGTGACCATGGGTGACGAGGCGGCTGCCGCCGCGTATATGCGGCAGAATCTGGAGAGTGACCCCGCCTGGAACGGCCTTTCCGCCGTGCAGGAGGGCCGCTGTGTGCTGCTGCCCCAGGACCTGTTCCATTACAAGCCCAATGAACGCTGGGATGAAAGCTATGAATATCTGGCAAAGATTCTCTACCCCGACCTGTTCTGATCGGGAACGCCCCACAAGGCCGCGGACCGCCGCCGTTTTGCTGACGGCGGCGTTCGTCTGCAGCCTGCTTGGCGCGGTCTTTTTTGGTTCCACCGCCACCAGTGTGGTCCAGGCGGTCCGGGCGGCGCTGGCGGGGGATGCCGCCGACGCGGCCTTCCGCATCCTGATCTATGTGCGGCTGCCCCGGGTGTGCGCCGCTGTTTTGGCCGGATCGGCGCTGGCGGTGTCCGGCGCGGTGATCCAGGCGGTGCTGCAAAATCCCATGGCCGGACCCAATGTCATCGGTGTCAACGCCGGGGCGGGCCTGGCGGCCTGCCTGCTCATCGCCCTGTTCCCGGAGGCGTTGCGGCTGCTGCCCTGGGCGGCCTT
>JALFUW010000082.1 GCA_022786995.1 Clostridiales bacterium
TGTTCTCTTTGTTCCATAACAGTCTTTGTCTCCCATGACATCTGACCCACTTCCTTCGCTTGTCGGATGCCTTTATTTTAGCAAAAACTGTTACCTATGTCTCTTCTCTACCTGTTACCTATGTTACTACCCTATACATCAATGACCCTCCCATCTGCGAAGCAGAAAATAATCCCACTCTATGGCGGACAGGTCGGTGACCCGTCCCTACGAAAAAGGGAATTGCTTGAGGATTACATATGCAGACAATGAAAAAAGCATGGACGTACCTCGTTATTGCCGCGGTGGCGCTGGTGGCCTCCGTGAATTATGAGCTGTTCATCTTCCCAAATCAGTTCGCCCCCTCCGGCGTCAATGGCATCTGCACTATGATCCAGTATGTATCCGGCATCAGCGTGGGCTACCTGAGCCTGCTGGTCAATGTGCCCCTTGCCATCTGGTGCTATCTTGAGGTCAGCAAACCCATCGCCCTGCGGAGTATGGTGTATGTGGTGGCCTTTTCTCTGGGACTGTTGATTCTTGACCACATTGACCTTAGCCCCTATGCCTACGCCACGGAAAACGGCACCAGTAAAATTCTGGGGCCCCTGGTGGCCGGTGTGATTCAGGGCTACGTCTACTCCATTCTGGTGAAGGCCAGCGCCTACACCGGCGGTACGGATTTCGTCTCCGCCATCGTTCATAAGCACGCCCCGGAGAAAAGCGTCTTCGGCATCAGCTTCACCCTCAACGCCGTCATCGCCGCGGCGAGCTTCTTTGTCTACGGCTATAAGATAGAGCCGGTGATCCTGTGCATCCTCTATAGTTTTATGTCAACCAATGTGGGAGAACGGCTGATGAAATCCGGCCGTGCTGCCATTGCCTTTGAAATCATCACCGATCATTCCGATGAAATTTCCGAGGACATCATCCGGGACACCCACCACACCACCACCCTGATTCCAGGCCGCGGCATGTACTCCGGCCGGGAGACCAACGTGCTGCTGTGCGTGGTGAACAAGACCCAGATCGCGGCGGTAAACCGCATCATCCGCAGTTATCCCAATACCTTTGCCATCGTCCATCCCGTCAGCGAGATTGTGGGCAACTTCCACAAACGCAGCTCCACCGGCAAGGAAGTCGCCGAGGTGCTGGACGCGGGAGATGGGAAAACGCTGTAAAATCATGTCATTGCGAACCAGTGCGCACACTGGTGTGGCAATCCGTATCCCTAACACTATCTTGGAGGACGGATTGCCACGTCGCTCCGCTCCTCGCAATGACATTTCATTATCATAACCATTCAAAAATACAGAAACAGGAGGAAACTTCCAATGGCTTACTACTATCCGGAACCCAGCCACACCTTCAGCGAGTACCTGCTCATCCCCGGCTATACCTCCGAGGACTGCATCCCCGACCGGGTCAGCCTTAGAACCCCTCTGGTCAAGTATCGCAAGGGCGTGGAGGAGCCTGCCATCAGCCTGAACGTGCCTCTGACCTCCGCCGTCATGCAGTCCGTGTCCAACGACACCCTGGCCATCGCACTAGCCAAGGAGGGCGGCATCAGCTTCATCTTCGGCTCCCAGTCCATTGAGAATCAGGCCGCCATGGTGGCTAAGGTCAAGGGCTACAAGGCCGGTTTTGTCACCTCCGCCTCCAACCTGACCCCTGACGCCACCCTTGCCGACGTGCTGGCCCTGAAGGCCAGAAACGGCTTCTCCACCGTGGCCATCACCGAGGATGGCACCGCCAACGGTAAGCTTCTGGGCATCGTCACCAGCCGTGACTACCGTGTTTCCCGTATGAATCCCAGCGATCAGGTCAGCAATTTCATGACCCCCCGCAGTAAGCTCGTCACCGCTCCCAAGGATACCACCCTGAAGGAAGCCAACGACATCATCTGGGCCAATAAGCTCAACAGCCTGCCCATTGTGGACGACGAGGATCACCTCATGTACTTCGTCTTCCGCAAGGACTATTCCTCTCACAAGGAGAACCCTCTGGAGCTGCTGGACGCCAAGAAGCGCTACCTGGTGGGCGCGGGCATCAACACCCGGGACTACGCCACCCGGATTCCCGCTCTGCTCCACGCCGGTGCCGACGTGCTGGTCATCGACTCCTCCGAGGGCTACACCTGCTGGCAGGAAAAGACCATAAAGTGGGTTCGTGAAAATTATGGTGACACCGTGAAGATCGGCGCGGGCAACGTGGTTGACCGGGACGGCTTCCTGTTCCTTGCCAAGGCCGGCGCGGATTTTGTCAAAGTCGGTATCGGCGGCGGCTCCATCTGCATCACCCGGGAGACCAAGGGCATCGGCCGTGGTCAGGCAACGGCGCTGATCGAGGTTGCGGCGGCCCGGGACGAGTATTTCAAGGAGACCGGCATCTATGTGCCCATCTGCTCCGACGGCGGCATTGTCCACGACTATCACATGACGTTGGCTCTGGCCATGGGCGCGGACTTCCTGATGCTGGGCCGGTACTTTGCCCGGTTCGACGAGTCCCCCACGAATAAGGTCATGATCAACGGCGCCTACATGAAGGAGTACTGGGGCGAAGGCTCCAACCGTGCCCGGAACTGGCAGCGCTACGATCTGGGCGGCTCCACCAAGCTTTCCTTCGAGGAAGGCGTTGACTCCTACGTCACCTACGCCGGCTCCCTCCACGACAACGTGGAAAGCTCTCTTTACAAGGTGCGCTCCACCATGTGCAACGTGGGCGTGACCAACATCCCCGATCTGCAGCGGGATGCCAAGCTGACGCTGGTTTCCTCCGTGTCCATTGTGGAAGGCGGCGCCCACGACGTCACCCTGCGCTCCACCTCCAACGTAAAATAAGCGGTAAGTCTTGTTTTTGGGAATCTCATTCATCTTCTAACCACCCCAAAAAGGCACATTTGCGCAGCCTGAGACCTCCCAAGAAAATCTAAGAATTTAAGACCTTGTGTAGCACATTTTTTCGTGCTACATAAGGTCTTTTTTTCTTCTTATTTTGTCCTTGCAAATCACTCAGCCACCCCTGCTTTTCTCCCCTTCGGGACATGAGCAGACCCAGAAAGAAACGTCATAAATCCCTGGGCAAACTCCAATTCTCCCCCATCATATTATAGTTTCAACCCCAAGAAACGGGAGGTAAATCCCCGTATTTTTCTCTTCGAGATTCTAACGGGAAAAGGATAGGGTCAAGAAAAGGCCCTGCAACTTTCTTGAATTATCCCAAACATTTCTCCGCATTTTCCTATGAATTTCTTTTATTTCTCTGGTCATATCTTGTTTTCTCTCCGCTTTTTAGAGGAAATAGGGAGAATGAGATATGGAAGAAAAAAGAGCCTTATAGGGCCTCGCAAAGCCTCATAGAAGCCTCGTTTAATTCATCCTATGATACGAGAAAGAATGAGGGAGTGGCGAGAAGCAAAGAAGGAAACTGGCAGGAAATGATAGGAAAGTTTTGAGAGAAAGAGAAGATGAAGAAGGGAAAAATCCCTACCCGTAAAGTTGTAGAAAACTATAATGATAATGGGAAAGTCTATTCTTCATAAAACCTGAAAAAGCGAACAATTCAGGGAAAAATGGAGAGATGGAGAGAGAATGCGAGAACTTACCCCAGAGAGGATATTTGCGTTTACCCTATGACATCTTTTGTAATTGGGAATCTCACTTATCCTCTAACAGCCCGAAAAAGGCAATTTTCCGCAGTCTGTGAAAACAAAAAATGAGGTCTTGTTAAAGCAGCACACAGCATCCCGTCTCGGATGCTGTGTGCTGTTCGTCTTGTGGCATTTGGTTGGGAATGACAGTTGTTGCTTTTCCTCTGTATCATTTGACGTAACAATTTTTTGGTGAGACAACCTCTTTTTCAGCTTTCCATCTGCCGGCCCAGAAAGCCCGCGGCGGTTTTGGCGATAGACTGATCGCCCTCGGACAGGGGGCCGTCCTTTTCCCCCAGCAGCAGCATGACGCAGCCCATCAGATCGCCCTGAGAAAGAATGGGTGCCGCCGCGCCGAGACGGTATTTTTCTTCCCCATCCGCGGCATAAATCGGGGTGTCCCCGGATTTGAACAGATAATTCTTCCGCTGTTCCATCAGTTTTTCCAGCTCCGGGGAGTTGGGCTTGTCCACCAGCTCCCGCTTGGGCGCACCGTGGAGGGCGATGATGCTGTCCCGGTCGGACACGGCGGCGATGTGCCCGGTAGCGGTGCCGATGGACTCGCACATCTGGGCGGCGAATTCCTGCAAATCCCCCATGGGGGAATATTTCCGAAAAATCACCCCGCCGTCCTTCTCCGTATAAATCTCCAGCGGGTCGCCCTCACTGATAACATTGACACTGAAAACCTTGTCCCCATGGTTTCTTGAGGACTGAATCAGCTTATTTTCGATATTTCCCGTGCCGGAATTAAAATTTACGGCGTTCGACCCTTCGTTTGCGTGGAGCAGGGCGTCAATGTCGGCGCAGAGCTGGATCTCCAGACGGTCTTCGAACACATTGATACGCTGGATCATGAGCTCCAGATCGTTGCGGTCAAGAGCTTCCTTATTGAGGATGTCCTCGAATACATCCATGGCGGTTTTTGCCGTCCGGTTGATCTGGAGGATGGTGTTGCGTCTGTCGGAGAGCATGGCAATCTGGTGGTTCAGCCCTTCGATCTTCTTTTGCAGGTCGGCTTCCAGCTCGTCATAGGTTTCCGCCAGCAGCTCCTCCTGCTCCGGGTGCTTCATGATGTCTCGGATGCGTTGCCGTTTGGTGGCTTTCAGCTCCTCCCGCAGCTCCTCCATCACCTGCGCCAGATGGTCGGCGGACTGTTCGGTTTCCATAACATCCTCAGTTTCCCGTTCCAGATCGGCGTTGAGTTCCGTCAGCATGGAGCGGGAATTTTCCATGACTTTTTTCACATAGAGCTTGAGAAGCCCGTCCAGCTTGTCCACTCTGATATGGTGGGAGGAACAGGCAGCACGCCCCCGGCGGTGGTAGGTGCCGCAGGTATAGGCGGGGCTTAAATCCTTGCGGCTCATGGCGAACATGGGACTGCCGCAGTCTCCGCAGAACAGAAACCCAGAGTATACATTGTCGTATTTTTTCACGCCCCGATAGTTGGCGGTGGAGCGCTTTTCCCGGAGGGCACGGGTGGTGGCAAAGGTGCGGTAGTCAATGATGGGCTGGTGGTGGTTTTCAATGACGATTTGCTTGCTTATCTCCTGCTTCACATCCTTGCCGTTGATTTTTGCCCGGGTGTACTTGGCCTGACGCAGAGTGCCAATGTAAAAGTCGTTGTCGAGAATCCCCTGCACCGTGACAATCGCCCAAGCGGCTTTGGTTTTCCGGGTGGTGGTTTCACCCTCCGCCTCTTTGCGCAGTTGCTCCGACATCCGGGGCGTGGGAATGCCCTGCTCCGTCAGGTAGTTGGCGATTTTCTTGTAGCCCCAGCCGTGGTTGTTGTACAGGTCAAAAATCTGTCGCACAACTTCTGCTTCCGTCGGCACGATCTCAAATTCTTTCTGCTTGTTCAAAATATAGCCATAAGGCGCGGCACAGAGCCATTTTCCATCGGCTTGCCGCCGGCGAATGACATTCTTCACCTTCTTGCTGGTGTCGGTGACGGGCATTTCGTTGATGAGGAACTGGAACTGAATTTTCAACCAGTCGTCATCGTTGGGAAAGTCGATGTTGTCCCCGATGGAGATAATCCGCACCCCGGCGTCCCGCAGATCTTCCAGTTCCACCAGCCCCCGGCTGTTCCGCCGGGAGAATCGGGAAAAGTCCTTCACCACCAAAATGTCATACTGGTGGCTGACAAGCCCCCGGCGCATGGCCTGATAGCCCTCCCGCTGCTCAAAGGTGTAGCCGGAACGGTCACGATCCTCATAAAAGGTCAGCGTACTCCTCGGAAATCTTTGGTTAACATAATCCTGAATGATGGCCTTCTGGTTCTCAATGGACACATTGTCCCGATCCAGCTCGTCGTCCACAGAAATGCGGCAGTAACCCGCAATATCAAAATGCTCAATCATGGTGCACCTCCTATACAGATAATATCTGCTTGTATATTGATAATTACAGATAATATTGTATAGCATAAGTCTACAAATTGCAAGAACTATTTTCCGGCTATCTTTTTTCTTGACAGCAAAGGTTACCGCACGCCGGGCAAGCGTGCGGTAACCTTCAAAAAGAGCAGAAAATTAACGTTCCATCTGCGCGGTCTTCTGTGCCTTCTCCCGCCGGACCACCAGCTCAGCACAGCGCTTTTTGTTGTAAGCCAGCAAATCAAGCGTACTCTGCTTCAAGTCCTCTTTTCCAGAGCGGAAGACTGCAACCATATATTTCTGTTTCTTCCATTGGGCATATATGGGCTTCAGACGCTCCTGTACGGCGGCATCCTCGGATTCCCTCCGGGTTAGCCACACCTGAACCAGTTTCTTTGTATCGTCCTGAATAATCTCCATGTTAATGCCCCCTTTTCTTCAAATTATTTCCATAAATTTCTCTCTTAATGCGAATAGGCGTGCTCCTTTCTCCAGCAGGCAATCCTCCGCGCGTTGTTTTGCGGCCATCGTTTTCTGTCAATCGTCTCTACGCTTCTGCCAGACGATTTCGTAGCCCAGTACATCGGCAAGCTCCAGCACTTCCCGGTAGCGCAGGGTCTGGTCGCTCAGCTTGGCGGAAAAGTTGGAATCGCTGTCACTCCAGCCGTACTCCGCAGAACAGGCTTCCACCGCCTCCTTCTGGGTGTAACCCGCGGCAATGATGTGAGACTGAATGTCGCAGCGGACTCTGTTGATTTTTCTTCCCTTTTTCATGTTCGTTCCCTCCTGAATCAAATTCTGTTTTCTGTGCAGTGGCTTTGCTGTCTTGCGAATTTACTTCGTTCCAGAAAATCCCTCCATTTTCTTATTCGCCATGTCCGGGTCAAAGGCTGACCCGGCAAATGCAGCGATTTACGAACCGATTCGTCAGCCGGTGCAGTCCTTTCCCGTACTGCGAATCGGGTTCTCCCTTTACTTCATTGCCCTATGGCACATTTCCCATAGGATTGGGAAAACATCTTTGCTGTTTCCCAAAGCCCTGTAGTAACGCATGTTCTTCTCCTTCGTTCAAAGTGGTCACAGGATACCCATTGACCGGGCATCCCCGTGTGTTCAGTTGTCAAGGTACATGGGCAAAACTGCCCATAGGACGAAAAAAGGGCATGACAACAGCGTGGTAAGCTGTTTGTCATGCCCTAACTCGATGGTCCTCGTTCTCACCAGCAAGGCTGGTGGATGCAGGCTCTTATCCGGCTTCCTATACTGGAAAAATCCAGCGTGTCCGGCGGTTGAACTATGTACGAAACGTGTCAATAGAAAATATGAAGTTGTTATCACGAACTGATTTAGAAAATTTGTTCGTGTATCGAGAGTATACCACACCCAAAACGCAATGTCAATACCTAATTCGAAAATATTTTCGAAAATAAATCTCGCTCAAATCAAAACAGAGGCGATTGGAAATTGCGCAGTTATTCTGAAAGTATTAACCTGACTATGCACCCGATGATCGTTTGTCAACCGAAGGCTATTCCCCAAAAGAGAGAATATGGATGTAAATGTCAATGAATATTTGAGCCAGGTGCTAGCCAATATTTGAGCCACTAATGCTAACGAATACTTGAGCCACCTGGTACAAAAGTATGAGTGAATCTCTGAGCCGTCTGTGACTGAAAATTCAGCCAGCGGTGTTG
>JALFUW010000100.1 GCA_022786995.1 Clostridiales bacterium
GAGGATGATAAATTCTCGGTCATCTATCGCAACTACATCATTGCCACAGTTGATGCTGTTGAGGGGAAACTGCTAGAACGCCACATCCGCAGACTGTAACCCATGTCTCTTTCCTATGTGTTACCTATGTTACTCTTGACAAGTGACCCGCCCCTACAGACAATTTGAGCCGCCCTGACCGGGCGGCTCATATTTATTATGCTCTCTGTTCGCAGTAGATACAGCGGTGGATATCCGCGGCCTTGTCGGTGCAGCGGAAAATCTGGGGCAGCTCCTGCTCGGTCTGGGAGATGCACTTGGGGTTGTGGCAGACCCGGTCATATTCAAGGCCGCTTACATCAATGGCCTCCTTCTCGGGATTCCGCTTGGCCTCGTCCAGCAGCTTGAGAATCAGGGCCATGCGCATGTACTTGCCGTTCAGGGCCTGACGGAAGTAAGCGGCCCGGGGGTCGTCGTCCACCTTCACACTGATCTCGTTGACCCGGGGCAGGGGGTGCAGGACGCACATCTGCTCCTTTGCCAGCTTCATTTTCTCCACATCCAGCACATAGCTGTCCTTGAGACGCTCGTACTCCCAGGGATCGTCGAACCGCTCCCGCTGGATTCTCGTCATGTACAGCACGTCCAGCTGGGGCATGGCCTCCTCCAGAGAGGTGGTCTCCGTATAGGGAATGCCTTTGTTTTCAAAGACATTGTAGCGGATAAAGCCGGGAATCTTCAATTCCGCCGGGGAAATCAGCACAAAGCGAATTCCCTCGTAACGGCTCATGGCTTCAATCAGGGAATGCACCGTACGGCCATATTTCAGATCGCCGCAGACGCCGATGGTCAGATTGTCCAGACGGCCCAGTTCTCTGGAAATGGTCAGGATGTCCGCAAGGGTCTGGGTGGGATGGTTGTGACCGCCGTCACCGGCGTTGATGACGGGGATGCTGGCAGCCCGGGAGGCAACGTAGGGCGCGCCTTCCTTGGGGTGCCGCATGGCGATGATGTCGGCGTAGCAGCTGACCATCCGGGCTGTGTCGGACACGCTCTCGCCCTTGGCGGCGGAGGAGGAACCGGCCTCGCTGAAGCCCAGCACCGTGCCGCCCAGCTCCATCATGGCCGCCTCAAAGCTCAGCCGGGTGCGGGTGGAAGGCTCAAAAAACAGGGTCGCCAGCTTCTTGTGGGCGCACTTATCCCAGTAGTTTTCGGGATGGGCAATGATGTCCTTGGCGGTGGCGATCAGCTCGTCCAGTTCGTCAACGCTCAGTTCCAGAATGCTGTTCAGACTTCTCATGCGTTCGCTCCGTTCACGGCAAGGTAATTTTTGATCCGGGTCACGTTCTCGGCGTTGGCGGGATCCTCTTCCAGATACTCGATGATGTCGTACACATCCACCACGGAGTACACCGGGAAGCCGAACTCATCCTCCACCTCCTGCATGGCGAGCTTCGTGCCCTTGCCCCGCTCCTTACGGTCCACCATGATGAAGGTAGCAGCGACCTTCACGCCTTCCAGGTGGCTGAGAATGGCCATACTCTCCCGGATGGCGGTGCCGGCGGTGATGACGTCTTCCACGATGACCACTTCCTCACCGGCCTTGGGCACATAGCCCACGAACACGCCGCCCTCGCCGTGATCCTTGGCTTCCTTGCGGTTAAAGAAGAAGGGGACGTTCAGACCGTTCTTGCTCAGGGCTACCGCGGCGGACACGGCGATGGAAATGCCCTTGTAGGCGGGGCCGTAAAGGACGGCCTGCTTCTTGCCCAGCTTTTCGGCGTAGGCCCGGGCGTAGAACTCGCCCAGGGTGGCGATCTGCTCGCCGGTCTTGATGTCACCGGCATTGATGAAATAGGGAATCTTCCGGCCGGACTTGGCAGTGAAGTCGCCGAATCTCAGAACACCGGCCTTTTCCAGAAACTGAATAAACTCGCGCTTGTAGGCTTCCATGGTTTTCTCTCCTTTTTCTATTGTAGGGGCGGGTCATTGACCCGCCCATCGGCATTGCCGCTTCGCGGACGGGAGGGTCAGTGACCCTCCCCTACGGCTTTAATCGCAGAATTCGGCGATGCACCGCTCATAGGCGGCCACGGGGTCGGCGGCGGCGGTGATAGGACGGCCCACCACGATGTAGTCGGAGCCGATGGCCTTGGCGGCGGCGGGAGTCATGACCCGCTTCTGGTCGCCCACGTCCCCGTCCGCAAAGCGGACACCGGGGGTGACGGTGAGGAAATTCTTGCCGCAGCGGTCGTGAACCTTGCCCGCCTCCAGAGGGGAGCACACGATGCCGTCGAGACCGGCGTTTTTCGCGGTCTCGGCGTAGTGCATCACCACCTCGTCGATGGGGGCGTGGATCATCAGATCCCGCTCCATGGCCTCCTGATCGGTGGAGGTCAGCTGGGTCACGGCAATCAGCAGAGGCCGGGTGCCGTCGGGACGGGTCAGGCCCTCCAGCGCACCCTGCATCATGGCGGTGGTTCCGGCGGCGTGGAGGTTGGTGATATCCACATCGAGACCACTCAAGACCGCCATGGCCTTCTTGACGGTGTTGGGAATGTCGTGGAGCTTCAGATCGAGAAAGATCTTATGGCCCCGGGCCTTGATCTCCCGCACAATGCTGGGGCCTTCGGCATAGTAAAGCTCCATGCCGATCTTGACAAAGGGCTTGCGCCCGGTGAACTTGTCAAGGAATGCGAAAGTGGCTTCCGCGGAGGAAAAATCGCAGGCTACGATAACGTCCTTACCCATTGTGTGCGCCTCCTATGATATCTTTTAAGTTTTCAATTCTGTATCTCTTCATGGTTTCGGGCAGATCCCGGATGATGTCCCGGCAGACGAAGGGGTTTACGAGATTCGCCGCGCCCACTTCCACAGCGGTGGCACCTGCCAGCATCATTTCGATGACGTCTTCCGCGCTGGACACGCCGCCCATGCCGATGACCGGCACCTTCACCGCCTGAGACACCTGATACACCATCCGCAGGGCCACCGGGAAGATGGCAGGGCCGGAGAAGCCGCCCATTTTGTTGGCGATGATGGGCTTGCGGGTGCGCAGATTGATGCGCATGCCGAGCAACGTGTTGATCAGGCTGATGCCGTCGGCGCCCGCTTCCTCGCAGGCCTTGGCGATGGACACAATGTCCGTGACATTGGGGGACAGCTTGATGATCACCGGCTTCTTGGTGACAGCCTTCACCGCCCGGGTGACCTCCGCCGCCGCTTCCGGCTGGGTGCCGAAGCTCATGCCGCCGCCGTGAACATTGGGACAGCTGACGTTGACCTCCAGCCAGCCCACCTGCTCCTGCTTATCCAGCTTCTCGCAGGTGTAGGCGTAGTCTTCCACGCTAAAGCCGGAGACGTTTGCCATGACGGGCTTGTGGAAGCATTTGGAGAGCTTCGGCAGTTCCTCGGAAATCACCTTTTCCACGCCGGGATTCTGCAGGCCCACGGCGTTGATCATACCCGCGGTGCACTCCGCAATCCGGGGAGTGGGGTTGCCGAACCGGGCGTCTTTCGTGGTTCCCTTGAAGGAGAAGGTTCCCAGCTCGTTGATGTCGTATAATTCCGCGTACTCATAGCCATAGCCGAAGGTGCCGGAGGCGGGGATGACAGGGTTACTCAGTTCAATGCCGCAGAGGTTGACGCTCAGGCTTCCCATAAAATCTCCTCCTTCTTCATGACAGGGCCGTCCTTGCAGATGCGCTTGTTGCCCGTCAGGGTCTTGCAGGAGCAGCCCATGCAGGCGCCGAAGCCGCAGCCCATTCGCTCTTCAAAGCTCATCTGGCCGGAGGTGAGGGCAGCCCGGTACACAGCTTTCAGCATCGGCTCCGGGCCGCAGGTGTAGAAATAGGTGTAGTTTTCGGGCAGGGCATCGGTGACGAAGCCCTTGGTGCCGTAGCTGCCGTCCACGGTGGTGACGGTGACGTCACAGCCCAGTGCCCGGAATGCGTCCGCATAGAAGACCTCCGACGCGGTGTTGAAGCCCAGAACCACGGACACGGTCTTTTCCTGGGCGATCAGCTCCTTGGCAAGCCGGTACAGGGGCGGAACGCCCACACCGCCGCCCAGGAGCACCGGGTGCGCTCCGGAGACGGAAAGATCATACCCGTTGCCCAGCCCCGTGAGGATATCCAGGGTCTGTCCTTCCTCCATAGCGGCCATCTGGGCGGTGCCGCCTCCCACCACCTTGTAGAGGATGGTGAGGGTGCTGCCGTCATAGTCGCACACGGAGATGGGGCGGCGGAGGAACC
>JALFUW010000114.1 GCA_022786995.1 Clostridiales bacterium
CCGCGAAATATTTTTTCATTTTATCCTCTTTTCTTTTACGCAACATATTTTATGTACCCTGTTTCCAGGTGCAGGACGTCATAGACGAGCATAAAGCAGATGAAGCATACCAAAAGCAATGTGATTACAAGCAGGAATTTAAGCCAGCGGTTTTTCTCTGCAAGGAGCATGTTGTAATGCGCCCTCATTCTCTCGATCCGGCTCTCCTGAAGGGTGAAATAGTATTTAAGGAGTGGATCGTCTCCAATGCGCTGCTCCAGTGGGTTCTCCCCCGGCGGCGGTTCAATCCCAAGGCCCATGGCCTTTTCAAGGGCAGACAGCGTGTAAATCGACGGCTCTGTCTTTTCCGCCAGTGTGCGGCTGACGGTTGCGGCGGACAGGCCGCTCATGTCCGCCATCTGCTGAATTGACAGGTTTTGCTTTTTCTTCTCGGTTTTTAACGCGGTAACTCGTTCAGACAAATCCATAAATCAACCCCTCTTGCTCACAGTTACGCCGATGCAACGGCGATTCCACCAATGACTATAGACTTTACATGACCTGACTGTTACGCTGAAACCAACGACGGCGCGGGAGGACGGAACAAATGGACAAAGCTCTGATCATTGAACATATCCGGCAGATGCTCCAGCAGGTGGACATTTACGCCATCCGGGCAGTGTACATGGTGGTTAAGGAGCTATACATCCACCGGCAGGATGTTTCTCACTGCGTTAATATTAACGCAGAACGGGACAGATTTCAACAGACTTATGTCGATTTCCCGTGAAAAAATTAAGGAGGAGTACATAATGAATGGAAGCGCTGCCACTGAGGAAAAGAGGATCGCATTCTGGACGGGAAAAATCACTGAACTTTTGAAGGGCGCTGACGGGCACCAGCTGGAGCTGATCTACGGATTCGCCCACGCATACCTGGAGAAATCCAGGGAAACCACCAACTGAACACCGGTACAAAAAAGACGCTGAACCACTAAGGCTCAGCGTCTTTTTCAATTTCGCCCAAAACACGGCGGAACACTCCCCACTCATCGTCTGTGCAGCGCAGGAGGGCGGTGATCACCCGCTGCCTGAAGCTGCCGGGCTTATCCGCCATGAGCTCCCCGACAAGCCGGGTCAACTCAGCATCAGCGGATTCGGCCCGGAACATTTCCCCCTCGCCGGTTTCCATCCAGCAGGGGTCAACATTGAACACCCGGCAGATGTCTGACAGGGTGCGTTCGCTGGGAGAAGTTTTCCCCATTTCATAGGTGGCAATGGTGTTCTGCTTCAAACCGAGTTTTTCAGCAAATTCCTGCTGTGTTAGGCGAGCTGTTTTTCGCACGGTTTTGATTCGATCATATATGCTGTTCATTCATATCACCTCCTTCGTGGATCATTATATATCCCCGCCGATAAATAGTCAAGAAAAAATATCGATAAATCAACAAAAAGCTATTGACAAATATCAATAACAGATATACAATAATCATGCAGTCAACAACGACACAGCCCCGGACGAGGGGAGAAAGGAGAGATTCCGTGAAAGCAAATTGCATTTACTGCGCCAGATACAGCAAGTGCATCCGGGAAAAGACCGGATGCAAAAACGAAAAGGAATCAGAGAAAAAAGCATTCTGCCAGAATGTTGTCTTTATCAAGACTGCCAATGGTGGAAGATTCGTAGCCGATGTGGAAGGGAGGTGATTCAATGTCGGAAATTCAGAGACGGGCGCTTGACGCGCTCAGAAAGCTGCCGGACGGTCTTCAGGAGAAGGCCCTGATCCGGCTGGAGGCTACCGCAGACGCGGTGGAGCAGATCGCCGGAGAAATCCGGGAGAATAACGATTCTGAGGAGGAATAATCATGGATGAAATAACAGGCGTGATCAACACGATCACGCCGCAGGAGGCGGCGGAGAAGCTGCGTGCCCTTGGGATGAAGACATCGCCGGACTTCATCCGCATGGGGCTTGAGCAGAAGGTGCTTCCCTTCGGTGACGCCATCGCAAACGGAAACGGCGGTTACCGATATTATATCTACTCCAGGCTGTTTAACGAGTGGATCAGCAGCCGGGTGGAGCCGGCATAGCAGAGGCGGGGCAGACCTCGGCCAAGCTGGGCAGAGGAAAAGCAATGCAGAGAATGGCAAAGGCACAGCGATGCAGGTCATGGCAGAGCAAAGGAAACGATCTGATTGGCTACGAGCGGCAAAGGAATGGCGTGGCAACGATGTGCAATGGAATTGCACAGAACAGCAAGGCCAAGAGTTGAACGAAAGGATGTGATTATGGACGAAGATCGACATTGACCGCTTCCAGCGTCAGCTGGAGCTGCGGGTGAATGGCTCCAAGCCCGGTAGCGTTCCGGCGGCCTGCTACAAGGACGTGATGGACATGCTCAAGGCGGAAATCGAAATACAGACCATGAAATCCTTCAGGGCAAAGAAAGGGTGAAAAAAGTGTACGCAATTGCAGACGCACCGTGGGTGCGTGACCCGGAGACCTATGCAAACATCTACTACGGCGGCAGCATCTACGACCAGGATTACTACGGCGGTCGTGAGGACGATGACTATGACGAGGTGATGGAATGAGCAGTTCAAATAACCACAGGGCACGGAGCCACCGGAGCCAGTACCGGGCAAGGGCATTCAACGGCAGCCGCCGGTCGATGGTCAAGCCCACGGCACGGAAGGTGGACTACTTCGCCTGGTTCCGAAGCATCGGCGCTGCCCTGCGGAGGGCCGCCGGCAGAAAGCCCGGAAAGAGCACCGGGAACGAGATCACATAAATCATTTGGAGGGAAATCAACATGAAGGTAAAAATCACTTTTCTGGAGCCGGTACTGGGAACCTGGCCCAACAACAAAAACATCGCGGAGGAGTTCATTGCCAGCAAGGCGCCGGACGCCTCCACCATTGAGGAAGAGATCGCCGCGCTGGGCATCGACGCTGTCACCGAGAAGGGAAAGACCGTGTTCCCCCGGAACGAGGCCGGGGAGCCTGTCCTGTATGATTATCAGGTAAAGGGCTTCTTTAAGGACGCCTGCGGGATGCTGCGGCGTATCGGCGGCAAGGACGAGAAGACCGGGAAGAAGAAAGCCGCCAACCTGAGCGGTAAGCTGACGGCCTATAAATCCGTGATCGACGGGTTGATCTTCGTGCAGCCCCGGATGATCCCCATTCAGGTCAACGGAGAGATCAGAGACTGCCAGCGGCCCCTTCGGGCACAGACCATGCAGGGCGAACGTGTGAGCCTGGCAAACAGTGAGGAAATCCCGGAAGGGAGCACCGCAGAGTTTGAAGTGCTCTGTCTGGAGAAGGATCACGAGGCCGTGGTGCAGGAGTGGCTGGACTATGGCATCCTGCGTGGCATTGGACAATGGCGCAACTCTGGCAAGGGCCGGTTTACATATGAGATCATCGATGCGTAAGCATTGAGAAGCGACGATTCGCCTTGTAAAGGAATTGCGTAGATCAGTTGAGCAAAGGCAATGCTTTGATCCGCTCAGCAAAGGCAATGTTCAGCAGAGACAGCGGTGCTATGGAAAAGCCCCGCATGGCTCTGAGTAGCCGAGCAAAGGCGAGGCATGGATGCGCGGTGCCTAGCAAAAGAAGAGCATTGACACGTTCTGCCCAGCAAAGGAAGAGCAATGAACAGCGTATCGAAGCAAAGGCGGCGCGGCGCAGGGAATGGCCCCGCGACGATTGGCAAAGGCGATGGATAGCAATGAACAGCATGAGCACTGATCCGCTCAGAATAGCTGAGGCGACGCAACGATAAGCATAGCTATGGCAGGGAAAGCAGCGACCGGTGTTGCATAGCAACCGCGTGGAGCTGCGTGGACGAGCCATGCAAAGGCAAGGCATTTCTACGACCCGATATGCAAAGGCAATTGCATGGCATGGAATCGCAACAGCAAAGAATAGCAGTGATATGCTCTGCGAAGGAGAAGCCGTGCAACGATTATCACAGCGAAGGAATTGCGTAGCGCAGAAATGCTTAGAAAAAAGAAGCCGCTGTCCGGTTGGGAACCCGGTCAGCGGCAAAGGGAAATGTGTGATTAGGGAAATCAACACCTTTATTCTAGCACAGAAGATCAATTTTGTAAAGGAGATCGACACATGGATGAAAAATTGATGGAGACCGGCCCGTCCACGGAGCAGCTTATCGTGGTCAAGCAGCTGCCGGTGATCGAGGAGAGGCTTCGGGAAAAGGCAGAGGAGATTCAGGAGCGCACCCGGTATGCGTGCACCATGGCCTGCACCCCGGACACGGTGATCGCGGTGAAGAAAATCCGGGCAGAGCTGAACAAGGAGTTTGCCCAGTATGAGGAGGCCCGGAAGAACGTCAAGCGCCAGGTGATGGCACCCTATGACAGCTTCGAGGCCACCTACAAGGAGTGCATCACCGGGCCATACGCAGAGGCGGATAAGAAGCTGAAGGCGATGGTTGAGAGCGTGGAGTACCACCTGCGGGACGAGAAGGAAAAGGTGCTGCGCAGGTACTACCGTGAGCATCTGGAGGCCGCCGGTCTTAACCCTTCTGAATGGCCATTTGAGCGGACGGGGATCAGCATTATCCTCAGCCGGTCGGAAAAGAGCTACCGCAGCGAGATCAAGAAATGGGTGGAGGCGAGAGCAGAGGACATTGCCAGCATACGCACCATGCCGGATGCGGACGAGATCATGGTGGAGTACAAGCGCTGTCTGAACCTGTCCCAGGCAGTTGTTGCGGTGAGCAACAGACGTGCGGCGAAGGAGGCCGAGAGAGCTGCCAGAGAGCAGGCAGAGGCCGCTTTTGAGGCACGGATGGTACAGACGCAGGAAGTAGAGGAAGAACACGCAGGGGCCGCTCCTGTGCCATCTGCGGAGCCTATCCCGGCA
Organism: Clostridiales bacterium; assembly: GCA_022786995.1. Classification (GTDB taxonomy): domain Bacteria; phylum Bacillota; class Clostridia; order Oscillospirales; family Oscillospiraceae; genus Faecousia. The sequence goes on from JALFUW010000114.1 coordinate 4,866, forward strand.
ACCGTGGAAGGGGAGGAGGTTCTCCGCCTGACATTTGCGGTTTACGGAACAAGGAACAAACTGCGGGAACTGAAGCGGTTCCTGGACGAAGGAGGATATATCTATGAGTGATAATTTCATGACGGCACCGGGGCAGAAGATGAGCCTGTCCGCCGCATTTGCCACGCCGACCTTCCAGGCTGCAATCCACAACGCACTTAACGACGCCGGGCGGGAGAAAACCTTTGTGTCCAGCATCATTGCCGCCAGCACCATCAACCCGGTGCTTCAGGAATGTACACCGAAGAGCGTACTCAGCGCTGCCCTTGTTGGTGAGAGCCTGAAGCTGTGCCCTTCCCCTCAGATGGGCCACTATTACTTTGTCCCTTATGAGAACAAAGTAAAGGACCGCAACGGCAGGGACGTGTTGGACGAGAACGGAAGGCCGGTTAAACAGAAATCAGCGCAGTTCCAGATGGGATACAAGGGCTATATCCAGCTGGCCCTCCGCTCCGGCCAGTACCGCCGAATCAATGTGCTCTCCATCAAAAAGGGCGAGCTGAAAAAGTGGGACCCTCTGACGGAGGAGATTGAGGTTGAGCTGATCGAGGACGAGGACGCACGGGAGCAGACGGAGACCATCGGCTACTATGCGGCATTCGAGTACCTGAACGGATTCCGCAAGGCCATGTACTGGAGCCGGTCGAAGATGGAGCGCCATGCGCTGCGGTACTCCAAAGGCTATGCCGCCAAGAAGGGCTACACCTTCTGGGAAAAAGACTTCGACGCTATGGCCTATAAGACCATGCTTCGGCAGCTGATCTCCAAGTGGGGCATCATGACCGTGGACATGCAGATGGCATTTGAGCAGGATGTGGACATCATACAGAACGATGACGGAAGCACCACAGTGGTCTCCGGGTACGATGATAGCCCCACACCTGCTGATTACACAGATTCCGCTGTGGATGCTCCAGATTCCGCTCCAGAAGAATCCACGTCTGCGCCTGCGTATGAGAGGCAGGTGAGCCTCAGTGACCTATAATATAATCGGCACCGGCAGCAGCGGAAACGCTGTGATGCTGGGAGAGCACATTCTGATCGACTGCGGGGTAAGCTGGAAACAGCTTGCCCCATTGGCAAAGGACATCCGGCTGGTGCTGCTGACGCACCAGCACGGAGACCATTTCAAGGCAAAGACAGTGGCCAGGATGGCAGACGAGCGGCCCATGATCCGCTGGTGCTGCTGCAAATGGATGGTTCCGCTTCTGATGGACGCCGGGGTGGACGGAATGAAGATCGATATTGCAAGTCCCGGCTTCTCACTTCGGTATGACAATCTGGCCGTGGTGAGGCCGGAGGAGGTCATGCACGATGTGCCCAACTGCTGCTGGCACATCGACATCAACGGGCACAAGGTGTTCTATGTTACCGACGCCGGCCATCTGCAGGGGATCACGGCGAAGGACTATGACCTGTACCTAATCGAGGCAAACCACACCAGGGAGGAGATCAAGCGCCGGGCGGAGGAAAAGACCGCCAGGGGGCAGTACAGTTATGAGTACCGGGCCGCTCAGAACCATCTGAGTTTTGAGCAGGCCAATGACTGGCTTGTGAACAACGCGGCGGACTATAGCCGCATTTGTTACCTTCACCAGCACCGGGATAAAGGCGGTGCATGATGCCGAACAGGATCATCAAAGAGAGCATCTGCACCAGCGACAGCATTGATGGGCTGACGTGGTTCGAGGAAGTGCTGTTTTACCGTTTAATCGTGAACTGCGACGATTATGGCCGGTTTGACGGTCGGCCTGCGATAATAAAAAACCGGCTGTTTCCGCTGAAGGAATCTCTTACGGCACGAGCAGTTTCTGAGGCGATCAATAGGCTGGTGAGTGCAGGTATGGTTGCTCTGTATGAGTTTGAGGGCAAGCCGTATCTGTACCTGCCGACCTGGAATTGTCATCAGAGTGTGAGAGCAAAGAGAAGCAAATATCCTTCGCCTGACGAAGCGTCACAATCAAACGATGCGGATAAAGAACAACATGAAAACATCTGCAAGCAAATGATTTCAGATGATTGCAAATGTTCCCGTAATCCAATCCAATCCGAATCCAATCCGAATCCTATTCGAAATGCGGATGCGGGAAACGCGCCTGCGGGCGAGGAGCCACCTGCCGCCGACCCCGAATTGGCGAAAGTGATGAATTTATATCTCAACCGTGTAAACGCTTTGCCGTCTCCTGACTGCATCGATGAGCTGAAAAGCTACACAAAGCTGCTGGGAGCGGATGTGTGCTGCAAGGCGATAAACATCGCTTTGGACGATAAAAAGGCGAGCTGGAGCTATATCAAGGGCATCCTCGCCAGCTACAGCAGGGATGGCGTACGATCTCTTGCCGATGTGCAGGAGCGTGAGGCACGGCGAGAAGCTGAAAAGGCGGCTATGGAAAAGCGCAGAAGCACGCTGAAGCCGAACCAGGTTGTTGCAGGAACGTTCCAGAACAACAAACCGATTGATACGGAGAGGCTGAGAAATATTTGCGAGAGCATGGGGTGATGCCGATGGTATGCGAACATTGCGGTGCAAGGGTCATAACCAGGCTTACTGCTGGCGGTCGTGACAGGATGATCTGTGATCCGGACTCAGTCACATACTGGCGGAAGCGCTCCGGGAGTGTTCTGGTGCTGTCGGTAAACGGGGTTCTGACCTATGCGGAGCTGGACGGTGACCCAGGTTTGGCAACTGGCATTGGCTGGCTGCCGCACAGGTGCCGGGAGGTGAGCAGGCGATGAGCAAACGTTACATATCCGACGTGGCGAAGTGCCCCTATTACAAGTCTGAGGACGGTCACCGCATATTCTGCGACGGTCCAGCGGAAAACTGCTCCATCCATGTGGCATTCGGAACGCCGGCAGAAAAACGGCGGTATGAGTATGCATACTGCTACAGCATGAAATATGCCCAGTGCATAATCGCGCAGGGACAAAACAAACGATTTGAGGGATGAAAATGATCAGGGAAATCAACGAGTTTTTGAGATATGTCATTGACCCCGGGAAGGTCAAGGCACTGATTCTGTTAATACAGAGTGTGGCGCTGCTGATGTTGATCGGCTGCCGGGTGCAGCAGGGATATGATCAGGCCAGATATGAGGCAGAGGCGGCGGAGCTTGTGGCAGCACATGACGCAGAGATTAAGCAGATCACCGCAAAGGCTGAGGCTGGCATTTATGCCACCCAGTATCTCAGCTCCGCATATGAGGGGGACGCCTGGAAGGTGGCCCAGTGGCTTGACTGCCTGGACGCACGGTACCACTTGACAGACGAGGCGAAAGCCCTCGCCTGCTGGGTGGTGTTCAACCGAGTGGAATCCTCGGAGTACCCGGATAATGTTGACGAGGTTCTCTGGCAGAAGGGACAGTTCTGCGAGTTCTCGGACGCAGAACCGCCAACGGAGGGGAATTTCACCATCGCCACCAACCAGCTGAGCCGGTTTTATAATGGCGATATTCGGCCGGTGCCATCCACTGCGGTTTTTATCGCCGTCAGCAGCGAGGGAGTGGTGCTCAGGGACAGCTGGGAGGAGACGGCAAAGACCCAGCACTGGAGGGCGTGAGATGGCGAATGAAAAGCGGCTGATTGATGCTGATGCATTCTTGAAAGATATTCTAACTGCTGGAATAGGTAAAACGATAATCGAATACTCAGAAAGCGATATAGGATATATGATACGAAAGCGCCACACCGTTGACGCTGTGCCAGTTGTCCGTTGCCGAGACTGCATCGGAAAAAGCACATGGATCAAGGACGCGGAGACAGGATGCGATATATGCGGCATGAGCGGGATGTACCAGAAAAGCGAAAACGGCTATTGCAGCTACGGATTAAGGAGAATCGATGAAGAATAGAGAACCGTCTGCTATGGACTGCTGGCACTTCATTGCGCCGATGCTCCCGATAACTGATGATTTTTCCCAGTCTGTATATGTAAAAACATTTCATGCGTTCAAACTGCTGGAAGATGAGGAGAAAAAGAAAAATGGAAAGACTGGCAGCTGAAGAACTCCTGATGAAAGAAGCCTGCTGGGTTGTGTGCCCGTGGTGTGACGAGCCTAAGTGCGTCGGAAGATTCGAGTGCGAGGAAGTCAAGAAATACGTTGAGAAGATGAGAGGAGAAATCCATGAGGAATGATCTATCGCCCCAGGACGTTTCCTATCTTGAGCACAAGCTCATCAACAACTCCATGCTGTTTGACTGCGTAGACGAGGCAGACCTCAGTAAGGCGATGCTCGCCTATGTGTCCGGCGTGAACGACTTTGCGGAAGAGATAATCAAATTTTTGAATCAGGGGGAAGACAAATGAATTGCAACGATAGAACATTATTGGGCTGCACACCTTGCGCTGGAGAAGCGGTGCGGGCGGATACCATCGCGGAAATGTTCAGGCGGTCGGTTGATCTTTCGGACAGCGTACTGATTGTGACAGAAAGTATTCGTAGAAACCTGTTCGGGGAGTGGCCGATGAGGGAAAAAGAAGAGACGGACATCCGATGTGCTGAGGACGCCCTGCGGAAGCAGCTCTCCACTTCGGAGGAAGCGCTGAACCAGCTAAGGTTCATCGCAGAAAGGTTAGGTGTTTGACAGTATAACAGATGATTGCCCGGGGCGAAGCCCCGGGCAATTTATTTTTCGTGATTTAGTTTGTACTCCATCAGGCTCAGAAGATACTCCGGACATTTGTTTATTCCGGCATCCCAATTCTGCACTGTTCTGTATGGGATTTCGAAATACTCGGAGAATCGCTTCATGCTCATGCCTGAGCTTTCTCGTAAAGCCTTGAAATCATTCATCGCAGTCACCAACAAACCAGTTGTTTCTTGCTGCAATATTTATAGCCTCTACCGCAAGGTTGAGAAGCTCGAACGGGTCAGAGCCGAGGACCCCGCCGATGCTATTAATGATAGCATCAATTTTATCTGGGGAGTCGCTATGCTCCCAGTCCATGTTGGAGTCATTCCATCCCCAAAAAAACCCGTCTGCCTCCACAGCAAACGAGTAGCGGCAACCGAAATCGCCGCAACTTGTATTGTCGACATCAACGGTGACGAGTTTCCCGTCATCGAGAGAGATCAACGCAACCCCGCAGGGCTGCCAGTATCCGCCACCATTGTTGGCTTTGGAGGCAGAAAAGAAGGGATTTGCATTAACACCGTACACGCTTATAACTTCCATTTTCATTTCCTTTCCGGCCTGTTGGCCTGTACGATTTCCTTTACTGTGATTACAGTATATACCGATTCGGTGCATTTTAAAAGATGGCAGAATGCACAAAAATACCGAATCGGTATACAACATTATGTACAATCCGCACTTTCAGGGGGGACCTTCTGGCATGATACCATAGATTCAAGGAGGCAATAGATATGGTCGTAATCAATGGTAAGAAGGTAACGAACATTGCGCAGATCCGTAGGATGGGCGAGAACAAGAGCGGAAAAGTACCGCACCAGCGGATTATGGCCAATGGGATAGAGTTTGACAGCAAGGCCGAGCATGACAGATACCTGGAGCTGCTGGTGATGGAGCGTGCCGGGGTGATTACGAATCTGGAATGTCACCCAAGGTGGGAGATCATCCCGGCGCAGAAAATTCCAGGGCACCGTGGTTTTCAGGCTGCACACTATACGGCGGACTTCCGCTATTTTCGGGACGGCGTTGAGCACGTCGAGGATGTCAAGAGCAGCTACACCAGAGAGGCGCAGGACTATGTACTGCGCCGGAAGCTGATGTATCTGGTGCATGGGATTTATGTCGAAGAGGTGGTGAGATGATTGGGCGCAAAGCGTAGCGACAAAGAGGCGATACACCTTGAGTATATCAGCACGGATTTGTCCCTGCGTGTGTTGGCAAAAAAGCACAATATGTCCGTTTCCACGTTGCAGCTCTGGAAGAAAGATGGTCACTGGGACGTTGAGCGAAAAGCGATGTTGGCAGCTGCTACAGAGAGAGCCGCGGAAAATCTCAGCACCGCAAAGGCACAAGCGCTGGACAGCTTGGCGGAAAGACAGGAAAAAACATTGGCAGCGGCGGATAAACTGCTTGCAAAAGTCTATCAGCTGCTGGATCTGGATGACGCGCTGGCTCCGAGAGACCTGAAAAGCATCAGTTCCACATTGCTGGACATTAAAATGCTCACTGATGTGCGGGACGATGGTGGAGACAAAGAGCCGGTCACCATCCGTTTTGTTGGCGGTGCTGATGATTACGCGAATTGAGGTGATGAAATGGCAGAGTTGATTATACCAGCGCCAAGTGAGAAGCAGCGTCAATTTTTCATGGACACTCACAAGTATGTGGGATATGGCGGTGCTCGTGGAGGTGGAAAGAGCTGGGCCGTGCGGATCAAGGCAGTGCTGCTCTGCTATAAGTACGCCGGAATCAAGGTCATGATCATCAGGCGGTCTTACCCTGAGCTGAGGGAGAACCACATTGTGCCGCTGTGTGAGTTGCTGCGAACCAATGCGGATAAAGGGCAGCGGCTTGCCTCATACACGGACCAGCGGAAGGAGATCAGCTTCCCAAACGGCAGCAGAATCCTGTTCCGCTACTGCGAAAACGATCGTGACAGCCTACGCTTCCAGGGTACTGAGGTGGACGTGCTGTTTGTGGACGAGGCTACTCAGCAGACAGAGGAGCGCATGGACAGGCTCAAGGCCTGCGTCCGTGGTGTCAACGAATTCCCGAAGCGGATTTATTACACCTGTAACCCCGGCGGAGAGGGACACAGCTGGGTGAAGCGACTGTTTATCGATAGGAAGTATAAGGACAGCGAAAGGGAGGATGAATACGGATTCATTCAGGCGCTGGTGACGGACAACAAGGCACTGATGGAGTCAGACCCGGATTATATACGGCAGCTTGAGGCCCTGCCGCCAAAGCTGCGGGAGGCCTGGCTGCATGGTAACTGGGACATCTTCGAGGGTCAGTTCTTCGAGGACTTTCGCCAGGAGCCGGACATCAGAGCGGCGGTTGAGCATGGATGCACTGATGACAGAGAGACGCTGCGGGCAGAACACCGATGGTGTCATGTGATAGATCCGTTTGACTTAAACCGCAATGAGTGCCGGGGCTGGAAGATATTCCGAAGCTATGACTTTGGTTACGGTAAGCCATTCTCTTGCGCCTGGTGGGCCGTTGACTATGACGGGGTAATGTACCGGGTGATGGAGCTATACGGATGCACAGACACGCCGAATGAGGGATTGCGGTGGACACCGGATGAGCAGTTCCGGGAGATCGCCAGGATTGAGCGGGAACACCCGTGGTTCAAAGGACGGAAGATCGATGGCGTCGCTGACCCGTCCATTTGGGACGGCAGCAGGGGCGAGGCTATTGTGGACACAGCCGCAAGGTATGGAATTCTGTTTACTCCCGGTGACAACAGCAGGATTCCCGGGTGGATGCAGTGCCATTACCGGCTGCAGTTTGATGAGAACGGATACAGCCGCATGTATGTGTTCTCCAACTGCAAGGCTTTTATCCGTACAATCCCTACCCTCATATATGATGAGCACAAGCCGGAGGATCTGGACACAGACCTGGAAGACCACGTTGCAGACGATTGGCGTTATGCCGCTATGAGCCGGCCGGTGGCGCCGCTGCGTCCGGTGGCACCGAAGAAGATCTACCAAGACCCGCTTGACCAGTTCAAGCGCAGAAGATAAGGGAGGAACAAAATGGCAGAGAAGAAGACAGACTATGGCGCACAGGCGGTTAAAGAATTGCAGTACCGTCAGCGACAGAAACAGAAGCAGAATATCCCGGAGCTGCCAAAAGTGTCTGGGAACGGATTGTATTCTGCACAGCAACAGGATACTCCGGTTGGTATGGATGCACCAATGGCACAGCGCTCGGTGGTTCCCACTGATCGGTTCGGGCAGGGCGTGCAGCGGCAGATGGCAGAGCCTGAGCGCGAGATCATCGGCGTTGGATTTGAGGAGAGAACGGGACAGAATGCATCTGGATCATACACAAAAGCTGCTGTGGACAGCAGTACACTCCAGGAGTTCAGCCGGACGCTGCACAAATACCGGAGCAGTAAGGCCAGCATTGAGACCAGGGTAAAAGACGCAGAGCGCTGGTGGAAAATGCGCAACAGCTATATGGCCGCCACGATGACAGACGGAGAGCAGACGCAGGAGGGCGGCAGGGCGCCGGCCTCCGGATTCCAGGCAAAGACCGCATGGCTGCATAATGTGATCACCAGCAAGCACGCAGATGCTGTGGAAGCATACCCCCGGCCCAACATACTGCCAAGGGAAGAGGGAGACAAGCTGGAAGCATGGGCACTGTCCCGCATCGTCCCGGTGGTGCTGCGGCAGAACAATTTCGAAAAGACATACTCAGATGCCGTTTGGCAGAAGCTGAAGACAGGAACCGCTGTCTATAAGGTTGTGTGGGACGCGGAGAAACTGAACGGTCTGGGTGACATCTCCATAAACCGTGTGGATCTGCTCAATATCTTCTGGGAGCCTGAGATCAACGATATTCAGGACAGCCGTTACGTTTTCCACACCCAGTCTGAGGACAAGGAAGAACTCTTGGAAAAGTACCCGGAGTTGCTGAAGGACAGATATCTTACATCGGTGATCACACCAGCGAAGTTCCCCGGCGATGACAGCAGCGACACCAGCAACAAGGTGGAAGTCGTGGATGTGTACTACAAGCGGCGCCAGGGCGGCAGGACTGTTCTCCACTACTGCAAGTATGTGGGCGATACCGTCCTTTACGCAACGGAGAACGACCCGGAGCGTCGGGACAAAGGGCTTTACGACCACGGGAAGTATCCGTTTGTTTTCGATTGCCTGTTCCCCATTGAGCGCTGCCCGGCTGGTTATGGCTATGTGGACATCTGCGCAAATCCGCAGGTGCGAATCGACCTGATGAACACGGCCATGCTGAGAAACGCCCTGTGCGGCGCCGTACCACGGTATTTTCAGCGGGCGGATGGTTCAATCAATGAGGAAGAGTTCCTGGATCTCAACAACAGCATCGTCCATGTGAATGGCAACCTGGGGGAGGACAGCCTTCGGGTGATCGACTATAAGCCGCTCAACGGGAACTATATCAACCTTCTGAACTCTGCCATCGATGAGCTGCGGGAGACCAGCAGCAACACAGAGACCAGCACCGGCAGCAGCACCAACGGTGTCACGGCAGCCTCTGCTCTGGCAGCACTTCAGGAGGCCAGCGGAAAGACCAGCCGGGACAGCACGAAATCTACATACAGGGCATATAGCGACATCGTATACATGGTCATCGAGCTGATCCGGCAATTCTACAATATGCCACGTCAGTTCCGCATCACCGGGAACATGGGGGTACAGCGGTTCATATCCTTCACAAATGCCGGTATGCAGCCGCAGTCTCAGGGCATGATCGGCGGCGTTGATCTTGGCGTAAGAACTCCGGTTTATGATATTCAGGTCGAGCCAGAGAAGCGCAGTAACTATACAAGAATCGCACAGAATGAAATGGCCATCCAGCTGTATTCCATCGGTATGTTCAATCCGCAGATGACCGATCAGGCGCTGGTGTGTCTCCAGATGATGGACTTCGACGGCAAGGATGAGCTGATGCAGCAGATATCGCAGAATGGGACGATGTTCCAGCAGCTCCAGCTATACAAGGCTATGGCTGCCACGCTTGCGGCAAAGCATGAGCCTGAGCTGACCGGCGGCCTGCTCAACGGCGGGCAGCAGCCGCAGCCCAGCCGGGAGACCGCCGTGAAGAAACCGGACCTGGATAAAGGCAGCGGAGAGGCAAGCCATGTAACAAAGGCAAGAGAGCAGGCACAGATGGCCACTCAGCCTGGAGGGAGCGGAGCATGACAAAGATTACATATGACCCACAGCAGATGATGATAAAGGCAGAGGGCCATGCCGGATATGCGGAGTACGGCAAAGATATTGTTTGCGCCGGTGTGTCTGCATTGATGCAGACACTTCGCCCTGCACTGCTGGAGCGTGGGATCAGGAACACAATGTATATGATTACCACAGGTGAGAGCAGGATGGAGGTAAAAGCAGAGCCGGAGTGTGAAGAGCGGTACCCATGCCTTGTTGTATTCGAGACGGTACTGGCAGGCCTGAAAGAGATCGCCAGAGCGTACCCGGATTATGTCTTGATCAAAGTTGAGAAAGGAGAAAGGTAATGGCACTTCTTGTGAAGCAGAACGGAGAGGCGGTTGTGGAAAACAACGATACCACGAATGCCAAGGTACAGCAGACTACATCGGCAGCAGACGCAGGAAACAGCGAAAAAGTGACAGCAAGTGCCGGAAGTTCCGGCGTCGCAAGTAATACCGGAGTTCCTGAAGCAGCGGCAGCCGGCACTGGAGTTCAGGAGACTCAGAACCAGAGCAAAGGCGTGGACTTCTCCAAAATTACGGCTGAGTATGAGGGGAAATATGACCAGCAGCTGGCAGACCTGTATAACCAGATCACACAGCGCAAGCCTTTTGAGTATAACAGCGAGGACGACATGCTGTATCAGCAGTATGTTGACCGCTATACCAAGGGCGGCAAGCTGGCGATGGAGGACACCATGGGGCAAGCGGCGGCCCTCACCGGTGGCTATGGCAACAGCTATGCCCAGCGGGTTGGGCAGCAGACCTATGATGAGTATATGACCGGGCTGAACGACCAGGCGGCCACACTGATGCAGCAGGCATACCAGCGATACAAGGATGAGGGAGACCAGCTCACCAAACAGTATTCCATGCTTGGCCAGCTTGCGGCAGATGATTATAACAAGTGGGCAGACCAGTATGAGCGGGCCATGAATGAGGCTGCCATTCGGGGCAACAGCGGCGACTTCGACGCATACCGCCAGATGTGGGGTGATGAGGCGGCCAACCGGCTGCAGCAGGCATATGCCGCTCAGGTGCTTATGCCGCTATATACCGCAGGGCAGATGGATGCCGAGACCTATAAATCCATCGCTGGTGTGTACCCAGTAGGGTATGTTGTTCCCGGCTCTGGCGGCAGTGACAGCGGAGGGAATGATGGTGGTAGTTGGTATATTGATGCTTACAATCAGGCAAACCGAGAAGGCGTTTCCCTTGACCAGCTTGCACCCGGCGACCAAGAAGGAGCAAATAGGCTAGCAGAAATATTTAATATGCTGAAGTAAAGTGGAGGTAAGAAATGGCAATCTCAGTTTCCGATTTTCATAATTATGTTTCTGGATACAACGAAGCTAGAGATTCTGGAAAGTCAGTAGAGGAAGCAAAAGAGGCTGGTGCTTATGCAGCTGGATTTCAGAAGGAGCAAGTAAGTTCTCCATCAAAAGCTCAGCCTCTCAGTTCATATACAGACAAAAAGTGGATAAACACCGGCGGAGGTCGTAGGCACGTTGACAACTTTGAGGTTCGCAACGGAAGAATTTTTGATGTTGCATCCGAAAATGCAGCCATAAGGAACACGCAGGCCGACTATGAGCAGTTCCTCAACGGCAAGCTCAAAGAGTATGGCAGCGGAAGAACGGGAAGATTCGGTCAGTATACAAACAACTTCATGGACATAAACAGGTACGCAGAGCATGAGATGTTCATGAGCACGGTAAATGTCAACAATCTGGAAAAGCAGCTCAAGGAGCTGCAAAAGGAATATGAGAAGGTAAGAATATCTGGAACTGGTGGGAGCGCTGAGACTGATCTGAAAAAACAGATTGCGAATGTTGAGAGCCAGATCAAGGAATACCAGTTGGACGCCAAAGCTGCTGGGGAATACATGAATCTGGTCAAAGAATCGCAAGCGGCAGAAGATGCATGGAACAAAGCGCAGAAAGCCGGCATGAACAGCATGGACTGGTACGACCAGACCAAGGCCGAGTATGACGATATCCAGCAGCAGCTTGATGATCTGTATGACCAGCGCCGGAACGCTGTGAGAGCCGCTGAAGCGGAAGACTATTCCGGCTGGGCAACGGATGATCTCAGCGCCGCAAGCATTGGTGGGAAAAACAAGGCGGATGTATCCAATATTGAGGGTCAGATCATACGCCTCACCTATCAGCAGGACGAGCTGAAGAAGCAGCTTGGCTATGCCAACCGCTATCGCTGGGAGAGCGTGGATACCACGGATGAACAGGCCATTGCCCTGGGCAAAGCAACCTATGAACAGCAGCATCAGCAGTGGACGGATCAGATGGACACCGTTTCAAAGCTTCCAACTGCAGGAGATTATGGCGCTGTCAGCAAGCGTATGCTTACACTCTCCACCAGCAAGGACTACAAAGAGCCGACGGAGGACTGGACGGAGCAGCAGAAGAACACCTATTATGTCCTGCTTGGAGACGGCAGCGACACCAGGCGGGCGGACGAGTTCGCAATGAACACCAACAACCTGATCCAGCAGCAGAAGAACCAGGCCAAGGCGGACGCTATTGGCGAAAAGGCAACCAGCAGTTTCCACTCCGGCGCATGGCGCACCGTGGCGGCCACCGGGGCCGGGCTTGCCTCCGGGCTGGAATATCTTGGAGACCTTCAGGAACTGGCTGCCCGTGGCGTTATCATGGAGAAGCCCTTCGGCCTGGCGGACTACAACCAGGCGGTTACCGGCAGCATCAGCAGCTACCTGAACAACCAGTACGGCACTCTTGGCGAGATCGCTGGACCACTGGCCGGGAAGGGTTTGGGCGACGCCTATCAGACTGCTCTCAGCGTTGGACAGAGCTGGGCAGCTATGGCGCTGACCGGAGGAGCCTCCGCTGCGGTGAACGTGATGTTTTTCGGCCAGGCTGCGAAACAAACCCTGGATGAACAGTTAGCCAAAGGTACAGACCCTTACAAAGCTGTGCTGATGGGAACGCTTGCCGGCAGCGCAGAGGTGATTGGTGAAATCTTCTCTCTGGGAAACATCAAAGCCTTGCAGGCCGGGCAGACAAAGGGACTGCTGCTGGACATCCTGCGCTCTGCCGGCATTGAGGGCAGCGAGGAGGGCGTGACCACGCTGCTGAACACCTTTGCTGACCGCATTGTGAACGGGAACGACAGCGACTACTATGTGGCGCTGGAGGGATACATCAGCCAGGGCATGAGCTATGCCGACGCAGAGCGTGCGGCCATGAAGGACTGGGTGAACGGCATTGCCTATGACATGATCGCTGGCGCAGTCTCTGGCGGTATCTCTGGCGGCGTCGGTGGCCCTGCTGTCCGTGCGGCAAATGAGGTTGTTACTGGATTCCAGGAGTTTGATGGTGACACAAAGACGCTCTTGGACACGGCAGCCGGTTATAAGGACACAAAGGCCGCTGACCTTGCCGCGAAGTACGGCGGGAAGGAAAGCATCACCGTAAGGCAGGCCGGGAAGCTTGGAAAGGCCATTGAGAAAGCAACAGAGCAGCAGAATGAACGCAATATCCACAACGCAATCAGCGCTGAACTCAAGGCCCGTGGTGTAACATCCAACACCGGGGACATCTCCGACGCCATCCAGAAAAGCGCCAGCGGGAAGATGCTCACCAAAGAGGAGCACTATCTGGTGCGGGATACTCCCGGCGCACGGGATATCCGGGATGAACTGTTTGACCGCATGACCAATGGAAAGCTGGACGCAGAGAAGCTGGCGGCGGAGGACACGCCGCAGTGGCTGAAAAACATTGAGCAGAAGAACGGGGCGGCGGTTGCTGGTGAAGCCATGTTCGGCAAACTGCAGCGTGAAGCGGCAGAGCAGCGGCTCACAGAGGCGGACAGGATCGAGACCATCAACCCGGAGGTTACCATTGGCGATGTAAGCGGTAAGGTATCCGGCGTTACTAGCGCCGGGAAAACAGCGCAGATCACCATCACCGGGGCGGACGGAAAGCAGAGCAGCGTGAATCTGGATGATGCGCTGGAAAGCGGTTCCATCCCCAGTGATGTGGCGTATCTGGCCAGAAGCGCTGCAGCCTTTGGCCCCGCTGCAAACGACGTGTACAATCTTTATTCTCCCACTCAGACAGCGAGAGAGTACATAGCGGCAATGGATGCGGCCATCAACACCGTGGCGGCCAACGTGGGCAGCAGGAGCGCCTTTGAGCAGTCCGACAGCGTTAAGTACCTGACCAAAGAGCAGCGGGACTTCGCATGGTCTGAGGGGCAGAAACAGCGTTCACAGGCGCATGAAAATACAGTGGCAAGCAAGGATACCAGCAAAAAGAAAACCCAGCCCAGGGAGGGCCGGGTAAGTTATGGCGGCGTAACCTATGAGGGCCGGACATTCAAGGCAACCACCGCTGACAAGGTGAAGCCGGAGGTGCGCCGGGTGCTTGAGAAGTTTTCGGCAGCCACCGGGGTGGACATTGTGTTCTACGAATCGGAGGCTGACCAGCGGGGCGATTATGTGGGCGCCAACGGGTTCTACCGCAACGGCACGGTGTATCTGGATGTCCATGCAGGTGCAAACAGCACTTCGGAAAAGGAAGCCGTGCTGATCACCGCTGCCCATGAGTTCACTCATTTCATCCGGGAGAACGCACCAAGGCGTTATAACCAGCTGAAGGAGTTTGTCACAGAGCACCTGCTGGAGAACGGCTATGACTTTGAGACGCTGGTGGAGCGGAAGATCAAGGCCGCCCAGAAAGACGGTGGACTGAGCCGGGATGCAGCAGTGGAGGAAGTGGTGGCCGACGCCTGCGAAATGGTTCTTGGAAACAGCAAGGCGATTGAGCGGCTGGCAAAGGAGAAGCCGGGCCTTGCCAAGCGGATCGCCGACTGGCTGAATGAGTTCTTCACTGACATTCGCAAAGCCTTTGATGGCGTGGAGGCCAGGCACGAGGAAGCCAAGGCCATGCTGGATTACATGGATGAGCTGGCCAAGCTGTGGGACGATGCGCTGGTGGAGGCCGCAGAGAGTGGTGGAGAAGTAAGTCCAACAGAATCTGGTGTTATATATGACAATGCAGGAAATCCCGTAGCAGAAAGCACTGGGGACGGCACAGTAATGCTCTCTATCCGCACCTACGAAGAAGAGGGACGAGATGTACTTCGTAAGTATCTTGACACGGCTGTGGCTCAGAAGAAACTGACCAAAGCCGAAGCCAAAGACATGGCCGAAGAGATAGAGCGGATATACGACATATGCCGTGAGTTTGAGGGAAAGTATGCTCAGTTCGGTGCATGGTCGAGAGCCGAGGTAGTTAGAGATACTCATGGCCGCCCCGTGTTCAGCGTGGTAAGCCCCAACGGCGAGTACAAGATGAATCTGGACTTCTCGCTGGTGTGCAAGAAGCGCAGAACGCTGGATGCAGTGTTCAACGAGATGGCCCGCAGAGGCATCATAGATGACTTTGAGCTGGGCCAGAAGAGCGTGGTTAAAATCAACGAGATCATTCGCAAGCATGGCTTTGAAACCGCCTGCGCTCTTTGCTTTGTGGATGCAAAACGCTTCCGTCAGGCGTCAATGGCCGACCAGTTTGTGCGTCTGTACAACGAGCTGGTGACAAGCCTTGTTTCCGATGACCAGCAGAGCAATATCGCATACTTCAATTTCTCCCAGAATACAAACCGCGTTGCTATTAAGAACGGCGTAGACACATGGAGTTCTGCCAAACTTGACTTTTCTCACCTCAACCATGTCATGAATACATATGGTAAGGGCACTGTGGAGTACAAGGCAGCAAAATATATAAAGGATCATGCGGAAGGAAGAAAGCTTCTTCAGCGAGGTGACTTTATGTCATCTTCCGGATTTGATGCTGTCAAGATACAGAATAAAACCATTCTGAAACTGTACAATTCAAAGAAAGGTACCGGCGGTCCAAAAGCGGCATTTGGTGATGTGCAGTATCTTAATGAGATTGTGCGCAAGGCCAAAAGCTGGACTCCCGAAAAAGCATTTGCCGTTGGCGGCGTGCGAGTGCAGTCCTTCTCCGACTATATCCCCCGCATGGTATTCGATTATGTCCAGATGATATATGATCTTGCAGCTGTCGGACTTCCTGCTCATGCGTATACGAAAGAGACTTTGTTTGCCAAACAGTTTGGCTTGACTGGCATCAAGATAAACATGAGCCTGATTCCGGCTATAGCAAAGGACGGCATAGCACCTGGCCTGGATGCAAACGGCGATTATGTATGGGCCGGCGAGTCATTCAATTATGATGAGGCTGTTGCCATACAGAATGCTGATGGCTACACCGAAAACTGTGGCACAATATGCGTTGGCGTATCTGAGGCACATATCAGGAAACTGCTCAGAGATCCAAACATCCGCATGGTTATTCCGTATCACAAAAGCGGCCTGAATCCCATTGTGGCTCACATGAATAAGATCGCTGCGTTCACGGATTATACAACACTCAAAACAAATCCCGGCGGTTGTCAGAACACTATTGACAAGAACGGCAATAAGGTTGAGAAAGACTTCAATTTCAATGCGGCAGTGCAGAAACATGGAGACCCAAGAGCTGCAGCAGATGAGTATCTGAAGTGGTGCGCAGCCAATCAGTACACAGCAAAGTTTGCAGAGTTTGCCAATGAGGACAACTACTACAAGCTGCTGGAAGACTTCACCCTCTATGATAATGCAGGCTCATTTGTTCCTCAGCGTGCAGTTAAGGCTGTGTTCCCCACCGAAGAGTCGGCTTTTGGCTCTATGAAGGAGCTGATCGAGGCCGGACTCCAGGAAGACGCGGTCATCGAAGGCAAGAGGGACAAGACCCTGTCCGCCATTGTGGACGAGATCGAGCAGACCCTGCCTAAAACAGAGGCGGAGATCCCCGAGACCGAGGTGAAGCAGGCTGACCGGGATATTGAGGCAATAGACAGCAGAACTAAGTTCTCCCTTAGAGAGGTGGAGCCTATTCAGCCGTCTTCAGACAAATGGAAGAGGACACTCACTACAACAGAGGCAAAATCACGCTTCCCAAGCCTGTGGGATGTTGCCGCTGAAGAGAGCGAAGTAAGAAACCCCACGCAGATATCTTCGACGGTTAAATCTTATCGCAAGATCTATGACTTCCTGAAGGCAGAGGGATTTGACGGTACTATTCTGGATGCCTCCAGTGGTCTTGGATATGGCACCAGAGCAGGCATTGAAGAGTATGGATTTGATGTGGAGGATATAGAACCGTATCCGGACAAGAGCTACAACCCCAAATATAAGGATTACTCAACTCTCAACAAGAAGTATGATGTCATAATTAGCAATGCTGTTTTGAATGTGCTTCCGCAGGATCAGCGAGATGCACTCACTATTAAGATGGGAGAGCTTCTCAACGACGGCGGCAGGATATTCATTAACGTGCGCGGCAAGGACGTAGACACGCTGGCGTCCACAAAGACCAACGTGAATATTTCCCCCATGGAGTGGTTTGTTGGAAGCACGGGAAGCTACCAGAAAGGCTTTACAAAGCCGGAACTTGTTGCCTACCTTCAGGACGCTCTTGGAGATGGTTTCATCGTAAAACCGACCAACTTGTTCGGTGCGGTTTCTGCTGTCGTTACCAAGGACGGAGGCATAAAGTTATCAGACAGGGACTACTCCTACAATGCCCTGGTCAGCAAGCCGGATGGCAAACCGGGAGAGAGTACATTGTTCTCCCGCCGGGATAGCGCAGAAGGGCTCACCAAGGAGGAGGCCCGGGCGCAGGCGGCAGCCTATACCAGGCTGAAAGCGGAAAACGCGGAGCTTCGGCGGCGGATAGAATACTGGAAGGGCCAGACCCAGCGGACGAAGCAGGCCACCGTCCGGCAGGCAGATGTGAACCGCTTTGCCCGGCAACTGATCAAGCGCTATGGCAGCACGGCAGACCAAGCATATATCCGGCAGGCGCTTCAGGAGATGGGCGACTACCTGGTGCAGAACAACGGCGAGGCACTGGACTATAACCAGCTGCACCAGATGGCGGTTACCGTTGCGGCGGAGCTGGTGGCCACAGCAGAAGCCACTGAGGAGAGCAGCTATGCAGATGACGTGGCCGGAGAGATTCTGAGTGCCATTCGGAACACGGACATTCGGCTGGATAGGCAGTATTTCAACGATCTGCCGGAAGGGTTCCGCCGTGACTTCCGTGGTAAGCTGCATATCTTCACGGACAAGGGACGCAGTGTGGATAGCATCTATGCGGAGCTGCAAGAGGAATATGGGTATGATCTGTTCCCTGTGATAGATAATCCCGCCGATCAGTTGGTGATGATGGGGGACATCTTTGACTGGCTGAGTGCTGGCCCTGAGATTTATAACCCATTCCGTGGCGCAGAGAACGAGGCCACGCTGTCCATTGCCAATGAGATCATGGACACCATGCTTGGTGAGGACATACGCCAGACGGCGCCCACGATGAAGGACAAGGCCGACGCAAAGGTGGCGGAGGTCAAGGCCGAGGGAAAGCAGAAGCTTGACCAGCTTCGCTCGGATAAGAACGCCCGCATTCAGGAAATCCGCCGGCAGGAATCCCTTCGCCGGCAGGAGGTAAGGGCAAAAGAGAAGGCGGCGAAGTGGGACAAGGTGGCGGAGGTCAAGGCCTATTACCAGAATATGCAGAAGAACGCCGCTGAGAAACGGCGGGAGAACGCCGCATCGAAGAAATACCGTGACCGGGTGTTCGACAAGGTTAACACACTTGAA
Organism: Clostridiales bacterium; assembly: GCA_022786995.1. Classification (GTDB taxonomy): domain Bacteria; phylum Bacillota; class Clostridia; order Oscillospirales; family Oscillospiraceae; genus Faecousia. The sequence continues at coordinate 23,460 of JALFUW010000114.1, forward strand.
ACCTGGCTCAGGAAGAACACGGACAAGGAGCACATTCCTGAAGCGCTGAAAGAACCGCTGATTGCGTTCCTCAGCAGCATTGACCTCACCAGCAAGCAGCAGCTCAAGGGCAAAGGCCCCACACAGCGAGACATCAAATACACGGAAGCGTTGCAGAAGATCAAGGATATTGTTGAAAACCAGGCCAAGTACCTGAATGACCCGGACAATGCCAATGGTCTGGATGTGTATCTGGACATTCCCAACGGCTTTGATCAGTCTATCAAAGACCACATCGAGTCGGTTAATTCCATTCTCTCCGGCACTGATCTGGATATGTCTGGCCCGGTGGTGATGATGAGTTCTGACCAGCTGAAGGATCTGGACTTTATACTGACTGTGCTCACAAACTCCATTAAGAAGATCAACCAGTACATCACCGAGAGCCACTTTGCCAGCGTGATGGAGGGCGCACGGGAGAGCAACGCTTACATGAAAGAGCTGGGCAAAACCCGCGACAAAACCGTGATCGGAGATAACGCTGAGAAGTTCACGCTATGGAGCAACACTTTACCATACTATGCGTTCAAACGGTTTGGCGCTGCCGGTGTTGAGCGGTTCCAGGCGCTGATGAACGGCTGGGGCAAGATGGCCATGAACGTGCAAACGGTGATGCAGTTCACCGACAAAACCTACTCCGCAGAAGAGGCCAAACGCTGGGAGGAGAATGTGAGAACAATCGACCTTTCCGACGGTTCTCAGGTGCGGATGACGGACGCACAGATCATGGGCCTGTGGTGTCTGGCCCGGCGTGAACAGGGGCTTGGCCATATTCTGGTTGGCGGCATCAGAGTGGGGGATATTGAGCCGAAGGGTGTCAGCAAGAAGAGAATCCAGCAGAACGACGCAAGTCACCTGACGCAAGATGACCTGAACAGCATCTTCGGGCTGCTATCTGACCGTCAGATCGAGGTCGCAAAGAAGCTTCAGGAGTTTTTGAACACCACCTGCTCTGAATGGGGCAATGAGGTTTCAATGGCCCGGTTCGGATACCGGCAGTTCACTGAGCAGTTCTATTACCCCATCAATGTGGACAGGAACAACCTTCCCATGTCTGACCCGCAGGCTAGAGAGACGGACATCTTCCGGCTGCTGAACATGAGCGCCACAAAGGCCCTGACGCCCAATGCCAACAACAGCGTAGTGATCAACTCCATCTTTGACGTATTCGCCGCTCATACGGCGGATATGGCAAAATACAACGGGCTGGCGCTGCCGATCCTGGACTTGCTCAAGTGGTACAACTACAAGGACAAGAGCTACAGGGACGTGGTGGACAGCCTTGGGAACATCACCACGCAGATGACCGCAGAGAGCGTGCAGAGCATCATGGAGCGCACCTATGGCAAGATGGCGCAGAAATATGTCATGAACTTCATGAAGGACCTGAACGGCGTGCGAGAGGGCGGCAGGAACGAAGAACTGCTGAAAGGCATGGTCGGAAGATACAAGGCCGCTGCCGTGGGCGCAAACCTCCGCGTTGCCATCCAGCAGCCCACCTCCATTGCCAGGGCGGCCTATGTGATCGACCCCAGGTACCTTGCTCGGGGCATGACCATGAAGGGCGGCATCAATGAGGCAATGCAAAACTCTGGCCTTGCTGTGTGGAAGAGCCTGGGCTATTTCGACACCAACATTGCCAGGAACATGCGAGACCAGATCAAGCACACGGATACCGCATTTGACAAGTTCACGGACAAGAGCATGAAGCTTGCGGAGTTTGGCGATAAGGTAACCTGGGGCGCTATCTGGAACGCTGCGAAGCTGGAGGTAAAGGAGACACGGCATCTCAGCGGGGATGCACTGATGAAAGCCACCCAGGAGCGATTTGACGAGATCATTCTTTCCACGCAGGTGATTGACAGCACGATCTCCCGCAGTGACATGATGCGGAATCAGAGCCTTGCCGTGAGTGAGGTCACCAGCTTCCGTTCAGAACCCACGGTCACTTACAATATGCTTCTGGACAGCTACATGGACTTCAACATTGAGTTGCGCAAGACCAAGAGCGCCAGCACGGCGTTCAGGAGAACGGGCATGAAGATGGTGCGGGCAGCTACCGTCTATGCGGTGACAACGGCACTTACTGCGGCTGCGGCGGCAATTGTTGATGCTTTCCGAGACGATGACGATTACCAGCCCGCCGTCGAGAAGTGGATAGAGCACTTCTGGGATAACGTGAAGGAGATCAAGGAGCCTTGGCGTCTGCTCCCGATTGTTGACCAGCTCTATGATATCTTCCTGAACAACGAGACCCCGGACAGTATGCTGTGGCAGAGTTTTGTTCAGCTCAAAAAATCCGGCGCTTCCGCTATTGAGCTTTTGAAAACGGTCTTCGGCGACAATCCAGAGGCAACCAGCAGATACACCGCATGGGGCAAGGCATACACCGTCTTGCAGGGCCTCAGCTCCATCTCCGGCCTTCCCGTATCCGCCGCCTATCGTGATCTCAAGGCAATCTGGAACGCTTCCGGCGCTCTTCTCTGGCCGGATAAAAAAATCAAGTTCTATGACAGCGGTGTGAAGAACCAGGTGAAGTATGGCATACAGGATGGCTACCTGACGGAGGAGGAAGCGATCTCCATTCTTGTGGAGAGCGGGGAGGTATCTGACCCGGACGACGCATACTGGCTCACTCAGGAATGGCTCCACGCCGATGACAGTGAGTGGACGAGGTATAACGACCTATACGCCGCTATCATGTCCGGGGACGAAAAAGCATTTTCCGCTGCTCAGGAGGCGCTGGGAGACCACGGTATAGCTGCCTCCAGCGTGCGCACGGAGGCGAAGAATGAGATTGGCCGTCTTTTCCGAGGCGATGACGGCACCGGCAGGAAAATGGATGTCAAAACAGCGGTTGATGCACTGCAAACCTATGCTGGTCTTGGAGAACTTGAAGCGAAACATCTGGTTGATGAATGGCGCTTCCAGGTTGACCATGACGGGATGAAACTCTCAGAACTTGGCGAGGCGTATGTGAATGGACTTGTCACAAAGCAGGATGCAGTACGATGGCTTGTCAATTACGGCCATGAATACAAGAAAGATGCTGAGGAAAAGGCCATCCAATGGGACTGCGAGAAAGACACGGGGATAAAATACAGCAATTTGAATGACGCCTATATCCACGAAGAAATCACAGAGCAGCAAGCGCAGGCGTATCTTATGAAATACGGTGGGCTGACACAGGCCGAAGCCGATGCCAAGACTTTGCAATGGGATCTGGCAAGGGACTATGGTATTCAGTACGGCAGTGAGGATGAGGGGATCAAGAAAGCTCTCATCGAGGATTTTATCGACCAAGATACGGCAATCACGATTATGGAGGTATACGGCGGAAAGACCCATGAGGAAGCGGTGGACTATTCATACCAGTATCTTTTCACAAAGGACACCGGCTACAGCTTTTCAGAGATTCAGCAGGCTCTTGAGGACGGCGTAATCAACGAGGAACAGATGGCCGATTGGTACAGGCTGGGCTCCATCTATACACACGGCTCCGAAGAAAAAGCCTGGGAGTATGTTGAGGTAGCCAAGTGGAAAAGCGAAGTTCCCGGCGGCGAGAGCATGAACCGAACCGGTCTGGAAAAATGGAACAAGAATAGTGGAAAACTGAAGGCGCAGGGCCTTAGTGAAGAGGACTTCGCAAAGGTATGGACTATTTATAGCAAGGCAGACGCCGAGTATGATTCCAATGGAAACCAGACCAAGGAAAAGGCAGAGGTTGTAATGGAGAAGATTGGGCAGCTCACCGGTTATACCAGGACGCAGCTCACAGCGCTTGGCTACTCAGTCTACAGCGCAAAAAAAGTAAACGCATACAAGACCTGGTAAAGCAGGGAAGCCACGGGAGAAATCCCGTGGCTTTTCTTATTTGAGGGGGGGCCCACATTCTACGGCGTTTATTATATGATTTTCGTATGGTAGAGGCCACCTTACGGCCAATAAGATATGGAGGCATCCCATGCGAAACTTTTTCAAGATGTTCAGTCTCCAGTTTTTCGCCGACGGCGCATCCGGCGAAGGAACGGCAGATAGTGCATCTTCGGGCGAAACTGCTGCCGCCGCCGGGCAGCTCACGGGCGATACGACTGCCGCCGCCGGGCAGGAAGAAGAGACACAGGCAGACAGACTTGAGAGATTGGGAGTTCCGAAGGAAAAGGCCGAGAAATATCGGGCGAGAAAGGCAAACCGGATCGCCGCCAATGCTTCCTCCGTGACGGCAGCTGCGTCGCAGGAAAAAGAGGAAGTGAATGGTACAGACGACACCGGCAGCCAGCAGGACGCCGCTGCATCTGACGGCCAAGATCAGCAGACCGCAGAACCTGCAATGCAGGACTGGGACACGCTGATGAAGAATCCGGAACTCAACCGCAAAATGCAGGAAACGGTAAGGGCCAGGATAAAGCCCCTCCAGGCCAGAATCGAAGGTTTCACCCCGATTCTTGAACTGCTTGGCAGACGTTACGGGGTCGATACCAGTGATCCGTCCAAAGTGGACATGGCCGCTCTTGCAAAGGCCGTAGGCGATGACGATTACTTCTATGAGGAGGAATCCTCAGAGCTTGGCCTTGATGTTCCCGCCACAAAGAAACGGGTGCAGCAGGAGCTGGAGCTGAACGCCAGAGACCGTGCACTGAAACAGCGGGAGGACGCTTTGTCCGAATCTCTTGAGGAAATGACGATGCGCCGGCATGTTGAGAAAATGAATAGCGATGCGGCGGCTCTGAAGAAGTCATTTAAGGATTTTGACCTGCAGAAGGAGCTGCAGAACCCCCGCTTTGCCGCGATGGTTTCCCCTGGTGGCGGCCTGAGTGTTACTGAGGCTTACTATGCCATTCATCACAGGGAGATCGAGGAGGCGAAGGAAGCGGAGACTGCACGCAACGTCGCAAAGGCATTTTCCAACAGCATCCAGTCCGGCAGGCAGTTGCCTGTCGAGAATGGGATGAACAGCAGAAATCCAAGCCCAGCACCCAACAAATCGTACAGACAGATGACGGCAGCCGAACGTGCAGAGTATAAAGCCAGAATCCAGCGGGAGGCTGCCATGCGGAAATATTAGAAAGGAGATAATTTATGGAATTTATGAGATATGACCTTCAGCTCTTCGCCGATGCCGGCACGTTGGTCAACGGTACGGCAGGATATGTCAATGCAGAAACCGGCGCAGTGACCCAGTTCTCCGGGGTCAATACGCTGTCCCCGGAAATGAAAGATTTCTACGACACCGAGCTTCTGGAGAACGCCAGAATCGAGATGTTCTATGCCCAGTTTGCCAAGCGGCAGGCTCTTCCCGCCAGACACGGCGGCAAGGTTGAGTGGCGGAAGTTTAACACCTTTGCCCGTGCCAGCAAGCTGCAGGAGGGTGTGATCCCCACCGGGCAGAAGTTTGGCGTTACCACGGTCAGCGGCAGCATTGACCAGTATGGTACCTATACTTCCATCACCGACAAGCTGGAACTGCGTGCCTATGACGATGTGATCATGGGCGCCACTGAGGAAATGGGCGCTTCTGCCGCAGAGACCCAGGAGGCCCTGATCAGGGATGCCCTTCTGGTAGGCACCAACGTGCTTTACTGCGACAACATCGAGAAAGCAACCGGCAATGCCAAGTCCACCCCCACCAGCTGCGCAACCATGGGCGCTTCCGACACTGACGGCTATTCCCTGCTGACCCCTTCCATGATCAACAAGGCCGTCACCATCATGAAGAAGAACCGGGTGCCCCGTATCAATGGCCGGTACTATGCGGTAATTCACCCCTCTGTGGCCCATGACCTTCGTGAGTGTGAGGGCTGGATTGAGGCCCACAAGTACGCCCGGCCGGAGGAGCTGTTCAACGGTGAGATCGGCGAGCTGCATGGCGTTCGTTTCATCGAGAATGTGTTCGCCCCGGTGCTGGGCGGCAGCACTTACCAGAACAAGTCCAGCGGCGTCACTTATGCCACTTACTTCTTCGGTAAGGACGGCTTCGGCATCATCGACCCGGAGGGCGGCGCCCTTCAGATGATCATCCACGATAAGGGTGAGATCGGCGGCCCGCTGAACCAGTTCAGCACCATCGGCTACAAGTTCGAGACCAACGGTGCCACCATCCTCTATCCGGAGCGTATCCTGCGTGTGATGAGTGTGTCCAGCTTCAGCGCCACCGACGCGGTCAACTGAAAATCATAAGAGGGCGGATATTCCGCCCTCATTCTGAAAGGAGATAAACTATGGCTATCAAACGTGTGAAGATGCGGATTGAGAAAGTACCCGGCCTGATGATGGACGATGTGATTATCGGAATCAACGGTGTCAACTACCAGATCCCCAGAGGGAAAACTGTGGAGGTGCCGGACTTCGTAAAGGAAGAATACGACCGTTCCGTCATGGCACAGGAGAATCTTTTTGAGACTGAGAACAGCCGGAAGTATGTGGAGCCTTCCAGCAACGATTTTGACGGCTCCCAGGTGTTTTAACTAGAGCCGGGGGATGATATGCAGATTGATGAGATCATCGCCCGGGTGGACAGCCTGGAACCGAACCAGTACGAAAAAGAGACAAAGCTTTCCTGGATCAGCCAGCTGGACGGAAAAATATTTTCTGAAATCATCCTGACCCATGACGGCGCCCCGACTCGTTTGCTGGAACACAGCAATAAGGACGATGACACCGGCCAGCTAATTTATATGCCCTATGAGAGCGGCAATGAGGATCCCATTGCCGGGCCTCCTTACGGTGAGGACATGTACTGCTACTACCTGGAGGCCATGATCGCTCTGCACAACATGGAGACCAGCAAGTATAACCAGCAGATGTTGGCCTATAACAACGCCTACACCGAGTTTGCCAACTGGTATAACCGGACGCACCGCCCATGCCCGGCCAAGGGTGGAAACCGTTTCAAGTTCTGAGGTGATCTTTATGCCGTTCCTTCCAGCAATGCCTGAGCGATCAGTTCAGCGCAGAACAACCGATGTCTTCGCCGGGTATAATCACCGCCTGAAGATTGCGGATGGAGAGTTCTATGACACCAAGAACCTGACCACCAGTTACTATCCGCTGCTTGCCAGTCGGAAAAAGCGTGGCATTGTGCAGCACTTTACGGACTTTCAGGGCATGGCTTCCCTCAATGATAAGCTGGCTTATGTTGATAACAGGGTGCTCTACTACGATTACTCAGCGACGCCGGTCAATGGGCTTTCCGACGGGGAAAAGCAGCTGGTGACTTTCGGCGCTTACATCTGTGTTTTCCCGGACTCCGTGTACTATAACACGGTTGACCCTACGGACTACGGCCCCATGGCTTCCAGCCTCACCATCAGCAACGCGAACCTGGAGTACCGCATGTGCAACAGCGATGGAGTAGAGTACGGAGCCGCCACAAAGGCCGATACGGCCCCGGAGAGCCCGACAGAGGGGCAGCTATGGATAGACACCAAGTACAACAAGCTGATGCAGTACAGCGTGTCCAGCGTGACCTGGGTGCAGCTTACCAACGTTTACACCAAGATCATCTTCCCAGAGCTTGCCGCTGGCAGCCGCCCTTCCGATCAGTTCAAGCAGTATGACGCTGTGACCATCGAGGGCAGCAGCATTGATGACCTGAACGGGAGCAAGGTGCTTTATTCCGTTGGGGAAAATTTCGTGGTTGTGGTTGGCATTCTTGACAATGTGCAGAGCCAGACCGGGGCCACCATCAAGATGTACCAAGTGATTCCGCAGATGGACTTCGTCATTGAGTGCAAGAACCGTCTGTGGGGCTGCTTCTACGGAAAGAACGATTCCGGCGAAACCATCAATGAGATATACTGCTGCGTCCTGGGGGACTTCAAAAACTGGTACCGCTTCATGGGAGTTTCCACAGACTCCTATGTAGCCTCCGTTGGAACGGAGGGCCCGTGGACAGGGGCGGTCAACTACCTGGGATATCCCACATTCTTCAAGGAGAACGCCATCCACCGGGTGTCAGTCTCTGCCGCTGGTGCACACCAGATTATGGACACGCCGGCCCGTGGCGTGCAGAAGGGAAGTCATAAGAGCCTGGCCATCATCAATGAGACGCTGTATTACAAGAGCCGGGAGGAAGTCTGCGCCTATCAGGGAGGATTTCCCTCTGGTATTTCCCAGGCATTGGGAGACCTGAAATACAGCGGCGCAGTTGGCGGCGCGCTGGGGGACAAGTATTATCTCTGCATGAAGGATTCCTCTGACCTTTATAGCCTGTTCGTGGTGGACACCGCCAAAGGGCTGTGGATTAAAGAGGATGAACTCCAGTGCCAGGAACTGGTCAGGTGCAATGGGGAGATGTATGCGGCGTCCGAAAGCACGCTTTGGGCCTTGACTGGATCAGACGGAGTGCTTGAGGGTTCTGTGCCGTGGATGGCAGAAAGTGGGATCATGTACTATGAGTACCCGGATAAGAAGTATGTCTCCCGGTATAATCTCCGCCTGTCAATGGAAAAGAGCAGCCGGCTGAAAATATTTATCGAGTACGATTCTGACGGCGTATGGGTTCCAAGTGGTGAGATCTTTTTCTCTGGCACCGGAACTGTCACTGTCCCGATCCGGCCCCGTCGTTGTGACCATCTGCGCCTTCGACTGGAAGGCCGTGGCCATTTCCGCCTGTTTTCCATCGCAAGGATTTTGGAGATAGGGAGTGATTACTGATGATACCGATATTGGAATACCCACCCCGGCTCCAAGGCACGGAAGCGGAGCAAATCAACGCCTTACGGGAGTATCTGCTTCGGCTTGTCCAGCAACTGAACGAACTTTCAATGAGCCTCAATGAGGGCCTGTATAAAGAGGTGAGAAAATGATCAAATTCCTTGTGACCGGCCAGCAGCTGAAGATCGTCACGCCGATTGTGGTTGCTGACACGCACAATTACCAGACTGCTTCGGCAGTTTTTCGCGGCTCCGAGTGGGAGCCCTGTTCCAAGTGGGCCCACTTTATCAAAGACGGTGTAACCTATGATGTCCCGTTCCACAGCGACGAAATCACTGCCGATCAGTCACTTGATCTGACCGCAGGAACATGGCAGGTGTATATCCATGGTAATGCCTATGACGCCGATACGGACACTGTGACCACCAGAATCACGACCAACACTGCATATCTGAAGGTGGAAGCCGCTGAGATGGAGAGCCCGTTCCCGTCTGTCACCCCAAGCTTTTCTGAGACGCTGGCTGCCGAGATTGAAAATGCACTTCAGGTTGCAAGTGGTGTGCGCCAGGATGCGGCTTCCGGAGCGTTTAATGGTGCGACATTCAAGCCGGCGGTTTCCGCTTCCGGTGATCTATCCTGGACAAATGACAAAGGTCTGCCGAATCCCAACAGTGTGAATATTAAGGGTGCTCCTGGTGATCCGGGGGATGACTTCCGGATACTTGGCTATTATGAAAGTCTGGGTGTCCTTACGGACACTGTCACAGGTCCTTCCCCCGGGGATGCCTACGGAGTTGGCAGTGAGCAACCCTATGATATATACATCTGGGATGCAGTTGGAAACCAATGGGTAAATAACGGCCCTGTGCAGGGCGCAAAGGGAGACCCAGGAGACGACGCCACAATCGAGATTGGCACGGTAACGACCGTAAATCCAGATCAACCGGCATCCGTCGAGAATGTTGGAACTCCGTCCGCTGCAAAGTTCAATTTCTCTATTCCGAAAGGCTATACACCGAAAAAGGGAACTGACTACTGGACGGAGGCGGACAAACAAGCCATTGGCGAAAGCATCACCCCGTCCATGATCGGTGCTGTTGCTGATCCATCGCAAAAGTCTGACGGTCAGGTGCTTGCCTATGACAAAGAAACCGGGAAGTGGGTTGCTGTAAACATGACCAGCGGCGTCTCTTCCGTTGATGGAAAAAGCGGCGCTGTTGTTACCCGGCTTATGTTCGTAAATCAAACCATTGCAGCCAACTCATTTATGTTGCAGGCAAGCCCAAAGTATGCTGACTTCCCTTATGTCGCTAGCAAGGCACTATCAGGCGTAACTGCTGAAATGGCTCCGTTTGTCGTGTTCTCCCCATCTGATGCAACCAGCGGTAATTTCTGCCCGGTTGTTGATGCATACAGCGGCGGCATTTATATCTATGCCCATAGCGCCCCCAGCAGTGCAATCACGATTCCGTTTATCCTGTGCATGGCCGGGCAGGGGACATTGACCGGCATGAGCAACAGCAACGGATTTCTTGCTACGGTGCTGTCCTTCACCAGCAAGACGGTTGCCGTTTCCGACTGGGCAAGTGATACCACCTATACGGACTTTCCCTATCGGGCGGCGGTGGCCTGCGAGGGCGTGACGGCGAACCATTACGCAGCGGTTGTTTTCTCCCCCACGGATGCGCTGGAGGGGATCTTCTGCCCGGTGGTGGAGAGCTATGACGGCGGGGTGTACCTCTACGCCAATGAAATGCCAAGTGCAGCGGTGACAATCCCCACCATCGTCTGCACACCGGTGGAATGAGCAGGCGGTGACAATATGGTAGGGAAAACCAATGTGTCGGGTCCCAGACTGCGTGCTGTGATCGCCGTGACCTATCCTGCGGGCAGCGTCTGCACATGCATCAACGGCACAAAGACGCTGAAAGCCCGTGACACCAGCGGCAAGGCATTGTTCAATGTGACGGTGGGAGAGTGGACTGTCAAGGCCGAGGATACAGCCGCAGGAAAGAGCAAATCCGCAAATGTGAGCATCACAGAAGAAGGCCATTGCGAGAGCGTGACGCTGAAATATAGTCTGGACATCATCGTTAACGGAAAATTCGACTACGATGTCATTGGAAGTTGGACATCGAGTGATAGTTCATCGGGATTAGGCTCGATGGTCGAACACGAAAGCGATGGCTATGTGCAACTTTATGCTCCCCATAGTACATACACGGCATGGGACTCGACAAAGGCGCTTCCAACATCGGAATACACAACCCTGTATGTGGATTACTCTGCTTCTTTAAACGGCTATAGCTCCCAATTCCTTTTAATCGGAGGCGTAAGTGTAAGTACTAAATCGTCCAGTTCTGACGCAAGAAATACAAGGGCTGTGGATATTTCCGGGCTTACAGGTGATCATATATTGACGATGGTTGCCAGATCGTGGGCTGGCAATGGCGGAGTATCAATTTATATTTACAATATGTATCTTGCGTGAGGTGGAAGCATGAAAATTTACATTGATTCTAAATTTAAATGCCATACCTCCCCCGGCGATGGCCTTACCGCCGTGGAGACAGATGCTTTTGAGGGAAAGTGCCAGCAGTATATAGAAGGCTATCGCTTTGTTCCGGCTGGGGAAAGCTGGACACGGGAAGATGGGCAGGTGTTTACCGGCGAGATGGTGGCTCCCTGGCGGCCTTATGAAATCCTGACGGAGTTCCAAGCCATCTACGAGGAGGAGCAGGTCAAGCAGGCGGACATGGCGGCGGCGCTGGATATTTTGGGGGTGAGCGAATGAGCTATCTTGAAAACGCAAAGGCCCTGCGGTCTGCAATGGACGGAGTAGGCGCTGTTCTCACGGATGAGCAGGCAGCATCGTATAAGCTCATCTATCCTCATTGGAGTGGAAACGGCGTTGCTTATGTCACGGGAGACCGTCGGCAGTATGATGGCGCACTGTATAAGTGCTTGCAGTCGCACACATCACAGCCCGACTGGACACCTACAGCAGCTCCCAGCCTTTGGGCAAAGGTGCTTATCCCTGACCAGGGCACAATCCCAGAGTGGGAGCAGCCGGAAAGCACCAACCCATACATGGCGGGGGATAAGGTGACCCACAACGGCAAAACGTGGGTGTCTGACATCGATAACAACGTCTGGGAGCCCGGGGTGTATGGCTGGAGCGTATACAATGGATGATGATGAAAAGACCCTGAGCGGTCTGATTACCGACGATAGAAAGGAGGTGCGTAGCATGGCGAAGAAGAAAGGCGGCAAGTGCGGCAAGTAATTACGGAAGGAGAACAACAATGAAAGAGAAAGCAATATCCCAGATGGAAGCATGGGCTGCGGACAGCAGCCACGGCTATGACCAGGCAAACCGCTGGGGGCCGGACTATGACTGTTCCAGCGCGGTGATTTCAGCCTGGGAGCTGGCGGGGGTGCCGGTGAAAACCAACGGGGCCACCTATACCGGCAATATGCGGGGCGTGTTTCTTCGCTGCGGATTTGAGGATGTGACCGCCGGTGTTGACCTGGCCACTGGGGCATGCCTGCAGCGTGGGGACGTGCTGCTGAACATCCAGCACCACACGGCCATGTACTGCGGCAACGGCATGGAGGTGGAGGCCAGCATCAACGAAAACGGAGGCGTCACCGGCGGGCAGCCGGGGGATCAGACAGGCCGGGAGTTCCTGGTGCGGCCCTATCGGAATTATCCCTGGGATTGTGTGCTGCGGTATACGGGCGGAAATGTGCCCGAAATGGACACGCCCGAGAAAATCAGGCCTACATACTACTACGCCGTCAAGCTGCCGCTGCTGAAGCCTGGCATGGAGGACGACGCTGTTACCACCGTGCAGCAGCTGCTTGCCGCCCATGGCTACTATACCGGGGACTGTGACGGCATTTTCGGTGAACTGACCAAACGGGCTGTGATGGGATTCCAGGCGGACGCCGGGCTGGAAACAGACGGCGAGGTTGGCGGGAAAACATGGGACAAACTGATAAGATAAAAGGAGAGAGGAAAATGAAAGAAATGATTTTAACGGTACTAGGATGCATTGGCGCAGCAATCGCCGGGATCTTCGGAGGATGGAGTGCCGGCCTTACCACACTGCTGATCTTCATGGGCATCGATTATCTTACCGGGCTGATTGTGGCCGGGGTGTTTCATAAATCGCCCAAGTCGGAGGGTGGCGCATTGGAGAGCCGTGCCGGCTGGAAGGGCCTGGTGCGCAAAGGCATGACTTTGTTGATTGTCTTGATTGCCTGCCGGCTTGATGTCATGCTTGGAGTTAATTATATCCGTGATGCCGTTGTGATTGCGTTTGTGGTGAATGAGACGCTCAGTATTATTGAAAACGCCGGTCTTATGGGCGTTCCGATTCCTGCGGCAATCACAAAGGCAATTGAAATGCTCAGGGATAAGAGCAGTCAAAATGAATGACATACGGTGGAACAGAATCATACTTGACGATTTTCTTTTTAATGCGATTCTGTCAAAAGATGAGCACGATGTCCTGATGGATTGGGCGGCGGGTGAGACCACAACTTATACAGCAATGCGCCGTAATATGTCTGTTGCAAAGGTGGATAAGCTTCGCCAGCAAATCCGAAAGAAGTATGATGATGTTCAGCCTTTTACACCAATTTTACCAGAAAGAAAGAACAACAAGCCCTCTCGAGCGAGAGGGCTTGTTGTTTTATTTCTGAAGAAATCATCCAGAAACTCAAGGTTTTCTCCAATATCGTAACTGCTATAGTTTGCTTAGAACCTCGGAGCGCTACGGGGTATGATTACGAAAGGAGAAAACAAACATGGCAGAATTTGCAAGCAAGGGTGTTGGCACCGCCGGTCTTACTACCGGCATCATCGGCACTGCTCTTGGTGCGCTCAACTCCGGCATTCTCGGCGGAAATGGTCTGTTTGGCGGATGGGGCAACAATAACGAGGTTGCCGCCGCTGCTCTTGGCGCTGTTGCTGGCGGTATGTCTCGTGGCTGTTGCAGTGAGGATCACACCGTCAACCGCTATGAGCTGGGATTGCAGCAGGAGATCGCCGCAAAAGACGCACAGATCGCATTGCGTGACGCAAATACCTACGGAGACCAGAAGATGCTGGAGATGTACAAATACATCGACGGGCAGCTGAAGGACATCCGCAACACTCTGTGTGCCCAGGCGGTGCACAATCAGAAAACCGAGGACAGCTTTACCCTGGCCAGTCAGGACATCGCTTCCGTCCGGTCTGAACTGTCGGAGAAAATCCGCATGGAGGCGGAGCGGCGCTGCTGCGGTGATAATTCGATTATCACCTATGCAAACGCTACGTTCTACCCGAAAATGGTTGCTGATGTGACCACAGGCACCACTACCACCGCTCAGACGCTCTATAACCCCATCCCCAAGTGCGGTTGTGATTGCGGCTGCTGATCTACTACGGGGGAGGGCCTGTGCCCTCCCTTCTGTTTAGGAGGAAATTACATGGTATCAATCAACAAAGTGCAGGCAGGATTGTCACGGTATCTTGACAATGAGATCATGCCGAAACTCAGTGGATGGCAAAAGTGGGTATTCTCTGCCGCTGCAACTGCCTATATTTCGGACGCTTCAAGAGTTGCGGAAAAGGTCCGGTCATCCGCTGCATTGTCTCCGCTTTCTCTTGTGGACGAGGCGAACAACATTGATGTTGAGAAAATATATCAGCATCTTCGGCCTGCTGCTGAAAAATGCCCTGCTCCTATCTCCATTCCCGGCATGGGTACGATAACGCTGACAGTATCAGATGTTGATATGCTGTATAACTGCATCATGCAGAGCTAGGAGGAAAAAATGAAGAAAATAAAGTGGATCGCTGAAAAGATAGAAGAAGAACTTAGAGATGCCGAGGAATACTCGAAAGCTGCTCATCATTACAAAGATTCTGACAACGAGCTTTCCCGCTGCTGTGCATCGTTGGCCGAGGAGGAGTTAAAACACTCTGACAAACTCCACCGGGAAGCTGTCAGAGCAATTCAGGAGCACAAAGATGCCGGCCATGAAGCGCCGGCGGCTATGCAAGCTGTTTGGGACTGGGAGCACGAAAAAATGATTGACCACACCGCAAGAATCCGCCACATGCTGGCCCTCCTCAATCGGTGACGCATAATTTACGGTTACTTACGGGTTACTAACAAAGCTGAATGGCCAGAAAAATAAAAATCCCTGAAACCGTTGAGATTTCAGGGATTTTTTGGTGGAGAGTGGCGGACTCGAACCGTCGACCTTCCGCGTGTGAGGCGGTTCTGAGCAGAATTTAAGAAAATCTGTTTCTGTTTTTCCTTGTGTTTTCAATGGTTTTCGGATTCACTGTTCTGTTTCAGACCGAATTAGACAGTCTGGGTTACTAACAAATTAACAACAAATCATTTACCCTCTACGGCCCTAATGAGTTCTTCCACATCCGTATGCACATAGATATTTGCTGTTGTGCTGTAATCCGAGTGACCGAGAATTTTTTGGAGAATTTCCGGCGGCATACCGTCCTTTCTGGCGCGACTTGCATATGTGTGTCGCGTTGAATGCGGGGTTTTCCGCTTGATCTCCAGTTTGTCCAGCAGCGGGTAGTAGTTCCGCTTTCGGAAGTTGTTCGCCACCTTGTCCCCGGTGTAGCCAGACAGCAACAGCGGTCCGTTTGCATGGGCGGCGAAGTATTCAAAATACCGTCTGCCCTCCGGCCGGATCGGGATTACCCGGTTGCGGCCGGCTTCTGTTTTCTCACCGCCGATGACATAGTTTCCGTGATAATCTTCCAGGGGCAGATCAAACAGTTCCCCGATTCTCATGCCGGTATAGATCAGCATAAGGATAATTTTTGCTGTCTCACTTCCGTTTGCTTCCAGCTTTGCGATCTCCTCGTCTGAGAAGATTTCCTTTTCTTTTTTCACATTCTCTGGGATTTTTACAAAGGATGCAAAGTTGGTCGTTATCAGCTCCTCCCGGATGGCCCACTTTGACATCTGGGTGATAAGCTGCTTGTACTTTGACACTGTCGAATGCGTCTTTCCCATGTGCGGTTCAAGGGCCGCCTGGAAGTCCGCCGTTCGCAATTCCCTGAACTTTTTTCCATGTAGATTTGAGAACACTTGAAATGATTTGTCATACTGCGCCCGGCCAGAATTGGTCAGCTCTGCATAGTGTTCGCTTTTCCAGGCGAAGAACACGTCCTCGAAGGTCATATTATACCGCTCGTCAAGAGAACGCCCTGAAAGCCGGTTCAGGGCGTCCAGGGCGGCGGTTTTGGTTTCATAGTACCCAACGATGGTCTTGCTTTTTGACGCCACCCAGGGGCGGCGTCTGCGCCCCTGGAGCTTATAGACAGTGCCGGTTCCGTTGGCCCGTTTCAAAGCCTTCCGCTTCTCCCGTTCCTGCCTGGCCCCGCAGTAAGGGCAGAATATGGCATCTTCCGGCATATTCTCTTTGCACTTCCTGCATTGCATATTGATTTCCCCTTAAATTTCTGCTTAATAATCGTTATCTGCTCCGTATTCGGATTCAAAATCTTCTCTGGCTCTTTCGTAGACTTCGTCCCAAATTTCGTCGTACATTTCTTCCTGGCCTGAAGAGTAGAACTTTGGCACTTCAACGTACTTTACATCACTCTGGGCTTCGGCTTTTTGTTTTCCTTCGCGAATACCAATATTATATCCCTTCTGATAGGATTTTTCTTTTTCCTTTTCCAGCCTTTCGCTGTAATCCTCGTCCAGTTCTTTTACAGCATCCAGGTATTCCAGCTGGTATCTTTCTCGCAACTGTTTATCTGTTGATTCCTTGTTTATATAATACCCAAGGGCAAAGCAAGCAATGCAAGCTATGACCACCGCGAAATATTTTTTCATTTTATCCTCTTTTCTTTTACGCAACATATTTTATGTACCCTGTTTCCAGGTGCAGGACGTCATAGACGAGCATAAAGCAGATGAAGCATACCAAAAGCAATGTGATTACAAGCAGGAATTTA
>JALFUW010000076.1 GCA_022786995.1 Clostridiales bacterium
TGCGGTACCCAATCCGCGTATAACAGAGTGGCCAATGCCGGTTTTCTGTTGTCTTGGCTCTTTCCAGATGTCCTTGGAATATTTTTGCCTTTTGACTGGTTTTTCCCCTCTTGACAAAAGTCATTTCATAACAGTATTACGCCACCCTTGCCCGGCACCTGGAAGAATTGCCATGCCGCCCACGCATAGCAGTCCCAGACCAGTTCCAGAAATGTTTCCGACTCAATCAGCTTGCGATGTTCCTCGGAATGTAAAAGTTGGTGAATATTCCGTGGAAGCTCCAGATACGCCGGACGCTTCTCAACCAGTTCCTTCGGCAGCGCGTAAAACAGCGTTATCCAGGACAGGTTGCTGTCCTGCGGAATCTCCATGATGCCATCCGCCAGCACCACATAAAAGCTATAAGGGTTGCTTTTATCCATATTCATCACCTCATCCATCATACTCCCCCATAATATATGGGCACCAGAATCGCAGTTTTTTCCAATCGCTGCAGAATTTTTTGAAAAATATTTCTGAATCAAGATTTGTCTCATTCCGCATTAATTGTAACCGAAAAGTCGGAATATGTCCATTCTTTCCAATGAGGGCAAAGCAGCTGGACCACATCAAGGGCTTTTCTGCCGATGATGTGTTCTGATGTCCAAAACATCTATCCTATCCATCCCATCTGTTCCAGGGATACTTGGGATGGATGGGGATGGCAAAAAAGGCCGTCCCCATTTTTGGAGACGGTCCATTTGCTTATTCCATAATTTCCTGAGCCAGTCGGACGCCCACCTGAACACCGTGGATAAAGCCGGATTGCTCATAATCCCAGCAGAGGGTACAGACGGGATTGATAATCCTATCCAGTTCTGTCAGCGGTATCCCATCCAAAAGACGGTACAATTCATGGAAATCCCCTTTGATTTGCCTGTTGCACCCCTGTAAGTCTTCATAGCTTTCATACAGGAGCGCCAAAACCGACTCGCCATCTCCCAATTTCAAAGGGTGGGAGGCAATATGGTTATCCAAGACGGTAAGGTAATCTGCGTATTTCATGCGTAGATCACCTCCGCAAAGAGGATCTCTTCCGCAGCACTGCGGATATTGTTCATAGCTCCAACCCATGCCATAGGGTCGTGGGCTTTCAGATCTTCTGTGATACCCCACTTTTCCTTCATGCCGAGGATAAGCACATCCATTCGCTCCTTGCAGATCTTATCGACTTCGGCAAGGTGACTCCAGAGTGTTCCGTCCAGAATCATGGCGTTGTAGAGCACTCCGCGATGCTCCTTCAGGTAGCGATGGCGCATTCGACCATATTTTCCGATAGGGTTTCTGGGCGTGTCGGGTAAGGCCATCTCTGGAATAAAGAAATCCCCACATTGCCGATATGTCCCGCCCATTGCTTCAAATACAGATTTCATTGCAGGCTCCTTTCGTGGTTGTTGATTGCAGCTTATGAAAACTCCTTTCCCACAAAACTGCAAATCCATTCACCACAAATGAGCCGCAGTCATGTGTATTATGCGAAGGGGGGGGTAAAACCTTCCTTTACAAAATACACCCTGGCTCGCAATGACAGTCGATTTGATTTACGCCAGCATGGGCTTGAGGGCCTCAGCCAGCTTGTTCTTCTGGGCCTCGGCTTCTGCCAAGTCCTTGCCAAGGGTGGTGAAGTAGGTCTTGATCTTCGGCTCTGTGCCGGAGGGACGGACGATCACCGTTGCGCCGCCGTCCAGAGTGTAGACCAGCACGTTGGCTGCGGGCAGGCCGGTCTCGGCGGTCTTTTCGTAGTCGGTGACCTTCACAACCTTGTAGCCGCCGATCTCCACCGGGGGCTTCTCCCTCAGGGAGGCCATGATGCCCGCCATCTTGTCCATGCCGGACAGGCCGGGGAATTCGAAGGAGTCCACCTTATTGAGGTAACGGCCGTACTTGGCATAGATTTCTTCCAAACGCTGCTTGATGGAGGAGCCGATGCTGCGGTAGTAGGCGGCCATTTCACAAATCAGCATGGAGCCGATGATGGCATCCTTGTCCCGGACATAGGGGCCGGCCAGATAGCCGTAGGACTCCTCAAAGCCCAGAATGAACCGCTCCACTTCCCCATCGGCTTCCAGTCGGGCGATCTGGTCGCCGATCCACTTAAAGCCGGTGAGAACGTTGCGCATTTCAACGCCGTAGTTGGCGGCGACAGCGTCCGCCAAGGGGGTGGACACCAGAGATTTGACAGCCACAGGATTCTTGGGCATGGTGCCCTTCTCGATGCGTCCGGCGCAGATGTAGTCCAGCAGCAGCACGCCCACCTCGTTGCCGGAGACCAGCTCATAGGAGCCATCGGGACACTTGATGGCGATGCCCACCCGGTCGGCATCGGGGTCGGTAGCCAGCATCAGGTCAGCGCCGGCGGACTTTGCCAGTTCCAGCCCAAGGCGCAGGGCCTCAAAAATTTCGGGGTTGGGATAGGGGCAGGTGGGGAAATTGCCGTCGGGGTACTTCTGCTCGGGGACGATGGTGATATCGTCGATGCCGATATCATTCAGAATCCGGGTGACGGGCACCAGGCCGGAACCGTTCAGGGGGGAGTAAACCAGCTTGAGACCGGCGGTCTTGCACAGGCCGGGGCGCACCTGACAGGCCTTGATGGCATCGTACAGACCTTCCTTGCAGTCCTCGCCCACATATTCAATCAGGCCCTGAGCAAGGCCATCTTCAAAGGACATGATCTTCGCGCCGGTGAGGATATCGGTCTTCTGAATCTCGGCGTAGACCACCGCGGCGGCATCGTCGGTCATCTGGCAGCCATCGGGGCCGTAGGCCTTGTAGCCGTTGTACTTGGCGGGGTTGTGGGAAGCGGTCACCATGATACCGGCGTTGGCCTTGTAGTAGCGGGTGGCAAAGGACAGGGCGGGCACGGGCATGAGAGCATCATAGATGCGAACCTTGATGCCGTTGGCTGCCAGCACGCAGGCGGCAGTCTTTGCGAACACGTCGGAGTTGATGCGGCTGTCGTAGGAGATGGCGACCAGCTGGTTGCCGCCCTGGGTCTTGACCCAGTTGGCAAGGCCCTGGGTGGCCTGCCGCACCACATAAATATTCATGCGGTTGGAGCCGGCGCCCAGCACGCCACGCAGGCCGGCGGTGCCGAATTTCAGCGCCACGGCAAAGCGTTCCTTGATCTGCTCGTCCTGGCCTTCGATGCTTTTCAGTTCCTCGGTCAGAGCGGGGTCTTCCAGATCGGCGGCCAGCCAGCGCTTGTAATCATCCATGTACATAGTCAATCACCTTTTCCTCTTTCAAAATCATATGCTTTTGCATATTTCAACCAAATATACTATAAACGATTTGGAATGAATTGTCAATGTTGTATTATGAACTTGCCTTCCCCTTTGGGGAAGGTGGCCGAGCGCCAGCGAGGACGGAAGGGGTGTCCCGCAGGATAGTTTGTCACCCCCTCAGTCAGCTTCGCTGACAGCTCCCCCAAAGGGGGAGCCAAGACGCGAAAATCCCGGCAGCGGTGGCGCTGCCGGGGATTTTCATTAGGATGTAATTTTGAGATTCGCAATCGCTTAGCGGGCGATACGCTTCTTGCCGAAGACGTAGGCCGCAGCCAGAGCGGTGGCAGTCACACCCATGACCATGAAGGGCACGAAGATGGTGTCGCCGGTCTTGGGGTTGGAGGTGTCAGCGGTAGCGGAGGTCTTGGCCTTGGCGTTCTTCAGCATGACGCTGATGTGGACGTAGCCGTCTTCCAGCGCATCCTTAATGTTGTCCAGACGGCTCACCTTGTTGTCAGCGTAGTAGTTTCCGGGGAAGGCGCCGTTGGTGTTGGTGTTGGTGTACAGGCCGTCAATGGTGATGGCCTCGGAAGTATCCTTAGCGGTGTAGTAGTTGTTCTTCAGGTACTTGAGGATCTCGGTGGTATCGGTGCTCCAGTCGTCCATCAGGTAGGTGCCGGTGATGTCCTTGGTCAGCGCGATGGTGCTGGCATCGCCGTTCAGATAGACGTGCAGGTAAACCTTGTTGGAGTTGTCCTTGCTGTACTTACGGCTCAGGGAGATATTCACGGTCTTGTCAGCTGCCTTGACCTCCAGATCGGAACGGTAGTAGGTCACGCCGTTGATGGCAACCTCATTGAAGCCGTACTTGCTGGTCCAGTCGGCATCCAGATTCTTCTTAATCAGGTTGGAAACCGTATCCTTGGTAAAGTTCTGGATGGTCTTCTTAACAACCTCAGCGCCGTTGGCGGTGATTACCAGAGACAGATCGCCGGAGGTGGTGCTTGTGGGAGGAGTCACAGTGCTGCCGCCACTGCTCTTGGGAGTCAGGACAACGGTCACGGTATCGCCAGCGGCGATGGTGCCTTCGTAGCCAACATCCTTCTGCTGGGCCTTGCTCCATGCCTTGGTGCACTTGTAGCTGTTCTGCCAGGAGTTGCTCTTGCCGCCATACCAGTAGTACAGCAAATCCTTCACAGCAGCGGTATCGCCGTTGATATCACGGGTGTCTGTCCAGACAACGGAGCCGCCGGAAACGTTCACGATGTTCAGAGTGACGGACTTGTCAGTCGCGGGGGTGGAATTAGATTCGGAGCCACTATTGCCTTCGGAACCAGTCTTGACATTCACGCTCACTACTACCGTGAAATCACCGGTAGCCGCAAAGGAGGCACCATTACCATAACCACCAGAAGTCACAGTTGCATTCTTGCCGCCGTAGCCGACCTTGCTGGCCCAGCTGTCATCCAAAACAACAGTGGAACCATACGCAACTTCCTCTTTCTTGGTATCCACGCCCTTGCCATCAACATACACAGAGATGGTTGCGTTCACGGGCTTATGCTTCAGCTTGATGACAAGGCGGGTATCTCTGGTAATCTGATGATCCACATCGACCCTCAAGCCCTCATTGCCAGTCTCAGCATTCTTAATCCACACCTTATCAACATCGTACGTGCTAGCGTAATCAGCATAGACAGCATTCAGATATTCCTGCGCCGTGGCGTTCCGTCCAGCAGTTTCGTTAAATGATTGGGTGGGCTTAAGAGTCTCGCCATCGGTATTTGTGACAGTTACATCAACAACGTAACCCCCAGCCGCCGCCGCGAACACGGGCACAGCGGAGACCAGCAGCATGATGGCCAGAGCCATGCAAAGCAGCTTCTTCATTGTGTTTTTCATTTTTTTTCTAACCTCCTAATGAAATTGGTTACTTTTTTAGAAATCTTTGCCGCCGGGGGCCCTTCCCGGCAGCTTTCCGGGGATGGGTGCTCCATTGGCATCTCTTTCATGTCCAAATGATACCATAAGTGGTTTCGCTTGTCAATAGGAAAATTACAAAAAATTACAAAACGATTTACATTTCTTAACAAAGAAATTCTTTGTTTCGTGATTATATGTCAGATTTCCACCCGTTTCGACGAATTTTCCGGGTTTTGCATTCATAATTGTTACCCCTTTTTCAAGAGGTTAGGAAATTCTTAAGATTTGGAAGGTTACAATGGATACCGTTTTCTGTGCCGTCTCTGCCGTAGGGGCGCCCATTGGGCGCCCGAAACGCTGCAATTCCAGAGCGCTATCGAATAAACAGAGCTGTACCAAGCCGTAAGACTGCGGGTCGCCAATGTCCATCCCTACGAATTGGTCTCCGGGGCAATGCGGGCGGCCAATGACCGCCCCTACGAATGGGCCTCCGGGGCAATGCGGGCGGCCAATGACCGCCCCTACGAATGGGCCTCCGGGGTAACGCGGGCGGCCAATGACCGCCCCTACGAATTGGCCTCCGGGGCAATGCGGGCGGCCAATGGCCGCCCCTACGAATGGGCCTCCGGGGCAACGCGGGCGGCCGCCCCTACGAATTGGCCTCCGGGGCTATGCGGGGACTAAGAGATGCCGAAGCCCAGGCGATTTACAGCTTCAACCCAAGCTCACGGGCTTTTTCCCGGATGGACAGCAGGTCATCGAAGGTCTCCGGGCGTTTTGTCACGTCCCGCAGGAGGGCGGAGGGATGATAGATGGCCGTCATCCAGAAGCCACCCTTTTCCACCCACTGGCCGTGCTGGCGGGTGATTCGATAGTCCGGGTCAAGGAGCCGTTTGGCGGCAATCCGGCCCAGACAGACGATGATTTTCGGCTTCACCAACGCCACCTGACTGCGCAGATAGCCGATGCAGGCATCCTGCTCCGTCTCCAGCGGGTCCCGGTTGTGGGGCGGGCGGCACTTGACAATGTTACAGATATAGCAGTTTTCCTGCCGGGAAAGGTCGATGATGGACAGCATGTCGTCCAGCAGCTTTCCGGCGGGGCCGACGAAGGGTTCGCCCCGCAGATCCTCCTGCTCGCCGGGGCCCTCCCCCACGAACAGAATGTCCGCCTGTTCATTGCCCACGCCGAAGACCACATTGTGCCGGGTCTCGCACAGGCCGCAGCGTGTGCAGCCGCCGCACGTCACTTTCAGTTCCTCCCAGGACAGCATCAGTTACTCCTCCTGCGCTGCGCCCTTCTCTTCCGGCGGCGGGCGCGGATTCGGGTGCGCATATAGGCGTTAAACGTCACATAGGCAATGGCAGCGCCCAGCACGATTACGCAGATGGTGCCCAGTGCGGACAGGAAGCCGGGTGTGGCCTTGCTCCCCTCCACCGCCGCGGAACGGATGGTCACGCCGGTTTTATCCGCCGGCCTGACGTCGCTCATGGCGTAGACCTCCACCTCCGCCAGCACGGAGGTACGGTACACCACCTCAAGGGTCGCGATGAGCTGATCCTTTTTGATGGGCGCGGACAGACCGCCGCCCACCGCCGTATAATTCATCTGGATGTTCTTCATCTGGGCATTGATGGGCACAACGCTGTCTACATTCACAGTGGCCTGTCCCACGGCGTTGCACTCGCCGCCGTTGACCTTGAAGGTGCTCAGGGCCATGCCGTCATAGATGATGCGGTTGATCTTAAAGCTGCTAAAGGCATAGCTCAGAAGATCGGACATTTCATTGAAGTTACCATAATTCACGGGCATCCAGCCGTTCTCGGCGAAGGTACGGGTAGCGCCCAGAATCACGGCGATATAATTCATGTTGTTGTACTCCGCGGTACAGACGATGGACGCGCCGTAGGATTCATAGTAGGAGGCAAAGCCGCCGGTGACACGGCTGTCATAGAAATCCTGCAGGGTGCTGTCGTCGATCATATAGTTCTGGGTTTTGAATTCCTTACGGCCCTGAACCATGTTGGTATCGGGAATCGTATAGCTTTTGGCGCCGAATACCTCCTTAAAGGTCTCGTTCTTGATGGCCTCCTGCACGATTCTGGCCATGTCCCGGGCGGTGCTGTTGGATACCGCCGTATACAGGCCGCTGACGTTGCCAAACTCCGTATTGGTGCAGCCCATCTGCTTGACCCGCTTGTTCATCAGCTCCAAAAACGCGTCGGTGGTTCCAGAGACATGGTGGGCAAGGGCCACCGCCGCGTCGTTGGCGTTGACCAGCAGCAGCGAGTACAGAAGGTCTCTGACCGTCAGCTGCTCGTTACTTTTCAGGCTCTCCGTCTGCACCTTGTTGACACCGGCGGGCACATAGGACTGGATGCCCTCCGTTACCGTTACGATGTCGTCCAGACCGCAGTTCTCCGCCACGATCAGCGCCATGACAATTTTCGCCAGCGTACCGGGATGGAGCTTCAGATCGGGGTTATAGGCGTAGACCACGGTATTGGAGTTCGCCTCGAACAGAAATACAGACTGGGCCGTTTCCAGCTTCTTTTCGCTGCCCGCAAGAGGCGCCATGCCGTTGATAGTTCGGCAGCCCTTCTGGATGCACACGGTACCGAAGGGCAGCTGCTCGGTCTGGGCTGTCAGCGGCTGTTCCGTTTCTGTCGGTTCCGTCAGTGTGGTCTCGGCTTCCGCCGCCGCAGGCACCAGAACACTCTGCGCCAGCAGCAGCACGGACAGGATCAAGGATAAAAATTTCACTTTTTTCATATTTCGCCCTCAAGAAGTCAGCGCCGGGGCTTGTCCGGCGGAAAAAAATCATGTATAATGTGGGGTATATTATAACAGCTTTTCACGATCTAGTCAATGCGGGAGGGTCGTCCCCATGAAAAATAAGCTTTTGGCAGTTCTGCCGGTCCTTACCGCCCTGTTCGTGGGTCTGACACTGGGGCTGTATCTGGGCAGAAATCCCACCGGCGGTTCCGTCACGGTATCCATCCCCCAGCGGCAGGCCGCCGTGGTCAGCCCGACAGATACCCGGCAGGAGACAGACCCGCCGGACGCTGCCCTTCCCGTCAACCTTAACACCGCCGATGCCGCCGCGCTTTCCCAGCTGCCCGGAATCGGCGAGGTGCTGGCCCGGCGGATTGTGGACTACCGTAATACCCATGGGGCTTTTACGGCGGTTGAGCAGCTGACAAACGTAGAAGGCATCGGCGAAGGAAAGCTGGATGCCATTCTGAATCAAATTACAATCGGAGGATAACAGGGAATGAAAATACTGGTTGTGGATGACGAGGCCCTGCTGGTCAAGGGCATTCGTTTCAATCTTCAAAACGAGGGCTACGACGTCATTACCGGCAGCGACGGACTGGAAGCCGTCCAGGCCGTGCAGGAGCAGCAGCCCGATCTGGTGGTGCTGGATGTGATGATGCCCAACATGGACGGTCTGACCGCCTGCGCCAAAATCCGGGAGTTTTCCGACATCCCCATCATTATGCTTACGGCGAAAACCGATGATATGGACAAGCTCATGGGCTTTGACCACGGCGCGGACGACTACCTCACAAAGCCCTTCAACATTCTGGAGCTGAAGGCCCGGATCCGTGCCCTGCTCCGCCGGGCAGGCTCCACGGAAAAGAAGGCTCCCAGCAGCAGCCTGACCATCGGCACCATCACGCTGGATCTGGATGCCCGGAACGCCTACCGAAACGGAGTGCTGGCCGATCTGACCGCCAAGGAATTTGATGTGATTGAATTCCTGATGCGCAATCCCAACCGGGTCTATTCCAGAGAGGCCTTGCTCGACACCATCTGGGCCTATGAATACCGCAGCGATATCCGCACCGTAGACGTACACATCCGGCGGCTGCGGGAGAAGCTGGAGGAAAACCCGGCAGAGCCGAAATATATTCTGACGAAATGGGGCGTTGGTTATTACTTCCGAAAGTAAGGCGGCTACGGGCCGGGGCTATGGAAAAACACAGTTTCGCTACGCGATGACCTACGTTGTCATCACGTCTGTGGTTCTGCTGGTTCTGAACGTCTACTGCTCCATCGCCTGCCAGAATCTGTTCTACGAAAGCAAAAAGGCCAGCATGATTGAAAAATGCCTGCTGGCTTCCGATGAAATTTCCACACTGGAGGTAATCAACACCTCCACCGTGTCCGCCGTCATCGGACAGATCGAAAGCCTCAAGGCCAACCGGCTGCTGGTGACCGACCAGACCGGCTGCATCCTGTACGACAGCAGCCCCGCCGCCATGGGCGCCTACGCCCTGTTCCCGGAGATTCTGACCGCCTTGGACGGCAACGACGTCTGCTCCTGGCGCTATCGCAGCGGAGCCATCGATTCCCGGGCCGCCACCCCGGTGTATTACCTCGGCACCATCGTGGGCTGCGTATACATGACAGACTACGATACTGCCCAGGGCGGGCTGATTCAGACCCTTCAGCGCACGATCTTCGTGATTACGCTGATGCTGGAGATCGTTGTCGTGATTTTTTCCATCGCCTTCTCCAACACCTTCTCCCGGCGGCTCAACCGAATCATGGCCTCCATGCGCATCATCCGCGAGGGCGACTACTCCCACAAGGTCAATATGGGCGGCAACGATGAACTGACCATTCTTGGAAACGAATTCAACGAGCTGACGGAACGCCTGCAAACCTCGGAGCAGAAGCGCAGCCGTTTCGTCTCCGACGCGTCCCACGAGCTGAAAACGCCGCTGGCCTCCATTAAGCTACTGACTGACTCCATTCTGCAATACGACATGGATCTGGAAACCACCCGGGAATTTGTCAGCGACATCGGCAACGAGGCGGAGCGGCTGAACCGCATGACAGAAAAGCTTCTGTCCCTGACCCGGGCGGAAGGAGCGGGCGCTCAGCAGGAAATGGAGATCATCTTCATGGCCCCCACCGTCCGCCGGGTGGCAAGAATGCTGAAAAATAACGCTTTGCAGGCGGGCATCACCTTTGATCTGAAACTGGATAACGACACCTCCATTCTGATTCTGGAGGATGACCTGTACCAGATTGTATTCAATCTCATGGAAAATGGAATCAAATATAACCATTCCGGCGGCAGGCTCACCGTGCGTTTGAGCCGCGAGGAGGACAACGCCCTCCTGGAGGTCAGCGACACCGGCATGGGCATCCCGGAGGAGGCCATCGACCACGTCTTCGAGCGCTTCTACCGGGTAGACAAGGCCCGCTCCCGTCAGACCGGCGGCAGTGGTCTGGGTCTTGCCATCGTCCGCAGCATCGTTCAGCGCAACCGTGGAACCATTTCCGTGGCAAGCACCTTGGGAAAAGGCACCACCTTTACGGTGAGCTTCCCCGCCTTTGATACGGAGGTGGACGCGGAATGAAAAAAATACTCTGTGCCGCGCTGGCGGCAGTCCTTCTTATTTCCCTTCTTCCCGGCTGCGGTCAGAAAATGAAGGAGCCTGTTACTTTCTATTACCAGGTAACCGATTATCAGGGAACCATGGCCTGTCCCATCGCGGGCGAGGAACGGGAAGTCGCCGGGTACCGGGACAATCTCAAATACCTGCTGACCTTTTATCTGATGGGACCGATCAGCCAGGAGCTGGCCTCCCCCCTTCCCCTGGGAACCCAGCTGCAAAGCATCAACCAGAGCAGCGAGGAATTGACCATCGAGATTTCCGATACCGCTTCCACGCTCAGTGATTCCGCGTTTTCGCTGGCCTGTGCCTGCCTGTCCATGACCTGCATGGGCCTGACCAACGCAGAGGCGGTCACCGTTGTCAGCGGCAGCAGAAGCCTGACCTTAGATAAGGACAATCTGCTGCTGAGTGATACCATAACACCCGAGGAGAATACAAAATGAAATTCATTTCCTGGAACGTAAACGGCCTTCGGGCCTGTGTGCAAAAAGGCTTTCTGGACTTCTTTTCCCAGACGGACGCGGATGCTTTCTGCCTGCAGGAGACAAAATTGCAGGCAGGTCAGATTGACCTGCCCCTGCCGGGATACAAACAGTTCTGGAACTACGCCGAGAAAAAGGGCTACTCCGGCACGGCAATTTTCGCCAAAGAGCAGCCCCTGTCCGTAAAGTACGGCATCGGTATCCCGGAGCTGGACACGGAAGGGCGGCTGATCACGCTGGAATACCCGAGCTTTTTTCTCGTAACCTGCTACACCCCCAACGCCCAGCAGGGACTGGCTCGGATTGATCATCGCCTTCAATGGGACGAAGCCTTCCGGGGCTATCTGGCGGAGCTGGACAAGCACAAGCCTGTCATTGCCTGCGGCGACCTGAACGTGGCCCATCAGGAGATCGACCTAAAAAATCCCGCCGCCAACCGTGGCAGCGCCGGATTCTCCGATGAGGAGCGGGAAAGCTTCGGCAGGCTGCTAGACGCGGGCTTCACGGACACCTTCCGATTCCGCAACCTGGACACCACCGGGGCCTACAGCTGGTGGAGCTATCGCTTCAACGCCCGAAAGAACAACGCGGGCTGGCGTATCGACTATTTTCTCGTGTCCGACCGCATCGCCCGGAACACAACGGCCACCTCCATCTACTCAGAAATCACCGGCTCCGACCACTGCCCTGTTGGATTGGAAATCACGCTCTGAGCTTCCAGCAGAATTCCCATTTGTCCATATTTTTTCACCAGAAAGCTGGTTTTCAGCCGCTCAATGTAGGAAAACGGCTCCTCCGGGACGATGGGTGCAAACTGCCCGGAGGTCATTTCATGCTTCGGAATCAGGGCAAAGGAAGGCTCTCCCTCCCGGAACCGCTTGACAGGCAGCCGGGTATCCAGCCCGAAGCCATCCCCTGTGGGGACAACAACGCCCAGATTCTCCTGCTGCCCGCCGCAGCTGACATACAGGCGGCAGACCACATCCCCGGTGAGCTTGCAGCGGCAGACAAAACGGTAGTATAGTCCCTGCCGCGTGACCTGCACCCTCCCCGCCTGCTGATTTCCAAAGAACACCTCATAATCTCCAACCAAATTGAACGCCCCCTTGCCGTAACCCTATGCGGCAAGGGGGCTGTTTATTCAGATCAGGGGCTGCCCATTGATGGTCAGCTGGAAGCGAAGGCCCAGACGCTCTGCCGCGTTGCGGCACAGGGACATCCGCTTCATGAATATTTCAAAATACTCCATGACGGAGCTAACCTTGGTATCCACCGTCAGCTCCAGCGTGACGGTTTTCTGCTCCAGATCGATGTTCAGCTCCGAATGGGTGACGGAATAATTCACCCGGTCGTGGATATCCTGGGCGATATCCGCGGTTTTCCGCACCCGGGAGCGGCGAACATCGGATTTATCCGCCAGAAACAGCGCCGCCGACACCGCGTTCACCGGCACCCCGGTGCCCTCGTCATGGTTGCCGATGGCGGTTACAATGGAGGCGATCTCCTCCGGGGGAAAATTCATCCTGTCTAGGATTCGGAAGGCCATCACCGCGCCGCTCTGGCTGTGATCCACCCGGTTGACCACATTTCCAATATCATGCAGATACCCCGCAATCCGAGCCAGTTCCACGGTTCTGGCCGGATAGCCTAACGTTTCCAGAATGTCCCCGGCGGTTTTCGCCACCCGGGTCACATGGGCAAAGCTGTGCTCCGTAAACCCCAGGGCCTGCATGGAGGCATCGGCCTGGGCAATGTACACCTGTACCGCCGGGTCCCGACGGACTTCTTCATAGGTCATAGTTTTTTCCTTTCTCTCAATACACATCACAGATATATAGTATGTCAGAGAACTGTAAAACCATCAAGACAGCTTATGTAAAATTTTTGTGCGCGGTCCAGTCATTGTCAAAGAAAGCAGTCAGGCGTCTGAAGATCCGCAAAATCCCGCAAGTCTGGGAGGTCAATCTGGTAGGCCCCCATCTGCTCCAGCTGCTCGGCGGCTTCGCTGCCGTCCCGGAAGCAGGCCACCGGGCTCCAGCCGAAACGCAAATTTCTCACGGTTCCGCTCCAGGTGCCGCCCTTTTGCAGGTCACACTGGGCAACAAACACCATCCGCCCAAGGGCGTGAATGCAGCGGTTGCGGCTCAATGCCCGCTGGGCGGAAAATTCCTCGTCAAAGCCGTCCTCACTGAGATAGAGCATATTTCTGGCGGGAATACGGTTCAGGCCGTCCGCCACAACGCTAACGACCCGTCCACCGGCCTTCAGGCAGGCCTCCTGAGCCGCCCGGTCAGCTCCCCGGGCATTGCCGGAAACCAGGGTCAGCCCCTGCTCCGCCGCCTGATAGCCCACGGCTTCCGCAAATTCCCGGTTCGGTTCCGAAAGCTCCCGGCAGCCCACCAGAGAAATGGCGGGCGTGCTCAGAATCTCCACGTCTCCCCGTGCCCACAGGCAGCCGGGGCTGTCCAGTCCCAGACGC
This sequence comes from Clostridiales bacterium, assembly GCA_022786995.1. Lineage (GTDB taxonomy): Bacteria > Bacillota > Clostridia > Oscillospirales > Oscillospiraceae > Faecousia. The sequence goes on from JALFUW010000076.1 coordinate 13,565, forward strand.
TGGCGCAGAATCGGAGGGTAATGGTCACTGACCCGGGTGATGGGTACGCAGTTCTGTTTTTCCGCTCTGGCAAGATACCCGTCCAGTAGGTCTTCCTGTTCCAGAAGGGACAAGATCCGCTTTGACAGCTCCCGGTCACAGCCCAGCCGAAGAAGATCGGATTGCGTCAAGTCCCGGTCTTCCGGCGGCATTTCCATATCCCGCATCCGCAGGGCCAGGGCGCGCAGCTGGGCCACCGTCAGTACCTTCCGCTCCGGGTCGCCCAGATGGCTGGTCAGCAGAAGGAATCCCCTCTCCCGCCGGTTCACCGCAGACGCCTCCGGGGCTTGACCGGGGCTTTCGTCTCTTCCTCTGTCAGCGTTCCATTTTCGTCCAGCACCATTTTCTTCACGGTAAACTGGCAGTATTTGCAGATATCCTCCAGCCGGGCCTGCTCCGGGAAGTTACTGACGAGGCTCCACGCCACGCCCTTGCGGCGGGCACGGCCGGTACGGCCAATGCGGTGGACATAGTATTCATTCTCCTCGGGAATGTCATAGTTAATGACGCAGTCCACATCCTCCACGTCGATGCCCCGGGAGGCCACGTCCGTGGCAATCAGGATAGGAAGCTTGCCATCCCGGTAGCGCTGCATGGTCTTCTCCCGCTGGCTCTGGCGGATATCGCCATGGATGCAGTCGCAGTCAAGGCCCGCCCTCTGCAGCTCGTCGCTGAGCCGCTGGCACATATGCTTGGTGTTGCAGAAGATCATGACCCGGTCATAGCCCTGGGTCTGAATGAGCCGCAGGGTGGTCTCCGCCTTGGCAAGGGGGGTGCAGCCCAGGCTATACTGGTCGATGTCCGGGCGATCCTCCTGCTTGGGCTCCACGGTGATCTCCACCTCGTCCCGCTGGTACATCCAGGACACGGTCATGACCTCCTGAGAGATGGTAGCGGAGAACAGGCCCAGATTCTTGCGGTTCTTTACCTTGTCGATGATCCGGGTTACATCCTTGAAAAAGCCCATGTCCAGCATTCGGTCGGCTTCATCCAGCACCACGGTCTGAATCTTGTCAAGGCGGATGGTTTTGCGGTTATAATGATCCATGAGACGGCCGGGGGTTGCCACCACGATCTGGGGCTTGCGCTCCAGCTGCCTGACCTGTCCGCCGATACCCGCGCCGCCGTAGAGCACCGCCACGCGAATGCCCTGAAAATAGGTCAGCAGTCCCCGCAGCTCATCGCCGATCTGAATGGCCAGCTCCCGGGTAGGGGCAAGGATTAGACCCTGAACCGCTTCGTTGGCAGGGTCGATATGCTCGATCATGGGGATTCCAAAGGCAAAGGTTTTGCCGGTGCCGGTAGGGGCCTTGGCGATGACATCCTTCCACTGCATGAAATGGGGAATGGCCTCCGCCTGAATGGTGGTGGGATAGCCGTAGCCCTTGGCTTCCAGGGCTTTTAGCATGGCCTCGCTGAGGCCAAGACTTTCAAATGTTACTTCCATATTTTTCTTCCTCTATATCCATAGTTGGGTTCACTATATCATCTTTTCCCTTTTTTTGCAACCGTTTCTTCTTTTTCATCATTGTTTGCGGAAAATTAAGGTTTACCGGGAAGCCCGGTGGTGGACAAATCAGGCCGGATATGGTATATTGTAGGATATGATATTCTGTCCAAACCATAAGGAGACAAATTATGGGCAAACTAATCGTACTGGAAGGAACGGACGGTTCCGGGAAATCCACACAGTTTAAGCTTCTGACGGAACGACTCTCTCAGGACGGAAGGCAGTTTCAGAAGCTGGTCTTCCCGCAGTATTCCGAACCCAGCTCCGCGCTGATTCGGATGTATTTAGGCGGCGAGTTCGGGGACAAGCCCTCGGATGTAAACGCCTACGCCGCTTCCGCGTTTTATTCTGTTGACCGCTACGCATCCTACAAAAAGGTCTGGGGAACGTGGTATGAAGAAGGCGGTCTGGTGGTCTCCGACCGCTACACCACCTCCAACGCCGTGCATCAGGCTTCCAAGGAGCCGCCGGAAAAGCAGGGCGACTTCCTCAAGTGGCTGTATGACTTTGAATACGAAAAGTTGGGGCTTCCCAAGCCGGATCTGGTTGTCTATCTGGACGTTCCCACGGACTTCACCGCGAAAATGATGCGCTCCCGGGAAGCCGCCACCCACACCCACGCGGATATTCACGAACAGGATCTGGACTACCTCGCCACCTGCCGCCGCGCGGGAAAAGCCGCCGCCGACTATTACGGCTGGACGGTCATTGGGTGTGTGAAAGACGGAGCCATGCGCTCCATTGAAGATATTCACGAAGAAATCTACCGCCATGTGGCGGCCTGTCTGGAGGATTAAACGATGGTATATATGTTGTTGGGCACCGGCTTTGAAGTCACCGAGGCAATGGTTCCGCTGGTTATGATGCGCCGGGCCGGAATCGATGTTTGCACGGTGGGTATCAACGGAAAAACCGTGTATGGCAGCCGGGACATCGGTATTGAGGCCGATATGGAACTGGGCGAAATGGATCTTACCAATCTGGAAGGCATTATTCTGCCTGGCGGTCTGGGGGGCGTGGCCTCCATCAAGGCAAGTCAGCCCGCCTTGGACGCGGTGAAATTTGCCTACGAAAACCACAAGCTGGTGGCTGCCATCTGCGCCGGCCCCACGGTTCTTGCCATGCTCGGCATCACCGATGGGAAGCGTGCCACCTGCTACCCCGGCTGTGAGGAGCAGATGGGCTCTGCGGTCATGGTTCCCGATGCCGCCGCTGTCACCGACGGAAACGTGATCACCGGCACTTCCGCCGGCTGCGCCATTCCCTTTGCTCTGCAGCTGATCACCGCACTGAAAGGGAAAGAAGCCGCCGACAATGTGGCGCAGCAGATCGTGATCCGCTGAAGGAGGAAACCCATGGAAGAAAAAAACATCCCGGAGCAGGAGGCGGTTTCCCCGGAAGAAACCGTACCAGTCTCCGAGCCGGAAGCCACCGAGGTTCCCGTCATTGAAGCGCTGACCTTCAGGAGCGAAGATTCTGTGCCGGAACCGTCGGCAGCAGAGGAAAATGTGCCGATTGAAAGTGCGGAACCCACTGCGGAATTCCCGGCGGATTCGCCCTCTGGGGACGAATCCCTCGCAGAAGCGCTGGACAGTGCGGACATGCCTGTTGAGGCTCCCGATGAGTCCCCGGCCGCCCCAAGCGAGGAAGTCCCCGTGGCAGTGGAACCCGAAGCGCCTGCTCAGGAGGAAATTGCTCCCGCCGTTGACCTGTCCATTCTGGATGACCCGGAGCTGGAGGAGGTGCTCTTTGCTGAGGAAACGCCCGCCCCCGCTCCTGATAAAGATTTCCAGGAAACCAGCAGCAAGGATTTTACGGAAATGATGGACGCGCCCGCCGCGCAGGAGCCGAAGTCTCCCGCAAGCGAACGTCCCCCCAGAAAAGGCCGTCCCAAGCGGAAAAAGGGCGAAGGCCTGCTGGGCATCCCCAATATGCTGGTAACCGTGGTGTGGCTGGCCCTGATTCTCGCCATCGGCGTCACTGCCGGACGGATGCTGTGGGTCTGCGCGGCAGACGTGCTGGCCTTCGGACGGGAGGATAAGCCCGTCACCGTCACCATTTACGAGTCCGATACCATGGACGATATCATCGAGAAGCTCTACAGCAATGGTCTGATCCGCTATCGCAGCCTGTTTAAGCTCTATGCGGATATTTCCGATGCCGAAGAAGACATTGACCCCGGCATCTACGACCTGAACACCCGCTACGACTACCATGCGCTGGTGAATATGATGTCTGCCAGCTCCAGCCGTACCGTCGTGGAGGACGTGCTCATTCCCGAGGGTTACACCTGCCGGCAGATTTTCGCCATGCTGGAGGAAAAGCGCATCTGTACCGCGCAGGATCTGGCTGCCTATGCCGCCAGCGGGGAATTGAAGGATTACTGGTTCCTGGAAAATGTGGAGCGGGGCCAGGGTTACTGCCTGGAAGGCTTCCTGTTCCCGGATACCTATGACTTCTATAAGAACTCCACTCCCAGAGAGGTGCTGGAAAAACTGCTGGACAACTTTGAACGTCGGTTTGACGAGGAAATGCAGGCCCAGATCGAGACGCTGAACGCCAACGTCACCGGCGGCGGATACGGCGTTCGGGAGGTCGCCATCGTGGCGTCCATGATTGAAAAGGAAGCCGCCGCGCCCTCGGAAGCCCCCGCGATCGCGGGCGTTATTTACAACCGTCTGTTCCGCTGGGACGGCACTCCCGCCTATCTGAACATCGACGCCTCCATCGTCTATGCGCTGGACGGCAAAACCGATCTGACCCGGGAGGATTTGCAGGTGGACTCCCCCTACAACACCTATACCCACACCGGTCTAACCCCCACGCCCATCTCCAATCCCGGCCTGTCCAGCCTGCAGGCCGCTCTGAACCCCGAAAACCACAACTATTACTACTATGTGCTGAACCCCGAAACCGGTATGCACACCTTCTCCACCACCTACGAGGAGCATTCCGCTAACGTGGCAGCCTATGCGGAGGGACAATGAGAAAACTGGAACTTCTCAGCCCCGCCGGAGATATGGAACGGCTGAAAATGTCCGTCCTGTACGGTGCGGACGCGGTG
>JALFUW010000101.1 GCA_022786995.1 Clostridiales bacterium
AGAATTGAAGTTTTTAATATGAAGATCATAATGAGACGAGATTCTATGATTTTCTATCTCGAAAATCATAGAATCGACAACGCCGTCAGGCGGTGTCTTCTCAATAAAATTAAATAATTTTATTGAGAAATAGTATCAGAAGGAAAAACATATATCAGAGCAAACCATACAGGATAGCTTGTATTCAATTCCTGTTACCATATTAGGGAAGCTCTGAATAAATCGTCTGCGGTTGGACGGCGGATCTTTTGTCCCATCCGTACAGTTCTTAAATTGGGAAATACACCAAGTATTCCTCCAATTTAAGAACTTTCGGCTGAGCCAAAATCTCTCGCCGCCAACACTTGCTGATTTGTTCAGAGCTTCCTTATCCTGCACTTCCCACAAGGTCAATGACAATCCCGCTTCGAATAGGTCTTTACAAACACAGGCAGACAAGATATCATCTGATGGATATGAAATTAATTCATATCCATATGTCAAAGATAGTCTACTACATGGCCGGCATCTGTGCTATAATGCACACAACAGATACGGTCATATGAAAGAATGTGAACTGTAAATGTTGGATATTTCCGTTAAGCAAATGCGATATGCAGTAGAAATCGCGCACTGCGGTTCTATCAACCAGGCAGCGCAAAACCTGTATGTGACCCAGTCCAGCCTGAGCAAGGCTATGAAAGAGTTGGAGAGCACTCTGGGGTATGCCATATTCCAGAGAACCCCCGCCGGAACGACGGTCACGGAAGAAGGGCAGGCATTTCTGGAAATTGCCCGACAGGTTGTCTATAAGCTGGAGGTTCTGGAACGGCAGTCGCAGCAGCGGAACGAACAGCTTGCCGCCATGAAAATATCCATTCCCAGAGCCACCTACATTACCTATGCGTTTACGGAATTTTTCAAGAAGATCCAAAACCGCGAGCAGATTCAGATCAATTTCTCTGAGACAAATTCTCAGGAAGCCATCGACAACATTCTGAGCCGCGGCTTTCAATTGGGAATTATCCGATACCCGGAGTTCATGGAGGAGAACACCAGGCGGCTGCTTCACCAGAAGCACCTTCGGGTGCGTCCGATCTGGACGTTTTCCTATATGCTGCTGGTTTCCGGGGAATCTCCCTTGGCTGCCAAAGACAGGGTTTCTCCGAAGGATCTGATCGGTTATACGGAGCTTGTCCACGGAGACGAGGAAAGCGCGTTTCTGCCGGAACCCACCGGCGGTGCCGAGCAAAAGCGCATCTACCTGTATGAGCGGGGCAGCCAGTTTGATTTCCTTACCAATGTTCCCGCCACCTATATGTGGGTGTCGCCCCTGCCGGAAAAGGTATTGCGGCAGCACGGGCTGGTTCAGATTCCCTGCCCGGAAAACCGATATCGGTACAGCGATGTGCTGATTTGTCACGAAGACTATCCCCTGACGGGATATGCCAAACAATTTTATGAAATTCTGCTTCAAACCAAGGATGAAATCGATGCCTCTCTTTGAAGCTCCCATCGATAGAAAGAAGATGCCGAAATGAAAGAAACCAATGTTACCTTACACCCCGTATTTTCGCTGCATGGCTATGCCATGAATCTTCCCGAAAATTCCGGGAAGCACACCTATCGCTTCCGGGTGCAGTCCGGCGATATTGAGATTCATCACCATAGCTACGACGGCATTGCCGGTCTGTGGTGTCTGCCTCCGGAATCCGGCGATCAGGAGACCATTGTCCTTCACAGCGGCGAGGAGGCCGTCATCACGATTGACAGCCGTGTTCATGACTGCGAGCCGGACTACGTGGAAATCGCAAACAGCCATTACGCAAAACGGGCTGTCTTTTCCTATCAGGAGCTCCGCAGGGAAGCCGGCTGCTTAGCATCCGACGGGACGGAGCAGCTGGCATCCTGATACGAAATACCCCTGTCAATCGGCGTCCCATTCGCATAAATACGCCCCCTGTTTTCAAAAAGTGAAAACAGGGGGCTTGCCTTTCTTCCCATCAGCACCGCATTCCAGTGGATTTTTACGCTTCTGTTATGGTACGCGGACAAAATCATGCCGTCTGTCCTCCACGGAATATACCTATACCGCCCCGCCCCAAATTAAGAGAAAAAGTCGTTGCGGCGCAAGGACTTTTATCAGTTTTGTTTCTCTTTGCGCAAGTCGTTTTTTCATTTGTCAAGCTCATTTCCGTAGGACGCTCTCGATCTCCATTGCAAAAAGTAGAAAAAACCCGGAAATCCAGAGGAATCCCCGGGTTTTTCCAGCAAAGCAGCCGGGACAATTTTGCGGCAGAATCAATGCGCAATCCTCATTCCTTAGCGGCGGGATATTCGGTACACAGCAGATGGTATGGCGCTTCGTCCTCCTCGATGGCGGAGAACCGGCCCATGGGAGGGACGTCATATTGCATGGATTTCGTTAACGGCTTAGGAATCTTCCCGGACAAATCGTACGGTAACACGGGTCTGCCCGCCAACGGTGCAGGTGAACAGGGTCAAATCCCAGTCTCCCGCTTCCCGAGATAGAAGCTTACCAAATCGCCCTTTCAGGACTGGTCATTCACTTTTCTGAGCAGCTTCCTGTTCTATGAGGATGACGAGGAAATGGACGAAGACATCCGTAACATTTACCGGCAGGGCATGGCGGCGTTTGGAGGAATCGCACCGAACTACCACATCGAGTTATGGGAGCGGCCCACCATTGTTTGGGATTTTCATTCCCCGCTGCTGGCGATCCAGATGATGTTCAGCTTCATGCTGGTCGATGAAACTTCCAGTCTGCGGCTGTGCAACCCGGACAGAAACCGTGCCGCTGGCGGGGGTAAACTTGATGGCATTGGACAGCAGGTTCAGCAGCACCTGATTCAGCCGGGTCTTATCGCAGAATACATCCTCATCGGTCACATCCATCACATCCATATACAGCTCCAGCTGCTTGGCGTGAATCTGACCACTGATGATGGTTTTGATGTCATGGAGGATAAGCTGACGAATCCTCCTACCCTCAGGAATGAGAGGGTAGGAGGATTTTTTCGTAATTATTCAAAATAAGGCTTGACAAAAGCATCATTTCGTGCGGCCATTTTGCTAACGCCGGTTGCAAAACTCACTATGTACAACTTCTGCGAGATGATTACCCGATCCGTAGTCATTCAACAAAAGCAGAGAAAATACGCATATAAGGTAAATTTCTCCGATGCAGTACACATTAGTCTGCAATTCTTTCTTGGCGCAGTCCCTCCACCCATTCTTGAAGCCATGCTTATGAAGTATATCTCGCCCATTCGCCCCGGTCGAAAAGATACTCGTAAGCTAACACAGAAACCTTCTGTCAGCTTCACATATAGAGTAGCATAATCTTTCTGGTTTGAATAGTCTTTTTCAAGCGGATTTCTCAATCCGCTCTGTTGTCATGCTCTGATTGCAGAAAAACAGCAAGCAACTTCGCTTTTGTTTCATTGCTCGCTAACTCCCTTGAATAGATTAATGCCGCCTAGCTGTTAACTAAGCGGCATTGACCCCGAGGGTGTGGCTTTTTGCTGGTGGACGATATAGGACTCGATTAGATTATGGAGTCGGCGTCGTCGAGCCGCCGCCGAGTGACAGTCCACAGGACTGTCACATTCAGATGGGTTCGAGTCCTATATCAAGTAAAAAAGAAAAACCATCCAAAGGGATGGCTTCTCCTTTTTGGTGGACGATATAGGACTCGAACCTATGACCTTCCGCACGTCAAGCGGATGCTCTAGCCAGCTGAGCTAATCGTCCATAGGCGCTTGTACAGCGCCTGATTAGTATACATGAGATAGGACATTTTGTCAAGCATTTTTTACCGTTTCTGACAAAACAGGCCGTGTCGATTGCAATACCAGTATAGCAGGCCGTGGCCCCGGAGCTGCATCCGGGCCTGGGCATCCCCCTCGGGATAGAATTTCACCAGCCGGATGCGGTCTGTGGTGACGAAGGCCGTGAAGGAGATGTAGTGCTCCTTGGTCATGGGATGGCGGACGGTGAGATAGTGCTCATCTTCCACGGATTCGACCGTCAGCGCATGGCTTTCGTCGGCATCTTCCGCTTCCAGCGCAGGCAGCGTCACGCCGCAGCAGCTGAGCATGGCATCTCCAAAGCCCCACAGCACGTTGCCGCAGACCGGGCAGACATAGAATTTGGCCCGCAGCAGATTGCTGGAACGGTTGCGATTGGTGATCTGCTCCCCGTTCATCAATTCGATAACGGAAACCCCCAGCGCCTGACTCAGGGGCTGCAGCAGAGAGATATCCGGCAAGCCCTTGGCGGTTTCCCACTTGGAGACAGTCTTGCTGCTGACGCCGATTCTATCCCCAAGCTCCGCCTGAGTCATGTGCTTGGCTTCCCGCAGCAGCTTAATCGTATTTCCTGTGACATAGGTGTTCATTGCGGTCACTTCCTTTCCAATCACAGAATATCATGGAAATGACCATCCGACAACCTACGCTCCGTAGGACAGCCAGTGGCTGCGGACAATGCGGTCGGCAGGGCCGACAGCCAATGCGTTACGGACATTGGCAATCGTCCAACATCCTTAGGGCCCCTCGACAAGTTATGCAAGCTGCCCTACCACTACATTCCCCTTTATCTGCCGTAGGGGGCTGGGGTCTTACGCCGCTTCGGGAAGGGTTTCGACTGTCTCGGCTATGGTTTCCGCAGGCGCTTCCGTTTCCAGCCATTCAGGGTGGTTGGGAAGATCCAGATAATACTGCTCCCGGTCGGCCCTGGCCTGGGCCAGATCCTCCTGGCAGGTTTTGAGTCCGTCCCCGATGATTTTCGTTGTGCGCTCATAGGATTTACCCGCCAGCTTCACCTGATCGGCGCTCATGCCCAGCTCGCCCCACTGGTCTTCGGCTTCCTTGTCCAGCGGCACGATGTTGTATTCCTTCACGCCGGTGTTGGAGTGCATATTCACCCAGATAGGCAGGGCATTCACATCCGCCACATACACCTTGCCGTCAGAATACTTTTCAAAGGTCACGGTAAATAGCACACCGTCCTCGCCGTGGGCACCGGGACAGGCGGAAACGTAGCCATTGCGCTGGTTGGACACGGCATTGCCCAGAGAATAGATGCAGTAGGCTTTGTGGCCGGGATTTTCCGTACTTTCCAGCACCGCCATGGGCTGCACCACATGGGGATGGCCGCCCACGATCACGTCAAAGCCCATATCGCAGAGCTTCTGGGCCATCTTGTCCTGAGCCGCGTTCTCGGTGAGCTGATACTCCTGTCCCCAGTGGAGCAGGATCATGGTCACCTCCGCGCCGTCAGCCCTCATGCCCTCCATGATGGGGCCGAGTTCATTGTACAGCTTGTCGGGGTTGTTGTTGGCAAAGTAGTTCATCTGGCCCTCGTCCTTCACCGGGGTCAGGCCGTTGAGGGAGAAGGATCCGCCGTAATCGGCGTAGGCCCAGGTGTAGCAGACCATGCCGATTTTGATGCCATTCACTTCCACCACGGAGTAGCGGTTTTCCCCGCTGAGCTGGGAACCCAGTGTGGCCAGACCGGCATTCCGCACAACCTCGATGGTGCGCTTGATACCGTCGTTCATGGTGTCGCCGGCGTGGTTGTTGGCGGTGAGCAGCATGTCAAAGCCCGCATCCTTCACCGCGTCGATCAGCGGATCGGGGCAGTTGAAGGCGGGGTTGCCCTGATAGGTGTAGTTGTCACCGCCGAAGGTGGTCTCCAAATTGGCGATGGCGTAGTCCAGCGAGGACACGGTATCCTTGATGTAGCGGAAAATGGAGGAGAAGTCGTAGCTACCGTCGCTCTGCCGGGCGGTGTCAAAGACGGGCTTGTGCATCAAAAGGTCGCCCATGGCGCCCACGGTGGCAGTCGCGACAACCTGCTCCACCTCCGGGACCTGCGTGGTGGGAGGCTCTGTTTCCTCCGCCACCGTAGGAGCCGGTTCCGTCTGCGTGGTCTGGGGCAGCTGCATGGTGTTTTGCGTAGGATTGACGTCCGCTTCTTTATTCACAAGATCGATGCTCAGATGGATCAGCAGCGCTGTGGCGGCGATCATCAGCACGATCAGCACCGTCAGCACCACGATCACGGCGGTGTTGCCGCGTTTGGGATTCTGGGACATTGGGGATCCTCCTTCATTACAGGTATGTGTCAAGTAAATAGTGGACGGTGTGGTCCATGTGACCGTCCTTCATGTACAGCCGGGGTACCCGGCGGCTGATGCCGCAGACAAATTCATAGTTAAAGCTGTCAGCCCGGGCGGCGATTTCTTCCACGGTGATGGTCTCGCCTCCATCTGTGCCGATCAGGGTGACCTGATCGCCCACGGTGACGCCGGGGATGGCAGTCACATCCACCATCATCTGATCCATGCAGATTCTGCCCAGAATCGGGGCCTTCTGCCCCCGGATCAGCACGTGGAACCTGCCGGACAGGTTCCGGCGGTAGCCGTCGGCGTAGCCCACGGGAATGGTTGCCACCACGGTGTCAGCTTTGGTAACATAGGTGCCGCCGTAGCTGATCTCCCGCCCGGCGGGCAGAGTTTTGACGTGGCTGACCCGGCTGAGCCATTGCAGCGCCGGGCGCAGGGACAGAAGCCTCGGATCCACCTCATCGCTGGGGTACAGGCCGTAGGTGATGATGCCGGAACGGGCCATCTCGTAGGGGGTTTTGAAATTCATCAGGCCGGCGGAGTTATTCAGGTGCCGGATGGGGATGTTCACGCCCCGCTTCCGGAGCATGTCATCAAAGGCGGCAAACCGCTCCGCCTGCTGTTTCGCTCTCGTCAGATCGGCACAGTCTGCGGTGGCAAAGTGGCTGAACAAGCCCTCGGCGTACAGCCCGGGCAGTCCGGCAATCTCCGCACAGATATCCGCGTCACGTTCCGTTACCTGAAAACCGATGCGGCTCATGCCGGTGTCCACGGCGAAGTGGAACCGTGCGGGCAGCTGTGCCGCCTGTGCTGCCTGAGACAGGGCCAGCGCGTCCTCCATGCGGTAAATCGTGGGCCGGATTCCCTCCCGGATGGCGGTGGGGTAAGCCTCCGCCGGGGTATAGCCCAGCAGCAGAATGGGCTTTGTCAGCCCCGCCTGCCGCAGTTCCATGGCTTCCAAGATGGAGCTGACGCAGAAGAAGGCGCATTTGTCCTGCAAAAGCCGCGCCACCTGCACGGCACCGTGACCGTAGGCATCGGCCTTGACCACTGCCATGACGGGCACCCCTGCTTTTTCCCGGATGGCATCCATATTGGATGCCAGGGCATCCATATCCACAACCACTCTTGTGCTGTCAAAATCCACAGAAATCATCTCTCTTTTTCGGGATTATGACCATTCTATCATAAAAGGTAACAAAAGTAAACAAGGAAAGCCTTAAGGTTTTCTTGCGATTTTGGGGGATTGGTGGTACAATAGGAAAAATGGCTTCCCCACTGGGGAAGCTGGCAAAAATCTTTGATTTTTGACTGATGAGGGGCGGGGTTGTCTGCGATCAAGATGGACTCCCGGCGAATTCGAAGCCGGGCATTCCCTCATCCGTCTCGCCTGTGGCGAGCCACCTTCCCCCAGGGGAAGGCTTGATGGGGAGCGGTGAATATATGGCACGAACCAACAACTATTTATTGCAGGCGGCTCAGGCAAAGCGGTATTTTCTGACCTACGATCAGGAAGCACTGATTCGGAAGCTGCAGCTTCCATATGACGAGGATTTTCTGTATCCCGTTCTCTTTTCCCGGCGGTATCGGCTTTCCAGGACAACCGGCGACCTGGAGCGGGAGGAAGCAGGAATCTGGCAGGATGCCAATACCTTCGAGGAGGTCATGACCCTGCTGGATTTTGTCTGTGACAGCCGGGAGGATCGGTTTGTCAGCGGACGATTTAAGAACATGACGGATTTCGGCCATGCCTTTCACCAGAATCTGCTGGAGGAGCGGGATCCCAACGCGGAATTGTTCCAGTCCCGGGCGGAGGACTTCCGAAAGGCCTGCGCGGCCCTTGGCGGCAAACCCCTGTCCACTGGGGACATTGCCTATTCCGTTGAGGTTTTCGACGGCCTGCCGCTGCTGGTGCAGTTGTGGTTTGGGGACGAGGAATTCCCCGCCAGCCTGCGGTTTTTGTGGGACGAAAACGCTCTGATGTATCTGAAATACGAAACCATGTACTATGCCCGGAATCTGCTGCTGGAGCGGCTGAAGGCGGAAATGGAGGAAGCAAATGGGACGCGAATTGAAGGATAACCGATTTTACAAAAATAAGACCACGCTGACCGTCTATCTGGTGCTGCGAGGCCTGATCATCTTCATCCTCATCCGGGCGGTGCTGCGGCGGGAATATCAGAGCGTGTTTCTGTGCGCTCTGTCACTGGTGCTGCTGATCATGCCCAGCATCATCTCCCGGAAGCTGAAAATCGTGCTGCCCAGTACGCTGGAAATCGTGATTCTGCTGTTCATTTTCGCGGCGGAAATCTTAGGGGAACTGAACAGCTTCTATGTCCGGGTACCCCACTGGGACACCATGCTGCACACCATCAACGGCTTCCTCTGCGCCGCCATCGGTTTCGCCCTGGTGGATATGATGAACCGCAACGACCGCTTCACCTTCCAGCTGTCGCCGTTGTATCTGGCCATTGTCTCCTTCTGCTTTTCCATGACGGTGGGGGTGCTGTGGGAGTTCTTTGAATTCAGCGGAGATTACTTTCTGGGCATGGACATGCAGAAGGACACCATTGTCCATGCAATTCATTCGGTGAACATGGATCCCACCCTGACCAACACCGTGGTTCACGTCCGGGACATTGCCGACGTGATCCTGGTGCACTCCGACGGAAGCCAGCAGGCGCTTGGCCTTGGGGGCTATCTGGATATCGGCATCATCGACACCATGAAGGACCTGTTCGTGAACTTCATCGGCGCGGTGGTGTTCTCCTTCATCGGCTACTTCTATGTGAAGAAAAAGGGTCAGGGCAAGGTGGCCCATCGATTCATCCCCAAGGTGGAATTCCCGGAGGAACGGAAAGAATAACGCAGCACCCCTTCCGATGCGGAAGGGGTGCATTGCTTGACTTTCCCTCTGCGGGAGCCAGGGTTTACAGCTTGCCGAAGGCAATTTCGGAATGGCCTTCCTTCAGGAAGTCCAGCAGAGCGGCGGCTTTCTTCTCCATGTCGTCGCCGATGTACAGCTCCAGCTCCGTGCCGTCCTTCAGAATCAGCACCAGCTTTTCCATGATGAAGCTGTTGCCGCCGCAGCAGAGCTTGCCGTAGACCGGCTCCACCCGGCGGAAAATCCGCTGCACCTCGGCCAGGGAAACGACGTACCAGTGCAGGCCGGAGCGCCAGAAAATGCTGTCCTGACTGGGCCGCACCCAGCCGTAATCCTTCCCACCGGCAAATTCCGCATCCAAAGCGGGGTTTGCCTTCTTTTTGTAGACATAAGGTTTCAGGTTGACTGTCATAGGAATCCCTCCTGTATTTTTGATATGGGCTGCGCTGTGGGTATTATTTTGACGGAGCTGCCCGGGATATGGATACCCTTCGGCCCGGCGCTCCGCTAAAATTTCCTTAGATCGATTCCGGCCCGGTCAGCTCGGAGATTTCTTTCGCGATGAGGCAGCTGCTCTGATAGACACAGTTTCCGTAGCAGCAGTCCACCTCGGAAAGATCCCCATTCTCTACGATGACCTCCACCATCCGGGAAGCGTCCAGCTGGCGGCAGTAGCCGGAGATGAATTTTTCCTGTTCCATTTATTCGTCCTCCGTGATGCAGTAGCCTCTGGGGCCCAGCGTCAGCCAGTCCGGGGCCACGATCTGTAAGCTGTAGCCAGCCACCAGCTTGTTCGCGGGAATCTGCCAGGGGTCGGCGTCCCGGTTGCAGTAGACCCGGTAGGTGCGGCCTTCATAGCTTCTGGTGAAGCCCACATGCCGGTCACCGGCCTGGAAGAACTGAATGTCGCCATAGCGGAAAGCGGGGTGCTCCCGGCGCAGGCGGCCCAGCCGCTTGAAATGCTCCACGAATTCCATATTTTCATAGCCCCAGGGGTAGGTGCGGCGGTTGAAGGGATCCTTGCCGCCCTCCATACCCGCCTCGTCGCCGTAGTACAGACTGGGGCTGCCGGGGAGGGTGTATTGGAGGAACGAAGCCATCAGCAGACGGTCGTAGGCAATGTCAAACTGGTGGCGGCTCAGGCGGCGCTTGGACATCTCCTCCCGGGTGCCGTTAAAATCATCCACCAGCACGGTAAGAATCCGGGGGGTGTCGTGGGTGCCCAGCAGGTTCATGTTGCACTGCACCACCTCCGGCGGGTAGTTCTCCACGATGGCCATGACCGCTTCCTTCAGCCCCTGCCCGCCGTCCCGGCCCCGGACGTAGTCGATGATGGCGGTGCGGAAGGGATAGTTCATGACGCTGTCCAGCTCCCCGGCGGTAAAGTAGCTGCGGCGGCGTCCGTAGGCGATTTTGGTGGAAGCGTCCTCCCACACCTCGCCCAGCAGCAGGGCGTCGGGCTTGATGCCCTTGATGCGCCTGCGCAGCATCCCGATAAATTCGTCGGGCAGCTCATCGGCCACGTCCAGCCGGAAGCCGTCGGCGCCCAGCTTCAGCCAGTGCGCCACCACGCTGTCCTCGTCCTCAATGATATAGTTGATAAATGCCGGATCCATTTTGTTCACCGTGGGCAGGGTGTCAAAATTCCACCAGGAATTGTAGGAATCGGGCCAGTTGTAGAAGGTGTACCAGCTATAGTAGGGGGATTCGGTGGAATTGTAGGCTCCCACGCTGTCAAACTGGCCCTCCCGGTTAAAGTAGGGGCTGTTGGAGCCGGTGTGAGAGTACACCCCATCCAGGATAACCCGGATGCCCCGGCTGTGGGCCTGACGGCACAGTTCGGCAAAGTCTTCCTCCGTACCCAGCAGCGGGTCGGGGGTCTTGTAGTCGCCGGTGTCGTAGCGGTGGCTGGAAAAGCTCTTGGAAATGGGGTTCAGGTAAATGAGATTCACGCCGAGACTGGCGATGTAGTCCAGTTTTTCGGTAATGCCCTTAAAATTTCCGCCGTAAAAGTCGTTGTTCAGCACTTTTCCATCCGCTGTGGGCTTCCATTCCACCTCCTCGCCCCAGGTTCTGTGAAGGGTGTAGGGGGTCAGCTTCCCGGTGGGGTCGCAGTTTCCCGCCTTGTAGAAGCGGTCAGGGAAGATCTGATAGATGGTGGCGCCTTTTGCCCAGTCCGGGGTGTGGAAATCCGCCGGGACGCAGCTGACCTGCCACAGAGAGCCATCCTCCATGTTGGTGTCGTCTCCCTGCTTGAACAGCCGGAAGCCACCGTCGGGCTTGTGGACGTGGAAATAGTAGAAGTACAGCCCGGTATGGGGAATGGAGAAGTCACCACCCCAGACTTCGTAGGCACCCTTGACGGACTGCTTTTCCAGCGGGATGTCCTGAGCGCCGGTCTTGCCGTCCTCGTATTTGAGCAGCAGCGTCACGGCGGTGGTACCCACGGCGCAGGGAATATGGATATGCACGGTGCACACCTGCCCGGGGGTCAGGGTGCCGAAGGGGGTCTTATACTGGGGAAGCTTGCTGTCGTATAGAATTCTCATGGCAGTCTCCTTGATGTGTCACGTTACGCAGAATATTATAGCCTATTTCCCGGCAAAAGAAAAGAGGAAGTTTCCTTTCGTTTCGCGCAATATGCCGAAGCGCAAGACCGGCGACATACTTGACGAGGCCGAAGAAGGTCGGCTATAATGGAATCATCCCAGAAATGGAGAAAAGGAATATGTTCGTTCAAATCATCGGGCTGATCGGCACGGCCCTGTTTTTTCTGTCCTATCAGTGCAAAAGCAATCAGAATCTCTTCCGGGTGCAGCTGCTGTCCTATGTCTGCTATACCACCCATCTGCTGCTGTTGGGGGCGGTGACCGGCGGCATCAGCTATGTGCTCAATACCATCCGCTCCTTCTGCCTTGGAAGCAAATGGCGGTTTGGCCGCAGCTGGGCCATGTGCTGGATGATCTGCACGCTGCAAATCGTCACCCTGCTTGTGACCTGGTCGGGGTGGATTTCCATTCTGCCCGTGGCGGCGAATATCGCGGCCACCATCGGCGGCTATACTCACAACGCCCGGAAAATCCGGGTGGCGGGCATGTTTATCAATTCTCCCCTGTGGATTATTTATGACATCATGGTTGGCTCCTGGGCGGGAATTCTGGATGAAGTCGTCACGGAAGCCTCCATGATCATTTCAATTATTCGCTACGGCTGGAAGGCCCTTGACCGGGTGGAGGACTGATTAGGGCAACACGGCCCGGATTTACGTCAACCGGCGGCGGTTACCAATCTGAGTCGGCGGGAACAGTAAAAGACTACCCATTTTTCCTTTCTGGCGGGTAGTGACCGGGCCGGATTTCTGTGCTATTATAGTAGCGTGGATTATTTTACCATATCCCGACGCAAGGCAAGAAAGGAGACCCATTATGAAAATGAGAAGATTGTGTGCGTACATCATGGCGCTGCTGCTGGCAGCCAGTATGCCGCTGACGGCTTTTGCCGTGGAGGCGGATGTCAGCCAGGGCAATGTGGCTATCAATGACACCTCTGTTTCGCATACCAAGGACGGCACAGAACGAACGGATCCTCACGAAGGCAAAGTGACGGTGATCCAAAGCAATCCGAGCACTCCCACAAACCACAACGTTTCCGTCAATACTTCCTCTGGTTCTTCCGTGAATGTCACGTTGAAGGATGTGAACATTGATGTCTCCGGAAACAGCGACAAAGCCGCCGTGGAAGTCACTGGCAGCGGTAACGTGACCATCGAGCTGGATGGAACCAGCACCGTCAAGAGCGGTGATAACCACGCCGGTGTGGAGAAGAGCAACAGCGGCAATCTCACCATCACCGGCGATAACGAAACTGCCGACAGTCTGACCGCCACCGGCGGCAAAGGCGGCGCGGGCATCGGCGGCGGTAAAGGAAGCAATGGCAGTGACATTACCATCAGCGGCGGCACGGTGAATGCCAACGGCGGTGAGAATGCCGCGGGCATTGGCGGCGGCGCCAAAACTGATGCTAATGGTGGCGGTAACGGCAGCAAGATCACCATTTCCGGCGGCACAGTCACAGCCAACGGCGGATACAGCGGCGCGGGTATCGGCGGCGCACAAGGCGGCACCGGCAGCAATATCACCATCAGCGACGGCACAGTAAATGCCAACGGCGGTGAAGGCGGCGCGGGCATCGGCGGCGGCGGAAATGGTGAAGGCCGCGATATCGCCATCAGCAGCACGGTAAATGCCAAGGGTGGCACCGATGCCGCGGGCATCGGCGGCGGCACACACGGCAATGGCAGTAACATCACCATTTCCGGCGGCACAGTAAATGCCACCGGCGGTGATGCACCGCTGAATGATGACGGAAGCACAGGACAAGGCGGCGGCGCGGGTATCGGCGGCGGCGCTTATGGTTCCGGCGACAACATCACCGTCAAATTCAATGCGCAAGTGACGGCAGAGGGCAAGGGCAACGCTGCCAATATCGGTAATGGCACCTCCGAAAAGGCCACGGAAAAGCAGAAGGACAAGGTGGATCTCAGCGGTCTGTCTTCATTCGGCAAAGTCAACGGCGTCTCCGGCGGCGACGGCGGCTTCCACGCTAGCGACGGCAGCAGCAGCGTCCCCCTCACTGTTGGGAATAAGGCGACTGGCAAAGCGGGACTTATGGTATCCGATAATAACGGCAATGATCTGTCCAATGCGCTCTGGCTGGAGGAGGAAGGCACGTTGAAAGTCACCGCTCCGGCGGATAACGTCCTGGTCACTGGCAACAAGGCTGATCTTCTACAGCTGAAAGAGGATGGCGTCAAAAAAATCAACCTGCAAACAAACCGCGTAAACGTCAGCGTCACCAATGAGCTTCTGCAGAAAATCACTGGCACCGGCGGCGGCTTCCAGCTGGCCGCGGACGACACGACCGTCAGCCTTTCCTCCACCGCTGGGAATAACCAGAAGAACCCCGGTCTGAAGCTGACCGCCAACCAACAGCCGGAAAAGGCCAAATTGCAGGTCGATTTTCGTTCGGAAGAATCCAAGGAGGGTGCCGAGGACGTCCGTGAATCCCTCAAGAAAACGCTGAAGGTGAGTACCAACGCCCCCGAGGCCACCCTTTCCTACGATCGAAAATTCCTCAATGCCCTGATGAATTCGGAGTTCGGCAAACTCGCCCTTGCCGTGGGAAATCTCCTTGCCACTATGGAAACCCAGCTGGCGGCAATCACCGCCCAGAACGGCAGCGGTTCCATCAGCATCGACGACAACTCCGTCATTATGTACGACCTCGAATTCTCTGCGGCGGATTCCTCCGAAAACAATAAGCTGTCCGACATGGTGAACAGCATCCTATTACAAATTGATAAGCAGGCCCAGGGCGGCTCTGTGCTGGTCACAGAAGTCGATGCGAAAGCCGCCATGGCGTCAGCGTCTCTGAAAGTTCCCGGAAGCGCCCTTCAGTCTCTGATGGATCAAGGCATTGAGGAAACCGCCCTTTCTGTAAACGGCAAAACCACCAGCTTCAAAAACAGCAACCTGCTGAAACAGATCCAGGATTCCCGGCTGGGCAGCACAGCCACAGTAACCGACAAACATATAGCGAATGGCGAGGCAAAAACTTGGTCAGAAAAAGTTGACAAAGATGGGAATATGATCATCTCCGCGGACGATCTATTATAACCGAGCGCAAAGCGAATTGAACGCCTTTCCGGGCGTGACACCCGATCCCCGAACGGAATCAATCAAAAGCCCTCCCGATGGAACGAAAACCCTCCATCGGGAGGGTTTTTCTGTTTTTGGACAATCAGCACTTGACAAATCCCACCGGCTCGTGTATACTGATTGGGTAAATTTACGGACGATTAGCTCAGCTGGCTAGAGCATCCGCTTGACGTGCGGAAGGTCATAGGTTCGAGTCCTATATCGTCCACCAAAAAGGAGAAGCCATCCCTTTGGATGGTTTCTCTTTTTTACTTGATATAGGACTCGAACCCATCTGAATGTGACAGTCCTGTGGACTGTCACTCGGCGGCGGCTCGACGACGTCGACACCACTATCTAATCGAGTCCTATATCGTCCACCATACAGGAAAAATCCGAACTTGTTCCCGACAGGGAGTGCGTTCGGATTTTTTTGCAGCTGAATTTGCCCGGATGTGAACGCTGCTGGGCTTGGGCCGTTGACGTTTTGAATTGGGGCTACTTGACAGGCGCGGCAAACTGGTATATGCTGACCATGGTCACGGAGGTCTTCGGTGTCTCCGGCGGGTACGGCAATTTGAGCATTCAGCCGAAGCTGCTGGCGAGCCAGTTTGACGCTGACGGCAGGGCCTGCATAAATCTGCCCTTCGCCGGAAAGCTTCTGCGTATTTCCTTTGTCAACCGCACCCGGCACGAATACGGCAGCTATGGAATCTTTGCCGCATCCTGCGGGGGCAGCGCCGTTACAGACGGCGAATGCGTGGGCATTCCCCGTTTCATGCCGGAATCGTAAGATCTCCATGATTCATTACATCAAATAAGGAGGATTTCCCCCCATGCAGTACGGATACTTCGATGACGGGAATCGGGAGTATGTCATCACCCGGCAGGACACCCCGGCCCCCTGGGTCAACTATCTGGGTTCTCCCAAATACGGCGCGATCATCTCAAACAACGCCGGCGGCTACAGCTTCGCCGCTTCCGGCGCCAACGGGCGGATTCTGCGCTATGTGTTCAACAACTTCGATCAGCCCGGACGATATCTGTACATCCGGGATGACGACAGTCAGGATTACTGGTCCGCGTCCTGGATGCCCGTAGGAAAACCGCTGGACCTGTACAAATCCCAGTGCCGCCACGGCATGGGCTACACACGAATGGGTGCGGATTATGCCGGTATCCACTCCGAGGCCCTTTACTATGTGCCGCTGGATGCCGAGTATGAGGTCTGGGCGCTGACCGTCACCAACAATGATGACAGGCCCCGGAATCTGACCCTCACCGGCTACGCCGAGTTCACCAATCACAGCAACTACGAGATGGATCAGGTGAATTTGCAGTATTCCCTGTTTATTTCCCGGACGAAATTTGCAGGCAACCGCATCATGCAGGAGATCCACGGTAATCTGGACGCCCTTCGCCCTGAGGAGCGGGTGGACGGCAAGACCGTCACCGAGCGGTTCTTCGGTCTGGCGGGCGCCCCCGTCAGCTCCTTCTGCGGGGACAAGATGGAGTTTCTGGGCCGCTGCCGTGGCTATGACAGGCCACGGGGCGTGGAGTCCGGCGATCTGGGCAATGTCTTAAGCAGCAGTGAAAACGCCTGCGGCGGCCTGTCCACCAAGGTGACCCTCCGGCCCGGCGAAAGCAAGACCGTCATGTTCCTGCTGGGTATGAAGTCCTCCGCCGAAGCCGCCGCCATCATTGACGGCTATGCAGGCGGCAGGGCCGTGGTTGACCGGGAGCTGGCTGCTCTGAAGCGGGATTGGTATGGGAAACTGGACAATCTGAAGGTCAACACCCCCAGCCCGGAATTTAACACCATGCTGAACACCTGGAACGGCTACAACTGCTTCATGACCTTCATCTGGAGCCGGGCGGCCTCCTTTATCTACTGCGGCCTGCGCAACGGCTACGGCTACCGGGACACCGTGCAGGACATTCAGGGTGTGATTCACCTTGCCCCGGAAATGGCGGCGGACAAAATCCGCTTCATGCTGTCGGCGCAGGTGCATCACGGCGGTGGCCTGCCTCTCGTCAAGTTCACCCACAACCCCGGTCATGAGGATACCCCGGAGGACGATTCCTATGTCCGGGAAACCGGGCATCCCGCCTATCGGGCCGACGATGCCCTGTGGCTGTTCCCCACGGTGTATAAGTACATTGCCGAAACCGGCAACGTTTCCTTCCTGGACGAGGTCATCCCCTTCGCCGATCGGGATGAGGGTACGGTTTACGAGCACCTGAAACGGGCGCTGCAATTCTCCTTCGACCACCTTGGCCCCCACGGAATGCCCGCAGGTCTGCACGCCGACTGGAACGACTGCCTGCGGTTGGGCGCTCAGGGCGAGTCCAGCTTCGTAGCCATGCAGTTCCTGTACGCCATGGAGATTCTGAAAAAATTCGCCCTGTGCAAGGGTGATGCCGCCCTTGCCGCCCAGCTGGATGCCCAGATCGAGGAAAACCGGGCAAAGATTCAGGCTCTGTGCTGGGACGGCGACCGCTTCATCCGGGGCTATAAGGAAGACGGCGAAAAAATCGGCGCGGCGGCTGACCCGGAGGCAAACCTCTGGCTGAATCCCCAGAGCTGGGCGGTTATCAGCGGCCTTGCCACCGACGAGCAGAGAGAAGTCATCTTGAACAACGTCAACGACCGGCTGAACACCGCCTATGGCGCCATCCTCATGGATCCGCCCTACCATGCTCACGCCTTTGACGGGGCGCTGGCGGTGATCTACAACCCAGGCACCAAGGAAAATTCCGGCATCTTCTCCCAGTCGCAGGGCTGGCTGATTCTGGCGGAGGCTCTGTGCGGTCACGGCGGCCGGGCCTTTGACTACTTCATGGAAAATGCCCCTGCCGCCCAGAATGACCGGGCGGAAGTGCGTCACTTGGAGCCCTACTGCTACGGCCAGTTCACGGAGGGCAAGGCCAGCCCCCACTTTGGCCGGAGCCACGTCCACTGGCTCACCGGCACCGCTTCCACGGTGATGGTAGGCTGCGTGGAGGGCATTCTGGGCCTGCGCCCGGACTTCGGCGGCCTGCGCCTGTCCCCCTCTATCCCTGCCAGCTGGGACGGCTTCACCATGGAAAAGCAGTTCCGGGGTAAGAAGCTGTGCATTCAGGTGCGTAACCCCCGGCACATCGAGTCCGGCTGCAGCAAGCTGACGCTGAACGGTCAGGCGCTGCCGGATAACTACCTGCCGGAGGCGCTTCTGAAAGCGGAAAATGAAATCGTACTGACAATGTAATACGACTGGGGCTGTTAAAAAAGTCTGTCATTGTGAACCAGCGCGCACGCCGGTTCGCAAGCAGTTCCCCTTTTGACCGAAATTGTGATACTTTAGTGTGAGGTCAAAGGGGGAACGTTGACTTTTTTAACAGCCCCTTCTCAATAGAACGAAACCATTCCATTGAGAAACAGCATTGGGAGCGCAAATTCATAACGCCCGATGTTAATACCGCCCGAAGGTACAGTTGGGCCAGTGGCAGGCTTTGCACATCTGGCACAGGCCGCCGTCGGCCAGATTGGTCAGCTCCTCCTTCGTGATTCTGTCTCCGGCAAAAATCTGGGGCAGCAGCACATCGAATACGGTGGTAGGCAGCTTGATGGCCGCACCGGGAACGCCCAGAATGGGAACGTCGCCCAGATAGGCAACCAGCGTCATGTTTCCGGGCTGGGAGGGTACGCCGTGGGTGACAATTTCCGCGCCCAAAAGCCGGATGGCGGTGGGCGTCAGGTCGTCGGGGTCTACGCTCATGCCGCCGGTAAAGATCAAGAAATCCGCGCCCTGATTCAGATGGGCCTTTGCCGCGGACACAATCATGTCAAGGTCATCGTCGCAGATGGTGACGCCCAGAATCTGCGCCGGGTACTGCTGCATTTTCGCCCGAACCACCGGCTCGAACTTATCCTTGATTCTGCCGGAATAGACCTCAGAGCCGGTGATCACCACGCCGATCTTTTTGGGCTGGTAGGGCCGCAGATCGAGGAGCTTTTCCTCCCGGCACAGCCGCTCCGCTTCCAGAATCTGTGCTTCCTTCGTCACCAGCGGAACAATGCGCATGGAGGCAAGCCGCGCTCCGGCTTCCACGGGATAGTGGTCAGGCAGGGTGCAGATGGTAATGTCGCCGATGGAGTCGATTCTGTTCAGGAGCTTACGGTTGACCCGGAACATTCCCCGCTGATCGGCAAACAGCAGCACCTTGCCCTCGGCGGGTTCCGTGTAGTGGCAGCCCTCCACCGGGGCCATAGCCGCCATCCGCCGGGCACAGTCGTCCTCGTGAATTTCACCGGCATGTTCTTCCCAGACGAACACCCTGCGCTTGCCGATATTCAGCATATGCTCCACATCCTCCGGGCGGATGATATGGCCCCGCTTGAAGGCCACGCCCTTGAAGCCGTCGTTCATTTCGGTAATATCGTGGCACAGCTCCATGCCGATTGCGTCCTGTACTCTGACCTTTTTCATTTCATAACCTCACTATTTTTGTCTTTTAGAAGAAGCAGCGCTTCCGGGGGCAGGCAAACTTCGACTTCCTCCCCGCGAAGGGTCTGCCATAATTCTTTGCTCATTTCCCAGCCTATGGGGGCAGCCGCTGGGCTGGCCTGCAGCATGACTGTGTAGGAGAAGGGATTCTCAATTTCCCCCACCACCCGGCAGCGGAAGGTATTTTGTCCCGATCCCGGGCGGATGTCGTGCATCCGAATGCCCACCGCCTGTATCCCCGCCGGAACCCCCGGCACCTCCAGCGTCAGGCACCAGTCCGTGGCCCGGATATGGGTTTCATCCAGCACTTCCACGGCGGAAATATTTTTGCAGCCGGTGAGCATGGCGCCCATCCGGGTCTGAGGATTGTGGAAGACCTCCGACTTGGAGCCCACCGCGTCGATGCTGCCGTCACTGACCACCGCGATGCTGTCCGCCAGCCGGAACACCTCGTCCCGGTCATGGGACACCAGCACCACGGTTTTGCCAAACCTCCCGATAAGCTGCCGCACCTCCTGCTCCAGCCGGAACCGCAGATGGTTGTCCAGAGCGGAGAAGGGCTCGTCCAGCAGCAAAATGTTGGGATTGGAAACCAGAATCCGTGCCAGCGCCGTGCGCTGCTGCTGCCCGCCGGAAAGCTGGGAGGGCAGGTGATGTGCAAGGGGCGTCAGGCCGAAGCTGTCCATAATGGCAGCTACCATCGCTTCCCGTTTCTTCCTGTCCGGCTCCCGGTTGGCTCCGGCCCGGATATTTTGCAGCACCGTCATGTTGGGAAACAGGGCATAATTCTGGAACAATAGTCCCGTGTGCCGCTGCTGGGGCGGCAGGTTGATGTGTTTTTCCGAATCGAACAGCACCACATCGTCCACAACGATCCGGCCCCGATCCGGCTTTTCGATGCCGGCGATGCACTTGAGAGTCATGCTTTTGCCGGAGCCGGAGGCTCCCAGCAGCGCCAGTGTCTCATTCCCGGCTTCAAAGGCCATCTTTAGATGAAAGTCACCGAGGGTCTTTTCAATGTCCACATAAATCGACACTTACTTCCCTCCCTTCCGCTTTTCCAGCAGATTCACCGCCAGCAGCACCACGAAGGAAATGGCCAGATTCACCAGCACCCAGCGGAAGGCGACGCCGTCATCGTTGGTGCGCCACAGCTGGTACACCGTAGTGGAGATAGTTGCCGTTCTGCCGGGGGTGTAGCCGCAGATCATGCTGGTGGCGCCATACTCGCCCAAGGCCCGGGCGAAGGCCAGCACCGTACCCGCTAAGATTCCCTGGCGGCAGCAGGGCATCCGAATGCGCCAAAAAATGTAGGTATTGCTCAGGCCGAGGGACTGGGCGGAGTAAGCAAGGGTTTCGTCAAAGGACTCGAAGGCACCCCGGGCCGTGCGGTACATGAGCGGAAAAATCACCACCGTCGTGGCGAAAATCGCCGACCACCAGGTCATGGTCAGCTTCAGCCCAAAGGTCTGCAAGAACCAGGAGCCGATGATGCGCTTCGGCCCCAGCGCCCGCAAAAGCAGGTAGCCTACCACCGTAGGCGGAAGCACCAGCGGCAGGGTGAGAATCACGTCCAGCACGCCTTTTACCAGCCGTGGGGTTTTTGCTATGTAGTAGGCGGCAAAAATCCCAACGAAGAAGATGATTCCCGTACTGATGGCCGCAATGCGGATGGAATTATACAGCGGAAACCAGTCCATAGCTTCCCTCCTGAGAAATACCGAAACAGGCGGGCAAGTGCCCGCCTGCGGGGTGTGGTTTTCTTTATGCGACTGGTGTGAAGCCCACGGCTTCAAACACCGCATCACCGGCATCGCTCACCAGATAGTCGAGGAATGCCCGGGCCGCATCCGCGTTCTGAGAATTCTTCAAAATGGCGGCGGGGTAGATGACCTGTCCGCACATCTCGGCGGTGGCGGTATCGACCACCGTCAGCTTTGCGGAGAAGGCATCGGTCTGGTAGATGATGCCGCAGTCCACCGCCGCTTCGCTGACCTGTGTGGTCACTTCCTTGACGTTGGAACCATAGGTAACGGCACCGGCGGCTGCCAGGGCTTCCTCGGACAGCGCATAGAAGGCCAGAATCTTCTGGGTGTACTGGCCCACGGGCACATCGGAGTTGCCCATAGCCAGCACCACCTTGCCGTCTTTCAGCTTTGCGGCCAGATCGTCATAGGATTCGATTCCGGCGGGATTGCCTTCCGGGACAGCCAGGGCCACCTTGTTTTCCAGAATGTTGAACCGGGTGCCCTCTTTCACAAAGTCCAGACCGTCGGGGTTGCTTTCCGGCTTGGCAGCGATGTCCAGCTGGTTCATCTGCTTCTGACCGGCGGAAATAAAGACATCGCAGTCCGCGCCCTCCTGAGTCTGGGTTTTCAGGGTGCCGGAGGAGTCAAAGTTGAAGACGATGGACACCTTGGGGTGCTCCGCCATGTACTGCTCGCCCAATTGGGTCAGAGTTTCGGTCATGGAAGCGGCGGAAAACACAATCAGCTCCACAGGCTCTGCCGGACTTTCCGTTTCGGGAGCAACTGTTTCCGCCGGGGCGGGGGCAGGGGCGGCGGTTGGCGCAGGGGCTTCCTGCTTGGCGCCACAGCCGGCAAACAGGCAGACTGTCATGCTCAGAACGACAAAAAGAGCAATCCACTTTTTCATATACGTTCCTCCATCATCGAGGCGATTCGTCAAAATGCTGTTTTTTGCCTTGTGAATACCAGAATATACCATCAAAACAGAAAAGTATGTTGCATGAGTAACATGCTTTTGATATAATGATCATAATTTTATGCCCCGAGTCCCCCCTCAAGAGGAGCCTTGGGGAAAGCCGCTAAAGGGGAATTTAGCTAACTAAGCCTTCCCCAGAGGGGGCCGAGACTTGCCTCTCCCTATGGGAGAGGTGGCAGCCGTAAGGCTGACGGAGAGGGTGCCCTCTCAGTCACGGTCTTTGACCGTGCCAGCTCCCCCAAAGGGGGAGCCAAGGGTGCTTAATTGACTAAATCACAATTTAGCTGGGCAGTCCCTGTCGAGGGGCCCAGAGGATGTTGGACGATTGCCAGCGTTTGTAACGCATTGCCCGCGGGGGCATCCCCGCTAAAGCGCAATTTATCTGAGCAGTCTGTCATCCTGAGCGAGCAAAGCCGAAATGCACAACAATTTTGATCAGGTGGAGGAGAATCTCATGAAGCTGCTTCTGGAAGGGTTGAAGAGGTCGGAGCTGTTTTCCGATTTCCCGGAGGAAATTGTCACAAACTGCATCCTGCCTCACCGGCAGATTCAGGAATACCGAAAGGACATCTGCCTGATTCGGCCCCAGCAAAAAGTCAGCCGATTTGGCGTTCTCCTTTCCGGAAAAGTCAATATCATGCACATTTTTATGGAGGGCGGCTACAGCCTGATTTCTTCCCTCAGCCCGGGGGAAATTCTGGGTGCCGACCTGATTTTCACCCGCAGTCAGCTGTCCCCCTATCATGCGGTGACTGCCGCGGATACCCGGATTGCCTACTTTCCCGGGGAACTCGCGACCCGCCCCGGAATGCTGCCGGACATCTGGCGGGCGGAGCTGACCCGGCAGCTTGCGGTATGGATTTCCAATGGGAACATCAAGAAGGAATACCGCCTGGCCATTCTATCCCAGAGGGGTCTGCGGGAGCGGATTCTGACGTATCTGACGCTGCAGGCCTCCCGCCGTCAGACCACCGCCTTTGCCATTTCCTTTTCCCGGGAGGAGCTGGCCGCTTATCTGTGCGTCAACCGCAGCGCCCTGTCCCGGGAACTGAGCCTGATGCAGGAAGAAGGGCTGATCACCTTCCAGAAAAACCATTTCCGCCTGCACTTTCTGACTCCGGCGGAAAATGGTCAGATTCTGCCATATTAACATACATGCCGTTTCCCCAAATACATGGGTACATCCTCCGGGCGTGCGGGTAATACCTGTACCGTCACAGCTTTCCCAGGGCACACTTTCCGGGCGGTTTCTTCCAGCCACTTCCCGCCGCTGCCATTCAGGGTTTTGGCCTCCAGATGGAGGGTTCCGTCAAAGCTTGCCCGGTAATCGATCAGGGCTTCCAGCGAAAACAGGGCGCTGTCCAGGTCTTCCATGGAGATTGTCCCTTCCCGGCGGGAAACGGTGTCGATGCGCCGGGTCACGCCGCCGCAGGGACAGGGGGGCAGGATGCGGGTAAAGTCTCCCGTGCGGTAGCGGATCAGGGGCATGGCCTCCAGCCCTACGGTGGTAATCACCAGCTCGCCGTATTCTCCTTCCGGCAAAACCTGCCCGTTTTCGCCGATAATCTCGGGAATGATGTGGTTTTCCCGCAGGTGCATGCCTTCAAAAGCCGGGCAGGTCACCGCCCCGCCCAGCCCGCACTCCCGGCTGCCGTAATGAGGGTACAATTTGCTCCCTAATGCCGCTTCCAGCGCTTCCACCACGCACTTGGGGCAGGCATCGCCGGACACCAGCGCCCTTTCGATGGGCACAGGCCCATTGTACATCCGGCATAGTCCCAGCAGGGAAACAGGGAAACCGATATAGGTTTCCGGCTGTGTCTGCTCCACCAGCGCGGACAAGTCCGCCCAGCTTCCCCCAAAGCCCGCCCGGATGGGGATGCCCCCCAGCTTTTCCACGGCCTTGGCAATCAGGTCGCCTAAGCCGAAGGGGCCGGAAAAGGGGAAGGCAATCAGACATTTTTCGCCGGGGCTGAGCATTTCTCCGATTCCCGCCGCAAAGAAGCCCACGGTGTTTTCGGTGTCCCGCCGGGTGTAGAACACCCGCTTGGCAGGCCCCGTGGTGCCGGAGGTGGCCCCGGAGATCACCCGGCTCACCTCGGATTGGGAGGTCAGCAGAAACGACCCCGGAGATTTTGCCAGCATGGCGGGGGTGGTGAAGGGAAGCTGCGCAAGCTGTGCCAGATTGTCCAGCCGGGCAGGATACGCGGCGTAGATGCCGCCCCGCTCTTTCAGCCGGGCCAGTGTCTCGTTGAGTCTTTTCAGCTGCAACGCTTCCAGTCCCTCCCGGGTTAGCCGCGGGAGGGACTCGGTTTCACAAATCCAGTTATCCAGTCGTGTTCTTTTCATTTGCGGTACAGTGCCTTTCCGTTCACATCCGTCAGATTGTAGGCGCAGAAGGGAACCATGCCCTTTTGCGTATCCACCTCGCAGATGTAGCACCGGCGCAGCCGGTCAAGGTCTAAGTTGTAAGCATCCTGAAACACCATGCCGGAAACCGTGAAGGTATTTTCCACCGTCTTCTGCAAAAAGGCGTCCAGCGAGGCGGTATCGCTGTCACCGTCACAGCAGGAAGCCTTTCCGCTCCACTGTTGGGACACAAAATCCCGGGCGTCGCTGCTCTTGACACAACAGCACTGGCTCCTTCTGCGGGGCAGGGCTTTTAAGGACCCGTCGGGTTTTCGCAGGTAGCTGGCATGGAAGGAGCAATAGGGACTTTCCGCGCCGCCGCCGCCGCCAAAATCGGATGCTTTCATTAACCCCTCCGTCTGTTCCTCGATGCGCCGCAGGACGGCGGGAATGGTCAATCTTTTTTCCGGGACTTCCAGTCCGCAGCGGCCGAAATAGGAGATGGGCTGGATGTGGACACCCCGGACATGAGGAGCGTGAGCCAGAGCGAAGCGAAGAATGTCCCCCAGCGCGTGATCGTTGACCCCCGGCGCCACGGTGGGCACCAGCACCACCGGCAGCCCCGCGGCCTTGCAATTTTCGATGGCCCGGAGCTTTGCCCCCGT
Source organism: Clostridiales bacterium (assembly GCA_022786995.1). GTDB lineage: Bacteria > Bacillota > Clostridia > Oscillospirales > Oscillospiraceae > Faecousia. The sequence continues at coordinate 24,936 of JALFUW010000101.1, forward strand.
CAGCGCCGCACCCCGCAGGGTTTGATAGATTTCGTCGTCCAGCCCGTCAAATTGGAGGAACACTACGCTGACCCCGGCTTTTGCCAGATATTCCGCATAGCCGACTTCCTCTGCGATACGAACACCATTGGTATTGAGCTGAAAGAAGGTAAAGCCCTTTTTCTTTCCCAGCGCGATGATTTTGTCCAGATCCTCCAGCAGGGTAGGCTCGCCGCCGGAGAGCTGGATGTTGAAGGGGCCGCCGTGCTCCATGAGAAGGTCGTACTGCTTCCCGATTTCCTCCACGGATAGGTCATGGGGTGTCTGCTCTCCGGCGCTGGAAAAGCACACCGGGCAGCTTAAGTTACAGCGGTTGGTCAGTTCCAGCAGCACGCAGCAGCCGTCCCGCTCATGGTTCTGGCACAGGCCGCAGTCGTTGGGGCAGCCCCGCTCCGCTTCTCTCGCCCGGACGGGTGTCACGGGGGCATTGCTGTCCCCGGCCGCCCAGCCGATGTAGCTTTCCAGATCGCCCTCCCAGATCAGGGTTTTGAAGGAGCCGTGCTCCCAGCACTTTTTCTCCAGATAGATATTTCCGTCCTCCCCTACGGTCTTGACGGCGGGAATCCGCGCCAGACACACCGGGCTGACGCTCATGGTTTTCCGATTTCCATTTACAGCAGTCCCCGGCTTTCCAGTATTTCCATACATTTTTTGTAGGTGGAAGCGATAATGGATGGACAATACTGGACTTTTTTCGCAGGATTGGTACCCACAATATCCCGGCAGTCGATGCCCATGTATTCCAGCTCCATTTCCTCGGTGAACCACTTGGTAAAATCCCCCAAAGCGGCCTTATGATGGGCGCTTTCAAAGCTGCGTTCATCGGGTTTGCCCGTAAAATAGGAAATCAGGCAGGCCCCCGCCGCCATGCAGCCGCAAACGTCCCCGCTGCCGCCGATGCCGCCGTTCAGGCCCTGCATACACTGCGTAAGCTTCGGATTTTCCTCCCCCACAGTGTCCAGCAGCAGAATCGCCAGAATCTGCCCGCAGGCGTAGCCATAGCGGCTCAGCTCCATGATCCGTTCTTCCAAGTCCATGTCCTCACACCCTTTCGCACACGAATAACACATAGGTGTATTTCTTTCCCCGGGGCGGGCAAACGTCGACGGTAGTCTCAGATTCCAAGGAATATTCCTTTACTTCCCCGCCTTCAACAGGCATCGGGAAATTGAATACAATACCCCTGATCCAGCAGCCGTCCTTCCTCTTTTCCGGGTACAGGTCAATTCTTTCGATGAAGGCCTTCATAAGTTCCTTCCGCTCGGCTTCTGTAGCGGAGTTGTAAACCGCATCGAAAGCCAGGAGCAGCCGATAGATATTGTCACCGGAGATTTTCTCCTGCCGGATACTGCGAATCTGACTTTGCAGCTCATCGATCTGAGACTCGATTTCTACCATGATATCATATTGTTCGTCATAGCGGCGCTGCAAATCAGAAATTTTTCTGTCATAGTGCGGGTCGCCAATATCCAGCGTGTCCATCTGACGCTCCAACCGGGTTTTCGTACCGAGGGTCTGCTTCAGCCGCCCCTGCAAAACTTCCACTTGCTGTTCAAGGGTAGCAGTATCTACTGCCGTTCCGATTTTTGCTTGAATGGCTTCTGCAAACCGGGGCTTATTGACCATGGCGGAAATGATCCTGGCAACTGCATTGTTCAGCTCTGCCTGATCTATGTTCAGTCGGAAACTGCACTCATGCCCGGAGGCAGTGATTGTATTCTTGCAATAGTAGTAATACCGTGTTTTCTTGTCCCTGCCATGTGCTTTGGCGATGTTGCCGTACATACCTTTTCCACAGCATGGACATCTCAGAATGCCGGACAGGATGTGGGCATGGTCTGGATTGTTGACCTTTTCCCGCTTAAAGGAATTGCGCTTTCGCTTTTCCTGCGCCAGATACCAATCTTCTTCGGAAATGATGGCCTCATGCTGTCCGTCATAAACGGGAAACTCAGACTGTTCGACCACATTTCTGCCACAGCAGACAGAACTGAAATCATCAGCTTACCGGCATCTTTGGAACTGTCAATGCCATCTTCCACGCAGATCAGATTCACACCGAAATCCTGCATGAGCTGCAAAGAGTTCAGAACGTCCGCCGCATTTCTTCCGAAACGTGAGAGCTTAAAAACCAGCACATAGGAAACGCCATCTTTGTTCATCATGTGGTCGCCCATGATGATGGACACGTTGTTGTAGATCTCCCGGGTGAGAATCCGGGGGAATTTTTTGTAGTGCTGTAAGTACGCGCAGCCCTTAATGCACTCCTCGCACCGGCACTGGATGCAGCGCCGGGCCTCTGCCATGGCACTGTCCCGGTCTGTGCAGGAAATCCGCTTGGAGGGAGCAACCCCTTCCAGCGAGGTGTAGAGCCTTGTTTCTACGCTGCCTTCTTCGCCCCGTGTGTTGGCAGGGTCGAGATTTTGCGCCAGCCGGTCAGCGGACAGGGCGGCTTTTTTCGCCCCGAAGGCCGCGCCCAGCACGCCCTCGGTTTTTCCTGTGATCAGCTTATGCTCCCGGCAGACCATCACCGCTTCGTCAACGGCAAGCCCGGGAAACAGAATCCGGGCGGTATCATAAGCGGCGCAGAGCAGATCGAATGCTCCCACTTTTTCCGAAAAAACGGCGGCGGGGTCGGTATTCCACACAAAGGTGATATCCATTCGGGACAGCGCCTTTGCGGAAGCCGTCAGGACTTCCTCCGGCAGCTCCGGGGCGCAGGCCCGTACAAAAGCGTCATAGCCATCTTCCTTGCAGAACACCGTCACCGGGTACATTTTGCGGCTCAGCTCACCGGCTAAGAACAGGGTAAACAGGTCGCCGCCGAAAATGGCGGCTTTTTTGTTCTTTTTCCGCAGAAGTCCCCTTTTTTGGGGGCTGGCGCCAAAGCGAAGGGCGGCTTTTTCCAATTCCCGGATGGACACGCCTTCCCCAAGCTCCCTGAGCTTGCATTTCCCTTCACAGGGCGCTTCGCAGGCGGCGCACAGGATGTGGGGGAAGGGGGTGACTTTATCGTACAGCGCCAGCGCCTTGTCAAAATCCCCGGCGGCAACAGCGGCGACCATGGCCTTGGTGTCCAGCTTCAAAGGACACGCCGCATTGCAGTAGGGGGGCTGCTCGTGGACGCACAGGTGCTCAATGGCTTCCAATTCCTCCTTGGAAAACATCCGCTTCTGACGGTATACATGGGTGGAGGCCCGTTCTTCGATAATCATGGCTTCTCACTTCCCTTTCAAAGGATGAACGATTCATTCGTAGGGCGGGGTCATGACCCCGCCGACGCACCAATTTGAACACCCGGCCTGCTCAAAATCGTACCGTGTGCGTCGTTATTTACCTGAATAATATCCAACCTGGTCGGCGGAGTCATGACTCCGCCCTACGATGGTGCGATATAACAATGAAGAGGCGGTTGCCCGCCTCTCCATGATAGCATACTTTGACTTACTTTTCCAGATCCTTGAGAGCAGCCAGAACAACCTCAGGCAGGGCGGGGATACGGGTGATCCGCGCGCCGGTAGCGTTGTAGATGGCGTTTAGGATGGCGGGGTGGGGAGCGTCCAGCGGAGCCTCGCCGCAGCCGGCAGCGCCGTAGGGGCCTTCGGGACGGTAGGTCTCGACGTAGTGCAGCTCGATGTCATCGGGCACATCCTTGGGGTAAGGAATACCGCAGCCCTTCAGGCTGGTGTGCTTGGTCAGGTCATCGAAGTCCTCGCTGAGGGCCAGGCCGATGCCCTGGGCCAGACCGCCGTAGAAGTTGCCGTCCACCAGCAGCCGGTTCATAATGGTGCCCACGTCGGCAACACAGGTAAACTTCTCAACGGTGACTTCCTTTGCGGAAACCTCGAAAACTGCGCCGTCCATGCCAATCACCTGACCTTTTTAAGCGGTTGGGAAGATTCCCACCTACGATTTTATTTTATCTTAAGTCGTGACAGGTTTACAACTTACAACCAAATACAAGTCGCAGAAAAATGGCAACGGTGATTGCGCACTTTGCACAATCACCGTTGCAAAATAATCCTATGATTTATATTTAATGCCGATCGCTATAACGCAGTCAGCGGCAAACTGGAATTTGGCGGCGAGCCGTTGCTGACAATGCGTCACGGACGCCGGGCGGACATCCAACGTCCTTTGGGCCCTCGACCGAAAAACGTTGCGAAATTGATTTTTCATAGTTTTTCTCAATAGAATGGGTTCATTTGAGAAAAGCATTACAACTTCAACGCCATTCAATATACTCCCGAACCCGGGAATCCAGAGGAATGACAAATCGTGATATGCTCCCCATAGCGCAGGCACTCGAAACAGCAATTTCGGGCCTGTACTATGGGGAGCATTTTAACATTTGGGCGCGGCTCATCCGCTGCGGCCTGGTCAGCCCTGAGCGCGGGAAGGTGTTCTGATCAGCTGGTTCATCCGCAATTCATCGCTGTCACCTTCGATTCTTCTGACGCTGCTGAGAATGTACGCTGAGGATGAGACTGATATTTGCTCACATCGGAAGCAACAGACTGGCTGCACTGCCGATTTCTGTGGAGAGCATTTCAGGATCAATCTGGGGCAGGGGCGCGGGCTGCCGGAATTCGGAGTGGATGGGTATGAAAGCGCCGGATTCTCCGGCCTTCAGCAGTGCGGTCAGGATCTCTAGAGAGTGCAGTGCCATCTCCTTGGAAGCGCGATTCGGCCTGTGCTCTGCGATGGCTTGAGCCATCTCTGCCGGGCCTACGCCCCGGGAGTTGCCGCTGTAGGGAGTAGCCTGGGGCAATTCCACAGGCTTCTGCTCAGCTTCCGTGGAATTGGGGAAAAACAGAACTTTGCCGCCGAAGCAGTCCGGATCCGGCAGGCGAAGGATACCCTTTGTGCCGTAAATTGTAAAGTAGGGCTCACCAAAGGTATTGCTTTCGGAGTCCAGATGGAAGGTTCCGATCACGCCGTTTCGCATGCGAAGAATGGCGCTGACCTGACTTTCGTTGGGACTGGAAACCGGTTTTCCGAAATCAGGGCCGGGCAGGATGTTGCTGTGGGTCTTGTAAGGCGTGCCAATGATGCCGCCAACCTGCGCGGCCGGGCCAAACAGACTGCACAGCGCTGTGGTGTAGTAGACACAGAAATCCAGCAGAACGCCGGCCCCTGGTTCCTGAAGGAAGGGGTACATACACAGCAGAAGGCTGTTATTGCGATGGGCGGAGATGGCAAAAGAGTGCACTTCGCCAAGCATCCCACTGTCAATGGCCTGGCGGGCAGCCTGCAATGCGCTGCCCAGGAAGGTATCTGGTGCGGAACCGAGATACAGCTCTTTCTCGTCCGCCAGCGCAATCAGTTCCTGCGCTTTTTCCACGCTGAGGGTGATGGTTTTCTCGGTATAAACATGCTTCCCTGCCAGCAGCGCCTGGCGGATCAGGTCATAGTGGGCGCCTACCGGGGTGAGGTTGACAACCATTTCGATGTCCGGGTCGGCTAGCAGGGCTTCTACGGTACAAGCGCGAATTCCAAATTGAGCGGCCCGTTTCTGAGCACGCTCCAAGTGCTTTGCGGCAATGGCAATGACATTCAGATTGGGAAAAAGGTTGATCATGTTGTGCAGATAGATTTCGCTGATAATTCCCGCACCAATAACACCAACATTCATAGGTTCTGCTCCTTATTATCAATTACAGGTCTACCCAGATGCCGCCGGCTTCACTGGACGCAAGACAAGCCTCGACGAACCGTACGCCCTCAACGCCGTCGTCCACAGTGGGATAGTCGATCATTTCCGGCACGAAGATTCCCTCTTTTTTTGCATTCAGGCACTGGCAGAAGGAACGGTAGAGGTTGGCCATGGATTCCAGCCATCCTTCCGTATGCCCGGAAGGAAGTCTGCCGTATTTTGCAGCACCGGGAAGAATGCCTGCATCGCCCCGATGAAGATCCGTGCGGATACCGTCGCGGGTGGTGACCAGCACCTGTTCGCTGGTCTCCTGCCGCCATTCGATGGTGCCGTTTTCACCGAAGATCCGAACACGCAGATCGTTGTCGTGACCGATCGCCACTTGACTGGCCCAGTAGCAGCCGGTAGCGCCGCCTTCATATTCCAAAAGCACCACGTCGTTGTCATCGAGAACCCGGTTAGGAACCTGATGCTCCAGCCTGGCCAGAACCCGGCGGATTTTCAGCCCAGTCATCATGGAAACAGCGTTCTCTATATGGGTGCCCAGGTCGCCCAGACAGTTGACTTTTCCGGCCTGACTGGGATCGCAGCGCCACTGACCCTGCTTTCCGCCCCAATCGTCCTCGTGGGCAAGCCAGCCCTGAGGATACTCCGCCATGACCATGCGGATCTTTCCCAGATTGCCGCCCTGAATATAGCGGCGGATGTGCTTGGCGGTAACATGCCCCATGTAGGTGTAAGCCACCATAAACGGAAGATCCTTCTGCCTTGCCAGCGCCTGCAGCTCCAGCGCCTGCTCCAGGGTCAGGCACAGGGGCTTTTCGCAGGAAACGGGAATGCCGGCTTCCAGAAACGCCTTGCAGGCAGGGTAGTGGGAGACGTTGGGTGTGGTAATGACCACAAAATCGATACCGTCCTCCCGGGCAGCTTCCGCAGCTGCCATTTCCTGAAAAGAGGCATAGCAGCGGTCATCTGCAACCCCCAGTTCCGTGCCGGTCTTCCGGCTTATCTCAGCGCTGCGGGAGAAGCATCCAGCTGTAAGCTGCGCCAAATCGTCGATGCGGATGGCGCGGCGATGGGCCTGCCCAATGAAGGAACCGGCTCCGCCGCCGACCATACCGTAATTCAGCTTTTTCATTGAAAATACCGCCTTTTCCTACCAGCTCAGAAGGTATAGGATCGGACTTCACCGCGGGTGGGAATGGAAGTGGAGGCACCGGCCCGGGTCACGGCGATGGCGGCGGCCTGAGAGGCCAGCGTCAGACATGCCTGAACGGGAAGGCCCTCGACGCAGCCTGCCAGGAAGTAACCGCAGAAGGTATCGCCTGCGGCGGTGGTATCCACGGCCTTCACGGGGAAGCAGCGCTCGCTGGCAGTCTGATTGGCATCCCGGTACACAACGCCGTCGCTGCCCAGCGTCAGGACGATGGCGGTGCTGGGAAATTTTGTGTGGAGCGTTTGCAGAATCTCGGCGTTGGAGCCGGTGCAGCCTGCGATTTCCGCGCCCTCAAGCTCGTTAAGAATCAGCCAGTCCGCAAGCTCGAAAGGCGCTTTCAGCAGCTCGGGGGTGATGGGGGAAGGGTTTACCGCCAGGCGGAAGCCAAGACGGTGGGCACTTTCCATGATGTAGGGCAGGTTGTTCACTTCGTTCTGCAGCAGAACAATATCGCCGGGCTGTCCCTGGGCAAGAACACGGTCGATGTATTCGGTGGTCAGCTCCATATTGGCACCGCCGGTGACAATGATGCAGTTCTGACCGTTGGGATCCACCTGAATAATGGCATGACCGGTGGCGGTGGACAGGTGTGCAAGAGAAGCAACATTCACACCGCTGTCGTGCAGGCAGGTTTCCAGCATTTCACCGTCAGGGCCAATGGCGCCGGCATGGATGACGGAAGCACCGGCGCGGGCGGCAGCGATGGACTGGTTCAGCCCCTTACCGCCGCAGAAGGTATTGAATCCAAGAGAGCTGACAGTCTGCCCTGCCCGGACAAAGCTTTCGACGTTATATACCCGGTCAATGTTCAGTGAGCCAAAGTTAATGATATTCATTGCGTTCCTCCATTGTGCTGTTTTGTATCGATTTTGCGGACACTGCCGCGAACTTTCAGGACAGGGCTAAACGTCTTGGGTACAGCGTTGATCTCCCGGGAAGGGGTTTCAATCTGGCTGACCAATGTTTTCACGACCTCGGCAGCCATTTCCGCAATGGGCTGCGCTACAGTGGTAAGCGGAGGCTGAATCAGCTCAGCAAAGAAGATGTCGTCAAAGCCGACGATGGACAGATCTCCGGGGATGCTGAGATTGTAGCTGTGCATTTCCTTATAAATACCGAACGCCATCATGTCGTTGAAGGCAAATACGGCAGTAACATTCTGACCCAGCAGATAGGGGAGCGCCTTCTGACCGCTTTCGGTGGAGAAATCCCCCTGATAGATGAGTGTGGGGTTGAAGGGGATGCCATATTCGTCCAACGCCTTGCGGTAGCCGTTCAGACGCTGCTCACTGCTGTTGAGGTTTGCCGGGCCGGTGCAGCAGCCGATCACCCGATGCCCCTGATCCAGCAGGTGGCGGGTGGCGATATAGCCGCCGGTAAAATTATCGGGAAGGACACTGGGCAGGTTGGACTCCTCCATAGAGCGGTCGATGAAGACCACCGGCAGCTTCAGAGAATAAATGAAGGACAGGCAGCTCCAGTATTCATCGGGTGTTCCGAAGGCACTGGGGGAAATAATGATGCCGTCCACACCCCGGTCGCCGAAGATATGCAGGTAATGAAGATCCGTGCGGACGCTGTCGTTGGAGTTGCCGTAAATCAGGGTGTAGCCTGCGGCATTGACGGCAGTTTCGATGTGCTTGGACAGCTGGGCGAAAAAGAGGTTGCTGTTGTCGGGGATGATCAGGCCCAGGGTTTTGCTTTTCTGGGTCACCAGACTGACAGCCAGCTGGTTCGGGCGATAGTTCAGCTCCCGGGCGGCAGCCAGCACGGCGTTCCGGGTCTCCTGGCTGATACTGACGGGTTTGTTGTTCAGGACAAGGGAAACGGTGCTGGTAGACACGCCGGCCTGCCGGGCAACATCCTTTATCGTTACGCGCACATAAATCACTCCAATGTCAGATGAGAAACATTATCATGGACTAAAATATTTTAATTATTTCATTTGCCACTAAAAAATTTAACACAATTTTTACCAATTGTCAATCGGTAAATGCACAAATATCACTCGAAAATTAAAATTATTTAATTTGACAAATAAATAGTTTAACTGTCAAAATGCACATAATTTAATTTGTTTTAATATTACATGCAACGAATTCGTCAAACAACCCTTGACAGAAGCAAAATGAAGTGGTAATTTTGGGTCAAAGGAAAGCGAGATGCAAGAAAATAGTTAAAACGTTTTAACTACAGTGCGGAAGGGGCAACAATTTGCAACGCTTTTCACGATATTCAGTAATAAAAAAGGAGAGATTATCATGAAGTTTTCCTGCTGTATCGAAATGATTTATCTGGAGTATGATTTTGTTGACCGCATCCGCAAGGCCAAGGAGGATGGTTTCGAATACTTTGAGTTCTGGAACTGGGACAACAAGGACATCCCCGCCATCAAGAAGGTTATGGAAGAAACTGGCATGAAGCTGGCAGCCTTCCAGGGCAACTCCACCGGCCGTATGTGTGATGCGCAGGATGCCGGGATTTATATGGAAGGCGTGAAGAAAGGCATCGAGGTCGCCAAGGAGCTGAACGCCGCCAACATGTTCCTGATGAGCGACATCATGCAGGAAGACCGCTCTGTGAAGCCTTTCGATCGCCCCGTTACCGATGAAGAGAAGCGCGCTGCCAGCATGGCCATCCTGAAGCAGGTCGCCCAGCTGCTGGAGGGCACGAACATCACCGCCATCATCGAGCCGCTGAACACCTATGTGGATCACGCCGGTTACTCCCTGTGCCACACCGCTCCCGCAGTTGCGATGCTCAAGGAGCTGAACAGCGATCATGTGAAGCTATTGTACGATGCCTACCACATGCAGATCATGGAGGGCAACATCATCGACACCATCAAGGCCAACGCCCAGTACTTCGGTCACTTCCACATTGCCGATGTTCCCGGCAGATACCAGCCCGGCACCGGCGAACTGAATTACAGCAACATCCTGACCGCTTTGAACGAGACCGGCTACGATCGGATCTGCGGCTTCGAGTGCACCCCCAAGGGTGCGGACAGCTCCACGGTTATGAAGGAGCTGCTGGCACAGTTCGCCTCCTGCTGAGAGGTCAGACGATGAAAAAAGGAACTTGTCTGAACAGCGAAGTCTCCTATGTGATCGCGAAGCTGGGGCATTTTGACACGCTGACCATCGGCGATGCCGGTCTTCCCATCCCGGATGGTGTGCAGCGGATCGATCTTGCGGTCAAGATGGGGCTGCCCGGTTTCCGAGACGTTCTGGAGACCGTCCTCAGCGAGATGAAAATTCAGAAGGCCACCATTGCCGCAGAAATGGTGGAAATCAATCCTGAACTGTACGAATACATGAAAGCGCGTATCGCACAGGAGGGCGCAGAGCTGGTGCTGGTTCCCCATGAGGAATTGAAGCGGCAAAGCGCGTCCAGTAAAGCGGTGGTTCGCACCGGCGAATGCAAGGCATACGCAAATGTGATTCTGGAATCCAACGTTACGTTCTGATTTAGGAGGAAAATGATTATGAAAGAAACCATGAAGGCAGCTGTTTTTGAAGGCGAAGGCAAACTGGTTCTGAAGGAAGTACCCACCCCCAAGATCCGCAAGCCTGATGACATCATTGGCAAAATCGAAGTCTGCTCCATCTGCGGTACGGACGTGCATATGACCAACGTTCCCGCTGGTTACCCCGCGACCCCCGGCACCATTCTGGGACACGAGCTGGTGGCGACAGTTGCCGAGATCGGCAGCGGTGTTACCCAGTTCCAGGTGGGAGACCGTTTCGTGGTCAACCCCAACGAGTACTGCGGCGCCTGCTGGTACTGCAAGAACAACCTGCCCAACGAGTGCGAAACCATTCAGGCTATGGGCATCGACGTGGACGGCGGCTTCGCCGAGTACGTCCGGGTGTCCGAGAAGATGGCTTTCAAGCTGCCCGAAACCCTGCCCACCCCCATCGCCGCCTATGCCGAGCCTCTGGCCTGTGTCATCAATGGCGCCAACAAGATGCGTGTGAACCCCGCTGAAAGCGTCTGTGTCATCGGTGCTGGCCCTGTGGGTCTGCTGTTCATCCAGCTGCTGAAGGCCTCCGGCGCCAAGCCCATCATTTCCGTGGAACCCAATCCTCTGCGCCGGGAGTACGCCCTGAAGTGCGGCGCTGACTACGTCGTCGATCCCATCAACGAAAACACCAAGGAGCGCGTAATGGAGATCACCGGCCGCGGCGCCGACTACTCCATTGACGTGGTAGGCAACCAGTTCCCCGCGGCGCTGGACGTCATCCGCAAGGGCGGCACCTGCCTGCTGATGGGCAACAACGCCAGAGCGAACCCCGCCATCACCCAGAGTCAGATCACTTACAAGGAAGCAAAGGTGCTGGGCACCTGGCTGGCCAACGCTTCCTTTGATCAGGCGGTTCGGCTGCTGGATTCCGGCCTGCTGAATCTGGAGTTCATGATCACCCACACCCTGCCGCTGGATCAGATTCACGAGGCCATTGACCTGCTCAGACGGGGCGAAGGCGTGGAAGTGCTGGTTGATCCGAACCTGTAATGAACTGCATGGGGGATTGAGATTATGAAAACTTATGTGGAAGATAAGACCGTCGCCGGTCGTAAGCAGGAAATTGCCATCAAGGTTGAACGGCTGAAGAAGGCCATGGCGGAAGAAGGTCTGGACGCCGTCATCATCAACAAGAGCAACAACTTCTCCTGGATTACTGCCGGTGCCAGCAATATCATCACCCGTTACTGCGAGGAGGGCGTCACCTCCATCGTGATCACCAAAGAGGGTGGTCAGTATATCCTTGCCAACAACATCGAGTATCCCCGCATCGTGATGGAAGAGGATATCGAGGCTCTGGGCTTCGAGATCAAGAGCCAGTACTGGTTTGAGGACAAGTGGCTGGACTACGTCAAGGAGATCGTAGGCAGCGGTAAGTATGGCTGCGACGTGAAGTTCCCCGGCGCGGTGGATGCCAATGCGCTGATTAACCGCTGCCAGTACAGCCTGACCGACAACGACATCGCCCGTTACCTGTATCTGGGCGAGACGTTCTCCAGGGGCCTGGAAGAGGTCATCGCTCAGGTTCGCCCTGGCGATATGGAGCGGGACATCGTGGGCAGAATCAACGAGAACCTGTGGAAGTACGACATTGACACGGTTTTGTATTTGGTTGCCGGTGATGAGCGGATTAAAAACTTCCGCCATTGTATCCCCACCGACAATAAGATCGATAAGATGATGATGGTTTCCTGCAACGGCCGGTATAAAGGCCTCGTCACCAAGACCACCCGTTTCGTCTGCTTCGGCGATCCCGGCGAGGCGTTCCTGAAGCAGTATGACGACACGCTGGACATCGAAAATCGGATGATGGCCGCTACCACCATCGGCACCGATGACATTGTTCCTCACCGGCTGGCCAAGGAGCTGTACGCCCAGAAGGGTTATCCCGAAATGTGGAAGGTTCACCATCAGGGCGGCCCCCAGGGTTACACCAATGGCTACTATCTGGTCACCGAGCAGAACCATGGCATCATCCAGGAGAACCAGTGCTATTGCTATAACCCCTCCATTACCGGCACCAAGACCGAGGATGGATTCATTGTTACCAAGGAAGGGCCCATCATGATCACCCGTCCCGTGCTGTTCCCCTGCAAGGAAGCGGTTGTGAACGGCGTTACCGTCAAGCGTCCCGGCGTTCTGGTGATCGATTAACCGCGAAAGGAGACAATCGTGGCAGAACAGATTTTAAAGCTGGAAAAAATCACAAAGGTTTTTCCGGGCGTAAAGGCGCTGGACGGCGTGACCTTCGAGCTGGAGAAGGGCGAGGTGCACGTCCTGCTGGGTGAAAACGGCGCCGGTAAGTCCACACTGATGAAGGTTCTGGCAGGTGTACACCAGCAGGATGGCGGACGAATCCTCTACAAGGGCGAGGAAGTAAAGTTCACCAATCCCAAACAGGCCCAGGAAAAGCACATCGCCATCATCTATCAGGAATTTAACCTGATGCCCAACCTGACCGTTGGTCAGAATATCTATCTGGGGCGTGAGCCGAGAAAGAAGAACGGGCTGATCGACGAGAAGAAGATGTACGCCGATGCCCAGAAGATGCTGGACTTCCTGCAGAGCGACATCGACGTCCACGAAATGGTGGAAAATCTGGGTGTCGCGAAGCAGCAGCTGGTCGAGGTGGCCAAGGCGCTGTCCATCGACGCGGAGATCCTGATCATGGACGAACCCACCGCCTCTCTGAGTGACCCCGAAATCGAGCAGCTCTTCAAGACCATCAAGCGTTTGCAGGAGCAGCAGGTTTCCATCATCTACATCTCCCACCGCCTTCAGGAGCTGAAGGTGGTAGGAAATCGGATCACTGTCATTCGGGACGGCAAGAGCATCGGCACCCGGGGTATTCACGAGTGCACCATGGACGAGCTGATCGCCATGATGGTGGGCCGCGAGGTGCGCAATGACCGCATCCGCACGGAAAATACGGCGCAGGAAGAGGAAGCCGTCCGGGTAGAGCACATCAGCAACAAAAAGCTGCGGGATGTGAGCATGTATGTGCGTAAGGGCGAGATCGTGGGCATTGCCGGTCTGGTAGGCTCCGGCCGCACAGAGCTGGCCAATGCCATCTACGGTATCGATGCCAAGCGCAGCGGCACTGTTACCATGTTCGGCAGGGAGCTGAAGAAGCCCTCTCCCGGACTGAACATCAAAAATCACATGGGCTTCATCCCCGAAAGCCGCAAAGAGGATGGCCTGGCTCTGAGCATGCCCATCCGCAGCAACGTGACCTGCGCTTCCCTGAAGAAGCTGTTCCCCTCCGGCTGGATCAACAGTAAGAAGGAGAAGGAGGTTTCTTCCAGGTTCTGCAAGGATCTGCGGCTGAATACCGAAAATATGGAAATGCTGGCACAGAACCTGTCCGGTGGCAACCAGCAGAAGGTGGTTCTCGCCAAGTGGATGTGTACGGATTCCGATTTCCTGATCTTTGACGAGCCTACCCGCGGCATTGACGTGGGGGCCAAGGAGGAAATTCACAATCTGATCAACGAACTGGCAAGGCAGGGTGTGGGCATCATTATGATCTCTTCCGATCTGCCTGAGATTCTGACTCTGTCCGACCGCATCTATGTCATGCGGGAGGGCCGCATCGTAACGGAATTGCCCGGCGTGGGAACGACGCAGGAAGATATCATCGGATACGCGGCAGGAAAGGAGGAAGCCAATGCATAATTTGACAGAGAATAAGGCAGTTCAGATGCTGAAAAAGGTTCCGGGTAATATTTATACCCTGATCGCGATTACACTGGTGTTCTGGATCTGCTGCAAGCCCGGCACCTTCATGACGGGCAGCAACCTGATCAACATTGTCCGGCAGTGTTCCTTCCTGGCAATTGTGTCCATCGGCTCTCTGCTTGCCATCATTACCGGCGGTATTGACTTGTCCGTGGGCGGCACCATGTGCTTCTCCGGCGTTGTGGCGGCGGTTCTGGCGTCCAAGGGGCAGCCCATGGTGGTGGTCGTGCTGGCGGCTGTTCTGGCAGGCACCCTGATCGGCGCGCTGAACGGTATCATCATTGCACGCAACAACGTGGCTCCCTTCATTATCACGCTGGCGACCTGGAACGTGGCGGATTCGCTGGCACTGGTCACGGCGGGTGGCGCTACTGTCACCGTGGAAGATCCGAACTTCCGGTTCCTGGGTGGCAGCGACATCGGTTTCCTGCCGGTGTGCGTGATCGTCGCGCTGATGATTTATGTTCTGTTCTATATCATTACCCAGAGAACCAAGACTGGTACCTATATCTACGCGATCGGCGGCAATGAGAACGCTGCCCATCTGACAGGCATCAACGTGGCGAAGATCAAGTTCCTGGTGTACACCTTCAGCGGCTTTACCGCAGCTCTGGCAGGCGTGATGCTGGCCTCCCGGCTGGGAAGCGCCAACCCCGGTCAGGGCGACGGCTATGAGTTCTACGGTATCGCCAGCGCGGTGGTGGCCGGTGCCTCCATGGCAGGCGGCAACGGCACGGTCTGGCATACTCTGATTGGCGCTCTTGTCATCACCATTCTGAGAAGTGGTCTGAACATTGCCGGTATTCCCAATTCCTGGCAGATGGTGGTTCTGGGCGTGGTTATTGTAGGTGTTGTCTTTATTGATGTCATGAGCAGGAGGAAGAAGTAATGAAAAAGAATTTTTCAATGCCGGATTCCGTTTCCCGTCTGCTCGCGATCGTCATCATCTCCATTGGCCTGAGCATCGCCTGTCCCAACTTCCTTACGGTCAACAACATCCTGAACATTTTCAATCAGGCATCCATGAACGTGTTCATCGCCATCGGTATGATGATGACCATGCTGATTGCCGGCATTGACCTTTCCGTTGGTTCTGTTGTGGCACTGTCCTCTGTGGTTGCGGCCCGGTTCTTCTTCTCGGACAGCCTGCTCAGCATTGGCGCCGGTATTCTGGTGGCACTGCTCATCGGTTTGGTCTGCGGTCTGGTAAACGGCTCTCTGGTAGCCTACTTCAACCTGCCAGCCTTTCTGGTCACCTTTGGCGTGTCTCAGGTGGCACGGGGCATCTCCTACCTGATGATGAACGGTAAGGTGTTCAATGGTTTCAGCAAGACCTTTAAAATCATCGGCAAGGCCCGTCTCATTGGCAAGATTCAGATGCCCATTCTGATTATGCTGGTCTGCATGATCCTGATGGCAGTGTTCCTGAAGAAATCCAATCTGGGTCGCCAGATTTACACCACCGGCGCAAATCCCAGCGCAGCCCGGTACTCCGGCATCAACACCCGGCGCATTACGCTGCTGTGCTATGCCATGTCAGGTATGTTCGCGGCACTGGCAGGTGTCATCTGGATCTCCCGTCTGGACGCGGCAGAAGCCACCATCGGCGCCAGCTACGCCAACGATGCCATCGCGGCGGCGGCCATCGGCGGTATCTCCTTCTCCGGCGGCCGTGGCAAGGTGTTCGGCACTCTGCTGGGCGCAGTGCTGCTGACCCTCATTAAAAATGGCATGAATCAGCTGGGCATTCCCACGGAATACCAGAAGTTGGTGACCGGCGCGGTGATCATCATCGCCGTTCTGATCGACCGCAAATCCGCAAAGATCACCCGATAATCCGTATTAAACCTGCACAGTGCGGGTTTAAGAATAAACAAAAAACAATTTGGAGGAACTAAAAATGACGAAGAAGATTCTTAGCATTGTTCTGTGCGCAGTTCTGGCTCTGAGTGTTTTCGCCGGCTGTGGCCAGTCCAGCACCCCCGCTGCTACCCAGGCTCCCGCTGCCCCCGCTGCTCCCGCTGCCACCGAGGCTGCTCCTGCTGCCCCTGAAGCGGCTCCCGCAAAGGACTACACCATCGCTGTGATGGTCAAGGACTCCTCTACTCCCTTCTGGAGATATCTGGTTTCCGGCGCTATGGAAGCCGGCAAGGACCTGGGCGTAAACGTTGTTGAGTACGCCCCCATGGAAGCCCAGTCTCTGGACGAGCAGACCAAGCAGGTCGAGGACGCCATTCAGGCTGGTGTGGATGCCATCTGCATCGCGCCCGTTGACTCCAACGGTATTGTTCCCGCCATCGAAAAGGCTAACGCTGCCGGCATCCCCGTCATCGCCATCAACACCAAGGCCAACGGCGGCAAGATCGAAACCTTTGTGGGCATCGATAACGAAGCTGCTGCCGAGAATCTGGCTAAGTACATGGTCGAGCAGCTGAACGGCGAAGGCAAGGTCGTCATCATCGAAGGCAACCCCGCCGGTCAGACCTCCGTGGATCGCGTTGCCGGCTTCACCAACATCCTGTCTCAGAACCCCGGCATTACCCTGACCGTTTCTCAGCCCGGCTACTTCAAGCGTGACGAGGCTATGACCATCATGGAGAACCTGATCCAGAAGGATCCCGACATTGACGCTGTTCTGGCTCTGAACGACGAGATGGCTCTGGGTTCCTGGCAGGCTCTGGATGACGCCGGTCTGACTGAGGATGTCATTGTTTCCGGCTTCGACGGCGCTGTGGAGGGCTGCAAGGCCATCCTGGCGGGCAAGATGGTTGCTTCCATGGACCAGGATGCCATCGGCACCGGTTATGAAGGTGTTAAGGCTGCTCTGACCATCCTGGAGGGCGGCACTGTGGACGAGTGGATCAAGATCGGCGGCAAGGTCGTCAGTGGCGACAACGCTCAGGATTATCTTGACAACTTCGCGGCCCACGGCTTCAGCGAATAATCCCTCTCCCTTTTCCATACGGTATGCGGCAGACGTGCTCTCAGACTGCCCAGTGCCGGAAACAGGCGTTTTCTGGAAACAGAAAACGCCTGTTTTTTGGATTTGATACTATTTCTCAATCCGCATGAAAGCACAAGGGAAATCCGCTCAGCTTGTTCCGTGGGTGTGCCTCGAAAGACGCACCCACGGATGGTTATACTAAAAGGGGCTGTTAAAAAAGTCTGTCATTGCGAACCATCCCGCAGGATGGTGTGGCAATCCGTTCCCCTTTTGACCAAAATTATGACACTTTTTCTGATAAAAAGTGGAAGGTCAAAAGAAGAACATTGACTTTTTTAACAGCCCGTTCGTATTAGTTGCCCCACAGCAGGCATCCGCCCCGCTGCCGGCGCTTGGCTTGATAGAGCGCTTCGTCTGCCCGTTCAATGAGGATGGCGGGGAACACATCCGCTTCCACGCACAGCGCCACACCGCCGGTACAGGTGGGGCTGTAGCCCTCGGGGAACTGCAGCTGGGTAATGCCCTGGCAGATGTCGGCGCCCTTTCTGGCAACGGCATCGGTAGAGCGCATGCCCTTCAGGATCACCGCGAACTCGTCAGGGCCGTAGCGGCACAAAATGTCGCCGCTGCGGGTATTGCGCCGGAGTACGTCGGCAAAATGCTTCAAGATTCGGTCGCCGGCACTGTGGCCCAGCTGCTCGTTAGCCTGCCCGAGGTTATCCACATCGAACAGGTACACCGCCATGGGGTAGTCGTCCCGCTGGACGGAATCCAGCGCCGCCTGAAGGCCCCGCTGGTTGAGCAGACCCGTGAGGTAATCCCGGCAGGCCTCCGACACCATGGAGCGCTCCTTGGTCTGGTAGGCGTTCAGAACGTTCATCCATTCCACCCGCCGACGCAGGCAGTGCAGGCACAGCAAATCTCTGGGCTTGTAGGCGGTGTCGTCCACATCCAGATTCTGATCCTGCTGCTCCAGTGCCCGCTGGGGCGGGGTCATCAGCATGATGGGGATACGGCGGGGGGCCGTTTCCCGGCGCAGGGCGCTGACCACCACCGGCGCCCCTGGATCAGGCAGGGTGCTGCTGAGAATCATGGCGGCAAGCTCCTGGGCATGGCTGCTGAGGAAGGACAGCGCCTGGGCGCAGTCCGTCACCGTCATCACATCGAACTGATCCTCGAAAGCCTGGCTGAGCAGCTTCCGGCTCCGGGGATCCTCCTCAACGATCAGCAGGAACTGACGATCCTGCGCGATTTTGGGCGCGGTGGGCAGGGGCACGTCCATCTGCTGGGCGAAACGGTTCAGCATGGTATCGTACTCCAGCGCGGAAATGGGCTTGGAAAACAGGTAGCCCTGCACATAGTCGCAGCCGATCTCCTGCAGACGGCTGAGCTGCTGCTGGGTCTCCACGCCCTCGGCAACCACGCTCAGATTCATGCGGTGGGCCATTTCCACCACCAGCCGGAGAACACCCCGATCGGTGCCCTGAGAGGTTTCGCTCTGGACAAACTTCATGTCCAGCTTCAGCACGTCCAGCTTCAGCTGGCTGAGCATATTCAGGGAAGAATAGCCGGAGCCGAAGTCATCCATTTCAATAATGAAGCCCCGTGCCCGCAGCTGATCCACCATGGAGATGATCTGCTTGGAATTTTCGGTATAGGCGCTCTCGGTGATCTCCAGATGCAACAGCTTCGGGTCAATGCCGTATTTCTTCGTCAGGTTCGCCATGCTGTCCGCCAGATCAGACTGGAACACGTCCGCCCGGGACACGTTGACAGAAACAGGCAGCGGAGGATATCCCTTGTCCTGCCACTGACGGATATGGGAACAGGTTCGCTCCCAGACGTACTGATCCAGCTTGGAGATAAAGCCGTTCTTTTCAAACAGGGGAATAAACTCGCCGGGGGACATGAAGCCCCACTCCGGGTGAATCCAGCGCACCAGCGCCTCCGCGCCGCAGAGCCTGCTGTCACTGGCCCGGTACTTGGGCTGGAAGTAGACGATAAACTGGTTGTTCGCCAGCGCCGATTCCATGGAGGCGGTGATATTCTGCTCCCGCAGCAGCTTCTTGCGCAGGGTGTCATCATAGATGGCGATGGACTGATTATAGTGGCCCTTGATGCTGTCCGCCGCCAGCATGGCCCGGTCACACATATACTCCATAGGGAGGAAGCGGTCGGTGATTTCGTAGACGCCCCACTTGATCTCCACGTTGCGCAGATCGTCCGGCAGGTCGGAGCGTATGGACCGCTCGAAAACGGCCTGCTGAACGTTTTCCCGGCCCCGCTCCTGGAGACACACGAACCGATCGCCGCTGTAACGTCCGGCAACGCAGTCCTCACCTTGAATGTTCTCAATGGCGGCGGCGAAATTCTTCAGCAGCCGGTCACCGGCGGGAATGCCGAAGGTATCGTTGTAGAGCTTGAAATTGACGATGTTGGAGCAGATGATGTTGTACTCCCTGTCGGGATTGCGCACCAGAATCTCCTGGGCCTTCTGGAAGAAGAATTCCTTGCTGTACAGCCGGGTCAGCCGGTCATAGCGGAACTGGTTGACCATGGCGGCAGTCTCCTGAAGGTGGAGAATGCTGGCGATTCGGTGGAGGATGACCTGAGGCCGGTAGGGCTTAGGCACAAAATCCGTAGCGCCGTGGGACAGAGCGGAAATTTCCGCGTCCTCGCTGCTGGTCTGGGTCATGACGATGACGGGAATCAGCGACAGCCGCTCATCGCGCATCATGATATCCAGGAAGGTGTAGCCGTCCATCACGGGCATCACCACATCCAGCAGGATCAGGCAGATCGTATCCCGGTTCTTGCGCAGAATTTCCAGCGCCTCCTTGCCGTTTTCCGCCTCCAGCGTGGCATACTGGTCAGAAAGAATTTCCACCAGCATAGCACGGTTCAGTTCGTTGTCCTCGACAACCAGTATTTTCTTCTGGGTTACCATGGGATGCACCCCCTCAGGAAAGAGTTCGCGGATGTATGGTCGAAAGGCAGATGCCGGGAAGCTCGATTACCGCTTCTCCCGGATCAGGAAGATGGCAGCCAGAGAACTGACGGCCAGCAGATACGGATAGAACAGGTAGCGCATGATCTGGAAGGCCGACAGGGCCGCGCCCAGCTCCGCCGCGGCGGAAATGGCCACCAGCATCTGGGCGCCGTAGGGAATGATGCCCTGGAAGATGCAGGAGAAGGTGTCCAGCAGGCAGGCTGCCCGCCGGGAGCTGATGCCGTACTCCTGCCGCATCTGGGCGGCGATGGGATTTGCCATGACGATGGCAACGGTGTTGTTGGCGGTGGCGATGTCCATGGCGCCCACCAGCAGACCC
This sequence comes from Clostridiales bacterium, assembly GCA_022786995.1. GTDB lineage: Bacteria > Bacillota > Clostridia > Oscillospirales > Oscillospiraceae > Faecousia. The sequence goes on from JALFUW010000101.1 coordinate 45,384, forward strand.
ATGCCAAGCTGACCGCCCTTTTCCCCCCGGAACAGCCGGCGGATGCCATACAGCAGGGCGTCAAAGCCGCCGTAGACCCGGATCAGGCTGCACATGGCAGCCACCAGAACGGCAACCATGCTGGTTTCGAACATACCCGCCGCGCCGGAGCCCATGCTGGCAAGCAGATCGGTGGCGGCGCACTGTCCCGTGGCAAGCATGATGACGCTGCCGGAAACGATGCCCACGATGAGGACGACGAAGACATTGATGCCCGCGATGCCGCCCAGCAGCACCAGCACATAGGGTAAAATCTGAACCAGATTGTATTCGTGAATGGAGATGGCGGTATCATGGCCCATGGTCATGATCAGAATGATCACCAGCGTGGCCAGTGCCGCGGGCAGGGCGATCCAGAAATTGCCCCGGAACTTATCCTTCATGGCGCAGCCCTGACCGTTGCAGGCGGCGATGGTGGTATCGGAAATGAAGGACAGGTTGTCGCCGAACATGGCACCGCCCACCACGGTACCCACGCACAGAGCGGTGGGGAAGGCGGAGACTTGCGCCACCTCCACGGCGATGGGCGCGATCAGGGTGATGGTGCCCACGGAGGTGCCCATGGCGGTGGACACGAAGCAGGCCACCACAAACAGCACCGCCACGGCGAACCGTGCGGGAATCCGCTCCAGCATGAAGTAGGCAACGCTCTGGGCGGAGCTGCGGCCCACCACACCCACAAAAGCGCCGGCGGTGAGGAAGATCAGCAGCATGGTGATGATGTTCTTATCCCCCACGCCCTGACCCATGATGGTCAGCTTTTCCTCGAAGGAAACCGCCCTGTTTTGCAGGCAGGCCACGAGAATTGCCGCCAGAAAGGCAATGACAATGGGGATATTGTAGAAGCCCATGGGGATGCGCATACCATACTCGAACAGCAGGCCCAAGCCAAGATAGAGAACCAGAAACACAGCAATGGGCAGCAGCGCTGCGGGATTACCTTTTTTCATCTGTTGACCTCCGACCATAATCATGCCAATTTACTGAAAATGTACCACAATATTGCCTGCCTGTCAAGAAATACCCGGGGAGTTTGTATGATGCGCTCAAAATTTACCGGCACATTTTGGCAAAATCCACAGAAACGGGAACAAAGAACGTTTTCGTATGATTTGGAAGCCCCGTCGAAGTTTTTGCCGCTTTTTCCGAAAGAAACCGTTGAAAAAGCCGGTGTTATACGGTATAATTATTTAGTTCACAATATTCTTTCCGACTGGGCCGGCAGCCCCGATCGGAGAAATGAGGTTTATCTATGGAAAGAAAAGTCGGAACCGTATCCAGAGGCATCCGCGGCCCCATCATCCGTGAGGGCGACGATCTGGCAAAGATCGTGGTGCGCAGCGTTCTGGAGGCCGCCGAGAGCGAAGGCTACGCGCTGCGGGATCGTGACGTGGTCGCCGTCACCGAGTCCGTGGTGGCCCGGGCCCAGGGCAACTACGCGTCCGTGGATGCCATTGCCGCCGATGTCCGCGCCAAGCTGGGCGGGGATACCATCGGTGTGATTTTCCCCATCCTGTCCCGGAACCGCTTCGCCATCTGCCTGCGGGGCATCGCCCGAGGCGTGAAGAAAATCGTGCTGATGCTCAGCTATCCTTCCGACGAGGTGGGCAACGAGCTGGTGAGCCTTGACAAGCTGGATGAGGCAAAGATCAATCCCTACAGCGACGTGCTGACGTTGGAAAAGTACCGGGAGCTGTTCGGCGAGAATCGCCATCCCTTCACCCTGGTTGACTATGTGGACTACTACTCCAGCCTGATCAAAGAGGAAGGCGCACAGGTGGAGGTCATCTTCGCCAACGACCCCCGGGTAATTCTGAATTACACCAAGGACGTGCTGACCTGCGACATCCACACCCGTGCCCGAACCAAGCGCCTGCTGAAGGCCGCCGGTGCCGGGAAGGTCTGCGGTCTGGACGACATTCTGAACGCCCCCGTGGACGGCAGCGGCTGCAATGAGCGCTACGGTCTGCTGGGCTCCAACAAGTCCACCGAGTCCACCGTCAAGCTGTTCCCCCGGGACTGCCAGGCTCTGGTGGAGGACATTCAGGCCCAGTTCAAGGAAGCAACCGGCAAGACCGTGGAGGTTATGGTCTACGGCGACGGCGCCTTCAAGGATCCCGTGGGCAAGATCTGGGAGCTGGCTGACCCCGTGGTTTCCCCCGCCTTCACCTCGGGTCTCGTGGGCACCCCCAACGAGCTGAAGCTCAAGTATCTGGCGGACAATGACTTTGCCGACCTCAGCGGTCAGGCTCTGAAGGATGCCATTTCCCAGCGGATCCGGGAGAAGGGCGATCTGGCGGGCACCATGGCCTCTCAGGGCACCACACCCCGCCGCCTGACGGATCTGATCGGCTCTCTGTGCGACCTGACCTCCGGCTCCGGCGACAAGGGCACCCCCATCATCCACATTCAGGGCTATTTCGACAATTACACCAACTAAACGCGCTGCCCCCGGCTTTTGCCGGGGTGTTCGCCTTGGAAGCATTGGAGGAGGAGCCATGAACGAAGTCAATAAAACGCTGTTTATCCCGCTGTACGGAAAATCACAGGTCAGCAAAAAAGGCATCATTCTGAAGGACCCTGCGGCTGAGAAAATCTGGAACGCGGAAGCGTTTCCCATGCACGGCAAGTCGAAATCAAAATGGCTGACCTACAATATGGCAATGCGGGCAAGGGTGTTCGACGACTGGACGGATGCCATGCTCCGGGAGAACAGGGACGCGCTGGTCCTGCATCTTGGCTGCGGTCTGGACAGCAGATGTCTGCGGGTGAAAGAGCCGTATGGAAGCTGGATTGACGGAGACTTCCCGGAGGTGCTTTCCCTGCGAAGGAAATACTATAAGGAAAATGCTTCCTACCACATGATGGCGGTTGATGTCTCGGACACAGAACAAATCGGGAATCTTCCGGATGGCGAAACGGCGGTCGTGATTCTGGAAGGCGTCAGTATGTACCTGACAAACGGGCAGGTGCGCCGCTTATTTCAGACGCTGGAGAAGAAGTATTCCCGCCTTCATATTCTCATGGACGTGTATACGGAATTTGGCGCGAAGGCATCCAGATACAAAAATCCCGTCAATGACGTGGGTGTTACGGAACTGTATGGCATCGACGACGTGCAAAGCGTGCTGAAGGATACGAAAATCAAATGCAAAGGGGAGCACTCGTTTACGCCGGATGCGCTGGTCAATGAGCTGAAGCCGTTGGAGCGGGTTTTCTTCCGGGCAATGTTTTCAGAGAAGCTTTACCGTAAAATCTACCGTCTGTATGAATTGAAGCTTGTTTCCTGACCTTTATACAAAGCAAGGGGTTATTGTAAACAGCCCCCAGGCAGTCAAAGGACCCCGGTTTTTGCTTTGCAAAAACCGGGGTCCTTTGATGGATTTCAGATGGGTTAGTCGTAGTGCGGATTACAGCTCCAGCTTCAGGTCGTTTTCCTTAATCCAGCCCTTTTTGCGCAGAAGCTCGCAGAACACCCAGCTGAGCACGGCGGGCAGCACGAAGCAGATCAGCACCAGCCCAGCCCAGTCCATAGCGGTGATGGCGGTCTTTGCGCCGGAGGCAATGTCGCTGACCCAGCCGGTGTACACGCCAATCTGGCCCACAAAGCCACAGGTGCCCATGCCGGAGGACACGGCGGCGCCGTTCATTTCCAGCTTGAACAGGCAGGTTGCCAGAGGGCCGGTAATGGCGGAAGCCAGCGTGGGAGGAATCCAGATTTTGGGGTTCTTCACGATGTTGGGCATTTGCAGCATACTGGTGCCCACGCCCTGAGCAACCATACCGCCCCAGCGGTTTTCTTTGAAGCTCATGACGGCGAAGCCCACCATCTGGGCGCAGCAGCCGGCAACAGCCGCGCCGCCGGCAAGACCCGTCAGGCTCAAGGCCGCGCAGATGGCGGCGGAGGAGATGGGCAGGGTCAGGGCTACGCCGATGACCACACTGACCAGAATGCCCATCCAGAAGGGCTGCAAAACCGTTGCCCAGCGGACGAAGGTGCCCACCGCCGCCGCAGCAGCGCCGATGGGTGCGGCTACCACATCGGCAACCAGAATGCCCACCAGCACCGTGACGATGGGAGTCACCAGAATGTCGATTTTCGTCTCCTTGGAAACCAGCTTGCCGCACTCGGCAGCCACGATGGCTACAAAGTACACGGACAGGGGACCGCCCGCACCGCCCATGGCGTTGGCGGCAAAGCCCACGGGGATCAGGGAGAACAGCACCAGCGACGGGCAGTGCAGGGCAAAGCCGATGGCCACGGCGATACCGGGGCCGACCATGGCGGAGCACAGGCCGCCGATGGTGTACTTCACCGCACCCTCACCAGAGCCGATGGTGACGATT
>JALFUW010000055.1 GCA_022786995.1 Clostridiales bacterium
CAATAACCCGCTGACCATCTACCACTTCCCTCAGTGTGGTCTGTACGTCTACGCCAGCACGGAAGATATCCTGAGAAAAGGGCTGAAGAATTCTCGCCTGAACCTGGGGAAGGCGGAACCTGTCCGTGTATTCACCGGGGATATCCTGAAAATCGACGGACAGGGGAAAATCAGCCGAAGCGAGTTCAATGATGAAAAGCTGTATTTTACCAGCTACACCCACGGATTCGATTGGTGGCCCTATCGGGAACCCCGGCGTCCTTACCTGCTGGATGATGACCCTTCGGAGGACAGTTACATTGATGACCTAAAGGCAGTTGGTTCCTGTTTTGGCATCAGCCCTGATGAGATCGATGCGCTTCTAAGCGAGGGCATTTCGCCGGAAGAGATCGAGGAATATCTTTATTGCGGTTAAGGAGGTAACATTAATGATCGTGTTAGCCATTCAACCCGGCAAGATGCCGGAGCAAGTGGAACTGGACGGCTCTCTGGAATCGATGCAGGCTTTCGTCGGAGGCTCCATTCAAGCAGTGTATCCGTTTTCAGACCCTGTCGCTATTGTGTGCAACGACGAGGGGAAGCTGATGGGGCTGGAACACAACCGTGCCCTGCGGGACGAGCACGGCAAAATCTATGACATCCTCTGCGGCCCGTTCTTCATCTGCGGTCTAGGCGAAGAGGACTTCACCTCTCTGCCGGAAGATCTGCTGCAGAAGTACGCAAAACGCTTTCAACACCCGGAGCTGGTCCTGAGAATCAACGGTTCTTTGATGGTGGTTCCGTTTTGAAAAGACTTCCATTAGGGTTTACCCTAACGGAACAAGGAAAACCACGCTAAAACCGTACCATTAAGGCTGATTTGGCAATTATGGAACGTCTCACGAAAAAAGTGACTCTATTGGGAAAGAATGTGATTCATTATGAAAGTAGGGTATGTGCGGGTCAGTACTGTTGGACAGAACACCGCCCGTCAGGAAGTGCTGATGCAGGAACTGGGCGTGGAGCGGGTGTTTATCGACCGTCAGAGCGGCAAGGATACCAGCCGTCCAGAGTTGCAGCGTCTCTTGGAATTTGTCCGGGAGGGCGATACGGTGGTTGTGGAATCCATCTCCCGGTTTGCCAGATGCACCAAGGACTTGCTGGAGCTGATTGAGCAGCTTACCACCAAGGGGGTGGAGTTCATTTCCAAGAAGGAATCTCTGGACACCTCCACCCCCAGCGGGCGGTTTGTCCTGACCATCTTCGGCGCCGTTGCTCAGCTGGAACGGGAATACCTGCTCCAGCGCCAGAAGGAGGGCATTGCCATTGCAAAGCAAGAGGGCAAGTACACCGGCCGTAAGCCGCTGGACAGGCCCGGCCAAGACGCTGTGCTCGCCTCATGGCGTAACGGCGAAATGACCGCGGTGGAGGCAATGCGGAGACTTGAAATGTCCAAAACTACCTTCTACCGCCGGGTGAATCAAATGGAAAGGAGGGAACGGCCATGAGTGAGCTGATCTGGTTCACGGTAGGATTCGTCACCGTGCTGGTAATCATCACTGCGGCGGACACCATCGTCCGGTGCTGCGGAAAATGACGACAGCACTCGCCGCTGCGATGCTGGAAGCCTTTGCCAAGGGCGCAGCACTGGCGGTGAGTGTTTTTCTGCTCTGGAAGCAGAATACCGAGGAAGGGTGATAAGACTTCCGTATTTGTGGAAAATATCACCGTATTATCGGCATATGCGTTATGAAAAACCCAGAAATAGATATATCCCTGGAATGGCATACCATTTCAGGGACATTATCAGTTCTTTATTTTTTGTTGCTGCATTGCTTAAGCCATTGGACGTGAACTCCACCCATGCCCAAGCCGGTTTTGATACCGATTCCTGAATAGTCTGCAAAGAGTAGCAGTGTATTCCACAATTCCAAAAGTGGAAGCGGCAACTTTGCATCCAATATGCAGCTGCCGACAAACCCTGGGATTTTTACCCCCTTTAAGGAAACACGGGAAGTCCTCAACTGGTAATCCACAATATGGACTCCCGAAAGCAAGACTTGAAAAGCATCCTCATCGTTAAGAGGATATCCCGGGAACACCTCATTCCTAGAGGATTGGCAGCAGGATTGGCAAAGCTATCCATTGGAATTCCCGCCCGTTTAAAATGAGTACCTAAAAATAAAAAAGGTTTCTGGGCATTCCTTTCAAAACGGCAGAAAAGAAAAAATCCCAGAGCTTCATCTGTGAAGGTGATAAAGCTCCGGGATTCTTTTTTGGCGAATAACAAATTGAATAATACCGTAATTGGGAGTGTGAGTCGGCACGGAATCTCTCTGCAGGCGCTAGACTACAGGTCTCCGATTACTCCAGCAGTAGAGTTATGATGTTCCATAGGTCACCTTACACATAATTGCAATCCCGGCATGGGAACGCAGCTGTCTGTCAGACTGTGTTCCCATGCCCGTAAGGAAGTAAGTATCGTTTTTATCTCTGGATTCTGCCGGAGCCGTCGCCGCCTGCCAGCTTCTCCACCTCGGCCACGGTGACCATGTTGTAGTCACCCTCGATGGAATGCTTCAGGGCGGAAGCCGCAACCGCGAATTCAACAGCCGCTTGGGTATCCTTGCCGGAAAGCAGGGAGTAGATCAGGCCGCCGCCGAAGCTGTCGCCGCCGCCAACCCGGTCGATGATGTGCAGGTTATACTTCTTGGAGAAGCAGTACTCGTCCTTGGCCACATTGTACAGCATGGCAGACCAGCCGTTGTCGAAGGCGGAGTGGGATTCACGCAGGGTGATGGCGACCATCTCAAAGCCGAACTTGTCCGCCAGCTGTTTGGCAACGGACTTGTAGCCCTCGTGGTTCAGGCTGCCGCCGTAGATGTCCGTGGCCTCGGCCTCAATTCCGAACACATCCTTGGCGTCCTCCTCGTTGGAGATGCACACGTCCACATACTGGCACAGGTCGGTCATGGCAGCACGGGCCTGGTCACGGGTCCACAGCTTACCCCGGTAGTTCAGATCGCAGGAGATTTTGATGCCTCTTGCTTTCGCGGCCTTGCAGGCCTCCCGGCAGGCATCCACCATATTTTCGCCCAAAGCCGGCGTGATGCCGGTGAAGTGGAACCAGACCGCGCCTTCGAAAATCTTGTCCCAGTCGAAATCAGAGGGCTGGGCCTCCTGAATGGCGGAGTGGGCACGGTCGTAGATGCACACGCTGCCCCGCTGAGAAGCGCCCTTCTCGTTGAAGTAGATGCCCACACGGTTGCCGCCCCGGACAATCAGGGAGGTATCCACGCCATAGCGGCGCAGGGAGTTGACCGCCGCCTGACCGATGGCATGGGCGGGCAGCTTGGTAACGTAGGCGGCGTCCATGCCGTAATTGGCAAGGGACACGGCAACGTTGGCCTCGCCGCCGCCGAAGGTGAACTCCACATGGTCACACTGGACGAAACGCTCATAGTTGTAGGGCTGAAGCCGCAGCATCAGCTCACCGAAAGTCACAATTCTAGCCATACATTAACCCTCCTTGGCTGCTTTCCGTGCTTCCAGGCACAGATTGGTGATCTTCTCCCAGTTACCCGCGGCGATGTCCGCCTTGGGGCAGACCCAGCTGCCGCCCACCGCGTGGATGAAGGGGGCGTCGATGTACTCCTTGATGTTGCCGCTGTTGACGCCGCCGGTGGGTAGGAACTTGATGCCCACGAAGGGAGCAGCCAGATTCTTCATGGCGTTTAAGCCGCCGTAGACGTTGGCGGGGAAGAACTTTACCAGCTTCAGGCCGTGCTTCATAGCGGCCATGATCTCGGTGGGGGTCACGCAGCCGGGGGTCACGGGGATGTTATTCTCCACGCACCAGCCCACAACTTCATCGGAGAAGCCGGGCGACACGATGAACTTGGCGCCCATCTCCACCGCCAGCTTCGCCTGCTCCACGCTCACAATGGTACCGGCGCCCACCAGCACCTCGGGGCAGTTCTCCGCCACGACCTTGATGGCCTCGGGAGCGCAGGCAGTGCGGAAGGTGATTTCCATGGTGTCTACGCCGCCGGCAGCCATGGCTTTCGCAGTAGGCACGGCCTCCTCAACTTTTTCAAGAACGACGACAGGAACAATAACGGAATTTGCAAATCGTTCTATTGCGCTCATAGCTATTTCCTCCCGAAACTGTTACAAACCTCCGAGGTAGGCCTCGCGCACCACATCAGATTTAAGCAGTGCTTCTGCGGTATCCTGTAATACAATCTTACCGGTCTCCAGAACATAGGCTCGATCAGAGTGCCTTAAAGCAACTCGCGCATTCTGTTCTACCAGAAGAATAGTTGTACCCATATCCCGAATCTTGTCTATCATGTCAAATATTTCCTTAATGACCAGCGGTGCCAGTCCCAGTGAGGGCTCGTCCAGCAGAAGCAGACGGGGCTTGCCCATCATTGCCCGACCCACAGCCAGCATCTGTTGCTCACCGCCAGACAGAGTGCCGGCAATCTGTCCGCGACGGTCATAGAGCTTGGGGAACAGGGAGAATACTGTGTCCAAACTGCCGGCAATTTCACTGTCAGGGCGGCTGTAGGCACCCATGTGCAGGTTGTCCAAAACGGAGAAACGAGGGAACACCTGCCGCCCTTCCGGGGAGAGAATCATGCCCTTACGAACCATGACCTGGGTATCTTTGTTGGTGATCTCTTCACCGCCGAAGAATATCTTGCCCTGATCGCAGTGCTTCAGACCCATAACCGTGCGCATGGTGGTACTCTTGCCTGCACCATTGGAGCCGATCAGCGTAACAATTTCGCCTTCATTCACTTCCAGATTGATGCCGCGCAAGGCATTGATGCTGCCATAGTTTACAGTAACATTTTCCAGTTTTAGTAAAGCCATGCTCAGTCCTCCTTGCCCAGATAGGCCTCTACGACAACGGGATTCACTTTAATTTCAGCTGGAGTGCCGCTGGCAATCATGCAGCCGTTGTTCAGAACATAGAGCCTCTCACAGATATTCATAACGAACTTCATATCGTGCTCAATCAGCAGAATGGTGTAGCCCATCTCTTTCAGGCGGTAGACGATATTGGCCAAATCCGCCGTCTCCTGCTCATTCATACCGGCCGCAGGCTCATCCAGCAGCAGAAGCTTGGGATGGGTCGCCAGAGCGCGGGCAATCTCCAGCTTGCGCTGGGCACCATAGGGAAGGCTTGTACTCATTTCAAAGCGGAATTTGTAAAGATCAAGAAGCTTTAGTATTTCATCAGCCTCTTCCTCGCACTGCTTTTCTTCCTGACGCTTCGATTTTGTGTTGAAAACAGAAGATAAGATACCGCTTTTGGTATGGCAGTGCATACCGGAGATTACGTTGTCCCGGACGCTCAGTCGGGCATACAGACGGATATTCTGGAATGTTCTGGCAAATCCAAGTTGGGTGATTTTATGCGGTTTCCAGCCAGTGACATTCTGCCCCAAAAGGGAAACGTTACCCTCAGTGGGCGTATAAATGCCGGTAATCACATTAAAGAGTGTCGTCTTGCCAGCGCCGTTGGGACCGATTATTCCGATGATTTCTCCACTGCGGACTTCCATGCTGATGTCTGAAAGTGCCACCAGACCGCCAAAGCGCTGAGTAATATGCTCTGTTTTCAGAATTACTTCTTTCATTTTTTCAGCGCCCCCGTTTCTTCTTTTGCCTGAGCCATCCGCTGACGGATGTACTTGAAGTTAATGTCACCCAGCAGGCCCTGAGGTTTTACCATCATCAGCACTACCAGCAGAATGCCGTAAATCAACTGGCGATACTGCGCCATGCCACGCAAAAGCTCCGGAAGAACCGTCAGGACGATTGCGCCAATGAAGCTGCCCACGGTATTGCCCAGACCGCCAAAAATAACCATGACCAGCATGTTGTTTGACTGTGAAGCGGCGAAGCTGCTCGGGTCAATGTAGCTGGTATACGCCGCATAGAAAGCACCTGCCAGACCAACCATCAAGGAGGAAATGATAAACACCACCATCTTGTACCGAAAAACGGGGATGCCCATTGCTTCGGCGGCCAATTCATCATCCCGAATTGCCAAAATCGCATAACCGATCCGGGAATTCATCAGATTTTTCACAACAAGAGTCGATACAATTACTGCTACAAGAACGAAAAAGTAAAGGCGTATCGGGGTACTGAATACGAAGCCAAAGAGGGAAGGCTTTGGAATTGCCATTATTCCCAGCGGTCCGCGGGTCAGACTCATCCAGTTCAGCTCAACCACACGGATGATCTCACAAAAAACCATGGTGATGATGGTGAAATAGTAGCCCTTCAGCTTTAGAACAGGCAGCCCCAGCAGAAGCCCAAACAAGCCCGCAACAATGCCAGCAGCCACAAAGGCAATCAGGAAAGGAACATGATAGGTTGTGGTTAGAATTGCGGCAGTGTAGGCGCCAATACCATAGAATGCCGCGTGTCCAAAGGACATCTGTCCCAAGTATCCCACCATCAGGTTGAGGCTTAACGTAATCATTACATACAGCAAGCTGACCGTTGCAATCCGGATAACGTATTTATCCGGGAAAACAAACGGAAGAGCGATGGAACACAACAGTGCCAAAGCGAGGAGAAGAACTCTGTGCTTTACCAATTTCTGCGCGATTTTTTCCAGCATTTCTGTTCCTCCTTACACTTTGCTAATCTGCTTGCTGCCAAACAAACCGCTGGGCTTGCACAGCAGAACGACAATCAGCACCAAAAAGGCGATCGCGTCCCGGTATCCCGAGCTTATGTAGCCCGCAGCAAATGTTTCAATGATTCCAACTAGCAGTCCTCCGACCATTGCACCGGGCAGAACACCGACACCGCCCAGAATGGCGGAGGCGAAGGTCTTCATGCCAACGCTGGCGCCCATGGTTACGCTGACCGTTTGGTAATACATGCCAACCAGATTGCCGGAGATACAGGCAAGAACGCCGCTGATAATAAAGGTAAATGCAATCACGCTGTTCACGTTGATACCCATGAGGCGGGCTGCCTCTGCGTTCTGGGCGGTGCACAGCATGGCCTTGCCTATCTTGGTTTTATACACAACAAAGGAGAGAATCAGCATCAAAAGGAAAGCAGTAACCAGAATGATAACCTGAACCCAGCTTACCACCGCACTGCCAATTTCGAAGGATCCAAAGTTGAACTGGTTCGGGAAGGACTTCGTTTCACTGCCAAATACCAACATGATGAAATTGTCAAAGATCATGGACATGCCAAGTGTCGTTATCAGGGCAGTCAGTTTCGGCGCCTTTTTGTTGCGAAGTCTCCGCAGCGCGAACCGATCCAGAAAGAAGCCAGCGCATCCGGTCAGCAGGATACTCAGAAAGAAAGCCAGGAAGAAAGGCATTCCGGTAGATGTGTACAGCATCAGGGACAAATATGCACCCAGCATATATAGGGAGCCGTTTGCAAAGTTCGTCAGCTCCAGCACACCAAACACCATGGTGAAACCAATAGAAACCAAAGCGTAGATACTGCCGATTGTAATGCCGTTGATCAACTGTTGTAAAAACAAATCATCGTCACCGCCTTAATTTTGATTAATATGGAATTGGCGGGAGAGCCACGTTTCGGTGCGCTCTCCCGCTTTTTCAAGCATTACTCAGCAACAACAAACTGGCCATTCTGAATCTGGAACATGTAAATGCCCTTGACCATTTCCTTGCTCTCGTTGAACTGCATGTTGTAACCGGAAACACCAGGGAAGTCACGCAGCTTGGCGATCTCCTCCCGCAGGACAGGGGTATCGGTTCCGACCTTGGCGCACGCATCCAGGACGATATTCACAGCGTCAAACGCACTGGCTGCAAAGCCATCGGGAATCTCATTATACTCAGTGGTATAACTATCCACGAAAGCCTGCATAGAAGCATCCAGCTTTGCGGTCTCCAGGACGGAGGGCAGGAACGCGGGAACGGAGCTGAGTACCAGTGTGCCATCGATGGTAGTGCCAACAACCTTCAGGAACTCCTCAGTCAATGCCATTCCGGGGCATACATACTGACAGTTGAGATTCAGGGCCTTGGCCTGCATCAGGATCTGAGCGCAATCGCTGTAGGAAGCGTTCACATACAGCAGGTCGGGGTTCTTTTCCTTGATCTTGGACAGAACAGGGGAGAAGTCGGTGGTCTGACCGGGAACGAAGGTTTCCTTGCTGATGACAGCACCGCCCTTTGCCTCGTATTCCTTGGAGAATACATCGGTGGCGATAACACCATGGTCAGTGTTCTGATACAGCAGCGCAATGTTCTGAGTGCCAAAACGGCCAATCAGAGCATCGGCAAACTCAGCGCCTTCGTACTTCTGGCTCATAACTGCGGAGAACATGTTCTTGCCCATAGAGGGGAAGTCGGTGTGGGAAGCGTTGGGGCTGAACAGCAGCAGATCGGCTTCCTCAAAAACAGGAGCGGCTGCCATTGCGCAGGAGGAAGAGAAGCTGCCCATGCCGGCAATCACCGTAGGATCGGTAACAATCTTGTTGGCAACATTGACTGCTTCGGTGGGGTCACCCTTATCATCAAACACTTCGATGACATAGTCAGTTCCGTGTGCTTCGTTGTACTGCTTCAGAGCCAGCTTCGCGCCACGGGAAAGGGATTCGCCATACTGCATCTGATCGCCGGTCATAGGAAGGAAGAATGCGAGCTTGTTCTTCGCGGAAGCAGTGTTGCCGCTGTTGCCAGCAGCGGATGTGGGGGCTTCAGAGGCCTTGGCTTCGGAGGGGGCCGAGCCGCCGCAACCGGCCAGAGCCAGCAGCATCACCATAGCCAGAAGCAGGCAGGTGATCTTCATCATTTTTTTCTTCATACTGTGCATCTCCTTTGTTTTGTTGTTTGTTGTATCCTCGCACATTACATTATGTCATTTTGTAATGCCGTTTCTACCTACATAATACCACCTATATACATTTTGTCAATATGTTATGCAACATTCTACGAAAAAGCCAAATCATAGTATCTGTTTTTGTATACCTTGTCAAGTCAGGCGGTTTTTTTGCTGCCTGCGTTCCCGATCTGCCCTGACAGAGCGATCAGTCCGGCAAGAATGACCAGAGCGGCGCCGATTGCGGAGGATTCTTTGATGTGCTGTCCCAGAAACAGGAATCCGAATATCATGGAAAACAGAATCCCGGCGTAATTGAAAACACTCACTTCTGACGCATCCGCCATGGCGTACGAGTGCGTTAGCGTTAACTGCCCGCCCAGTGCGAACACGCCGATCAACACCAGCATCCCCGCTTCTTTCACTGTGGGAACCACAAAATTCGGCAGCATCAGCACCGCTGTCAGAACGGTAGAAAAGAAGGAGAAAAAGAATATCACAACGCAGGGCTTTTCCTTCCCCTTCAGCGCCCCCACGACGGTATACGCGATGCCGGAAAAAAGTGCGGACAAGAACGCGACAAATATGGGAAACAGCCCGGATTGAAAGGACGGATTGCATACCGTCACAGCACCGGCCATAGCGAGCAGCAACGCCGCCGTTTGACGCAGCGTGATTTTTTCGCGCAGAAAGATTACCGCCAGCATCGTCACCAGAAACGGTGACAGCTTATTCATTACGGAAACGTCTCCCTGTGCCGCATGCGCACTGGCATAGAACAGGCAGACCATACCAAGATATCCTGCCACGGAACGAATCAGCAGCAGTTTTCGGTTCGATGCCTTTCCAAACGGGCGCTGCTTCTCACGCCGCACTTCCGCAAATGCCACTGCTGCGGCGAACAGATTTCGGAAAAACAGCTGTTCAAACAGCGGGATCCGATCCGCGCTGAAGGCAATGACAACCTGCATCGCGGAAAAGCACATGGCGGATACCAGCATAAGGAAAGAGGCTTTGATTCGTTTTGACATAGTCGGCCGCCCCATCAGGAAATCATAATGCGGATAATTTCCTCATCCGTTTGTATCATACCCTTGCTCGCGATTTCGCCTACAGCGGATATGGTGGCTTCCAAATCGTTTTTCACGATTCCGTCTCCGGGCTGGAAAGAACGCTGCTTTTTGGCAAGCGCATAGCCAACAAGCGCAGCCTCTACCGCAGAGGATATCTTTGCGGCACAGGAGGGCTTTGCGCCGTCGCAGATGATTCCGGAGACATTTGCCAGTGTATTGCTGATTGTCGCCGCAATCATCTCCCGGGACGCGCCATCCATCCAGGCAATCGCGGCGGCGCTTCCGGCTGCCGCGCTGACCGCTCCACAGTAGGCGGAAAGACGTCCGACCATTGTTTTCTGATGGATCGCCACCAGATTGCTGATCGCCAGAGCACGGATCAGCTTATCATGCGACACGCCCAAATGCTGCGCATACACTACCACCGGCATGGATACGGTAATGCCCTGATTGCCGGATCCGGAATTGATGACCACCGGGAGCAGGGAGCCGCTCATACGGGCGTCGGACCCTGCCGCGGCAGCGGCTTTCACCTGCGTCCATATACTGCTGTCCTCGGCTTCCAGCAAGGTCTTTCCGATATTGGCTCCATATGAATTGGTCAGACCTTCATTGGAAATCGCGGAATTGTAGGCAATCTGACGCTCGATAATGTCCTTAATCCTGCAAATTTCCACATTCTCCGCGAAGGAAATAATGCCGTCCACCGTCAGAAGCCTGTGATTGGCCTGAGGTTCTTCCGTATCGCCACCTTCGTCGGGTTTCTCGAAAAGAGACACCCCGTTTCGCTCCAATCGGATCAGATTGGTGTGCCGCGTCCGTATCTCTGCCAATGCCCATTCCGTCCCCCAGAATGCCTCAACGATGATATGGAGCTTGCTATCCGTTTTCAGGTGCTCTACAGTGCAGAAACCCGGCTGTTCCAGCAGAGATTCGGCCAGCACACGGTTTTCCGGCGTGATTTCCGACAGAACCTCCAGTTCTTTGCCTGCACATCCCCCGACGGCGCCGAAGATTGCCGCTGCCTCAATTCCCTTGCGTCCATTGGTGCCCGGAACGATGACACCCTTGACATTTTTAATGATATTACCGCTGGCGCGCACCCGCAGCCGCTGAGGCAGATGCCCCAGCACTTCACGCGCCTTCGCCGAGCAAAAAGCCAGGGCAATCGGCTCGGTGCATCCCTGGGCCGGAATCAGCTCCTCCCGTAGAATGGAAATATAAGTATTTTCTATGCTGTCCATTGGCACTGCTCATTCACCTCGATCACCCAATCATCCCGGCATTGTATTCATCGGCTGCAATTCGCAGCTGATGAACGGCGTCTTCCGTAATATCCAGCGGCAGGGAGCAGCCGGGCGCAAAAATCAGGCGGTTATCCTCCGACTCTTGGGCTGCTCGTACCACACGGCTGCGGAAACGTTCCAGTATCTCCTGTGTTGTACCATAGAAATCGTGGAACTGATCCGTACCGGTAACCAGAACCTTGTCGGTTACTTTCCGCACCTTTGCCACCGTGGAGCGCTCCGCTTCCGGGATCTGCTGAGGGGTGTTCTCCCAGCTGATGGCCTGTACACGGTAGGTTTTGAACTGATCCCAGAAGAAGTTCCGAGCGCCATGAACATGAATCATATTAAACCATGTGCGGTTCTGAATCCTGTCAAGAAGCATTTCGTCATAGGGGCGTGCAAAACGTTCAAACTCCGACTCCGACAGAATATCGGAATTGCTGTAGCGCTGAGCAAAGAAGAAGCCATCCGCACCGGCGTCAATATACGCATCCACCAACTGAAGCTCGGTCTGGACAAGCGCCTGCAGCATCTTGTCTACAGCGTCAGGATGGTTTTCATAGTACCAGCGAGCCTTGTCGATACCGCCCACAAACTCAGGGATGCAGTGCATCGGCGTAAAAATCGTCGGCAAAATGGGAACCGTCCCCTTGTAGTGCGCGGCCAACGCGCGAACGTTTGCTATTTCCCGCTGATAGACACGGTTCCTGGACACGTCAAGAACCGGAAACGCCTCCATCTGCCGGGGTGCCTGAATCAAATAGTTGTGAATCTGAAAAACACGTTTTGCTTTCAGATCCTCGGCGGACAATTCTCCCGAGAAATACTCGATATCAGAGCCGTAAGCCTCCTGATTATACACGCCGTTGGGCATGATTTTAATGAGATCCCAGCGGCTGCGGTCAGTCATGCGAATAATCTCCGAGGAGAAGACTTCCGCTGAATCCCGATCGGTACCCGGGCTGTGCAGCCAGCCGCTGGCGCCGATCTCAGCCATTGGTTTTCCCTCCACCATACGACGAAGCCGTTCGCTTGCTGTCATAATTTGCCTCCTTTATCAGTCCTGCTTGCGTTCCCGCTCCCGGAAAGAATAATCGGGATTGAGGGTAATGCCGCGGCCGCCGCTGACCTCAATGGATGTACCTGTCATAAATGTAGAACCATTGCCGCAGAGGAATACAATGGGTTTCGCCACTTCTTCTACACGCCCGGGACGCTGCAGCAACGTGCCCTGACAAATGTGTTTCATATTTGCCTCTGTTGTATGCTCCGTATTAAACTCGGTCATGGTATAACCGGGCAGCACAGTATTGACTCTTACGCCGTAAGCGGCATATTCGCCGGCCATGGTGACAGAGAGCATATTGGTGGCTGCTTTCATGGGACCATACAGCGTGGCTGCTCCAGTGGTGGGGCAGCGTCCGCCCAAGGAGCTGATATTGACAATAGAGCCACCTCCATTCTTTTTCATGGAACGAAATGCTGCCTGGCAGCCGTACATCGCGGCTTTGAAGCAGATGGCAAAGACCCGCTCCATTAATTCATCGGAGTATTCTTCTTCGTCCGGTCTCTTGGTGAACTGGGCGCCCACATTATTGACCCATGCGCTGATGGGGCCAAGCTTCTCAGCAACATGGTCACCAAAGGCATACGCCTGGGCTTCCACTGTCATGTCCACCACTTCCGCGTAAACTGTTCCAAGAGGCTTTAGTGCTGCCTCGGCTTCCCGCAGATGTGCTTCCCTGGAAGAACAAATGGCGACTTTTGCGCCTTCCCTGAGTAATTCTTTGGCAGTTGCCAAACCGATGCCTTTGCTCGCACCGGTTACAACCACGACTTTCCCTTTTAATCCTAAATCCATACAATAACCTCCAAGTTTCAATACGGCATGATAAGATCAGAGCCGGTTTTGCAGTTCGCTGTAGCAGTTGAGCGCATTCTGGAGGCAGAACATATTTGCCGCCTCCCAGGCCCTGGCTTTGGTCAGATATCCATTTTCAATCATCTGGTTCAAGAGCGCCGCAAGCTGCTTTCGGAAGTGATGATGCGCAAACCAGGAGACCTCCGGAAACATCACCCCATCACTTCCATACATGATTTTGCTGAGAGGCGCCCGCTCCAGCAGTGCCGCCATGCGTTCCACGCCTTTCAGACTGCACAGGTAGAATGTCCCGGAGAAGTCGCTGTAGACATTGGAAAACTGCGCACATAGATAGCTGGTATTCTCTTCATGAGGATGACCGCCATGCAGAAGCACCACACGGACACGGTTTTTAACCCGTTCATCCTGAAGAAAATCAATCATGTTCATGGGGTCGAGGGTTTTGAAATCGATCCAGCTTCCTCCCCCGGCTCCGGTATGGAACTGCACCGGAAGATTTTTCTGCGCCGCGATTTCCATACTTTCCATCAGCATAAAGCAGCGCAAGCATTTCTGGTCGCCGGGCATAGCACGTTCCTGCCGGATTCTCTCATATGCCTTCTCAGCATCCTCTCTGGTTGGAATCCAGATATCCAGTCCGCCGTAGTATGCGATGCAGGATTTCAGGCCAACAGCGTGCTCATCAAGAATCTGGTTGCACAGCGCCTCTGTGTATCGGCTGCACAACATGGAAAAAACGTGGTTTTGGGGAATCAGCTCATCCAGTATCCGATCCAAACGAACGATGTTTGCGCGCTTGCTCTCCGGAATGGAGGCGTTGAAATAAGCCTTTTCTTCCTCGGAGTAGGCTGGGCCGCCGATCGGACTCCCGATTTCCAAGCAATGCATGGCAACGTTGCAGTCGGAGAGCAGCCAAGTGTAGTATGCCTGCGGGTTTTCCTGATAACGCCGGAATCTCTCCTGCTCAATCTGCCCCATGGAAGCATTCTCACACATCCTGAATTTCCTGCGGAGCCGCTCCATGACCATACCGTACAGAATGGTCTGTCGGCCAAAATTCTCCTGCCCCGGTCCCGGAATGTACCCCCCTCCAAGATTTCCCCATTGAGGCGCTCTGTCAGGATGAACCCGGTGGACGTGGGTATCAATCAGAGGGATCTGATATAATTCCTGCTCCAGCATAGTCTTTCCTCCTACAGGCAGGCAGGGTAGCGCCGTTTTGCCTGCTCAAGCTCTTCTTTTCCGGTGTGGATCTGAAGTTCAATGCAGAACTCCTTGCGTTCCAATGGCTTCAGAAATACCAGATCGTTGTTTTCTCTGGCCTTATCCCGTCCCCAGGTGCGGCAGTTGCATGGCTCAAGACCTACAACATAATTGCGTTCTTGCAGACATTTCCAAAGGTTGAACTTATTGAGATTGTCTGACGCGAATTTCACGGTGGCGCCCAAGCCCAAGGGTTCATTCAAAATGGATGCATACGCAAAGCCATCGACATCCGCATACACGGTATGGTTATATGCTCTGGCTTTGTATCCATCATCCGGCGCAGGGATATGACCGATCTGATCCAGAGATTCCTCTGCCCAGGGAGAAGTCGGGAAGCAGGCATCAGCGGTCAGGTAAAGCTTTGCATTCTCATCCAGAAGGGGATAACCGAAATTCATGTGATAAATCATCATCAACGGAGATTCCCGAAAATCAAGGTTTTCGACCATGTCGCGTACCCGAATCACATTTTCACCCATCTTTACGGTGATTTCTCTGGTAAGGCACAGATTCTCACCGTAGGGCCTGACCTGGCGGGTCTTGGCGCTATACTGCAGATAGTAGCCGTCTTCTTTCCAGAAGCTGCGGCAATTCACTTCCTCCGAGGGGATATTGGAAATCTCGCCGTGGAGCATCAACTTTTCACCATCATCCGTGCTGGGTAGACCAGCTGTTGTCAAGCCGCAGGTAGCCATCATTCCACCGCCAAAATTCCTGTCCCACTCAAAATCGCCTTTATGCCAGAATTCCGGACCCGAGATGCCCACACCAGACAGCCAGCACAGGGATTTACCACGGAAGGTCAACGATGCAATATCAGATGCCCGGTCGGGTAGGATCGTCATATACAACCCGTCTCCGTTCCATAAATCAACGGCGTGAACGCCGCGCTGTCTTCCTTCCTGTAGCACATAGCGTTTCATTCCGGCCAGTTGTTCCATGCGACCAACCCGCTTATATGCCGCTTGCATTGTCAAGTGTTTCATACTAAGACCATCCTTGTCGTTATGTCCTGTAATAATAACATATTTTCAATATGTAATTTCTAGTAATATTATAGGCACGAGACTTACATAATGTCAATATATCACTTTCGACAAAAAGGAACATCCCGGTTTGTAGATTTAAACAAACCGGGATGCGAACGAATTCAGATTTGATAGGCAAGATATACTTTATCTCCGCGATAACGGGAAATTGACCAGCATAGAGGGGTGCCGTCAGTGCTCTGGAGCAAATCTGCCACATACAACAGCGATGCACGGGTACGGTCAATTTCCAATAGATCGATGTCGTTTTTACTGGCAAGCACAGCTTCCACCTTCACCTTTCGGTGGGAAATCGGGGACTGGATACAGCGTTCCAGTATCTCGAAAAGACTGTTTTTTGTAAAGTCTTGATCTTTGAAGGATTCCCAAAGGCTTTCCGGCATATAAGAGGCATTATAAACAATGGGACAGTTTCCAACCAGCCATTTGCGCTTGAGGTAAATGAGTCGTTCTCCGGAAGGCAGGTTAAGGCGCTGATTGATTTCACCGATCCTATCTACAACACACATATCCAGCACCTGAATGGTACACTCTCTCGCGGTCTTCTCCATGTATTTTCCAAACTGCTCGATACAGATATCCAGTCCCAGTTCAATTTTGGGTTCAGCAACAAAGGTTCCACTGCGCTTTTTCCGAATCAAAATGCCTTCCGCTACCAACTCATTCAGTGCCAGACGAACGGTAGGCCGGCTGAGCTGAAGATGCTCGCAAAACTCCGTTTCCGCCGGGAGCTTGTCTCCCAATTGTAGATTACCGCAGGCCAACTCGTTCAGTATCATCCGCTTTACCTGATAGTAAAGTGGAATAGGGATATCCTTATTCAATTTAAAGCGTTCTTCCTGTAAATTCATGATAATCCCCTTCTTTTTATCCATTCACCAAAATCATATCTATAGCATATATCATTTTTACAAAATGTCAACATGTAATTACAATGAAATAAAAAATATAATGCTTATCGACTGTTATGAAATGGCCTCCGTCAAGAGGTAACATCTCACAAAAAAGCGGATAACAGCTTCCGTGTCGATTGTGCCGCAAAGTGGTGCACCGAAAAGTGTTTGTATATCGCAAAACCACGTTTTGGACGAAATGGCATACAAACAAAAAGCAGTTCCAAGCAGGAGAGAAATCTCCCGTTCGGGACTGCTTTTCATGCTTTTATCATCATATCGGAACTCAAAAAAGTAGTAAATTGGTAGTAATTGCTGTTTGAATCGTGATTTATCGTGGTTTTCCAAGGCAAATCTCAGCCAATTGAGATGGTGCCGTGGCACAAAAATAAGATTTTACCATACTTTATATCCCTTTATAACCATTTATATATTAAAAAGTCCTTACTTTTCGAACTTATTCGATTTGTAAATCTCCGCAACTCTCCATAACTGTACCACCGATTGGTGTAGAATTGGTGTAGTAATCAGCCCAGCTTCTGCGCCGGGTTGTCCGGCTGGAACTGTAAAATCTTCTGCATCGCGGACTCCGCATGGGCGTAGGAGGCGTGGGTGTAGACATTCAGCGTTACCTCCGCATCCGAGTGACCCATCAGGTATTGCAGATCCTTGATGTCCATTCCGGCGTTCGCCATATCGGTGCAGAAGGTATGCCGCAGCACATGGGGCGTGATGGTGGGCAGCGGATCGTTGGGATGAAGCTTCCTTTTCATGGATATACTCCTTCCTGGTGAAAGGAGCCTCGATGTGACATGACTATCATATCACACCGAGGCGGTTTTGGCTACGGATGAAATGTACTAAATTGAATAGGAACGCTCAATAAATTGGTCAAAAAGCCACTTTTTGATCAGCCGCTTGGTGCCGACCCACAGCACAAAATTACAGCCTTCCTCGTTGGTAATCTCCCGCAGCATCCCGGTGCCAATGCCGGAGTAGGCCGCAGCCTCCTCCAGCGTCAGGTTGGCCTTCTCCCAGATGGGAACCTCTTTCATAGTGTAACCTCCCAAACGCGTGCCGAACTATGACAGTTCAGCCTTTACTACTTGGGTCTATGAATTCGATTGTTTGCCGTGGCAGGCGGAAACCTATTTTTTAAGTTTGGAAAAGGAACTCGGAAATACAAGAAGACAATATGAAATGACTCCTCACTTGTAAAACGTGGGTTTACCTGTCATACTTAAGGTGCAACGCAAAAGTAACTGGAATTACCACATACAAGGAGGAGTCACCATGACAAGTATAACCTATATTGGGATGGATGTCCAT
>JALFUW010000056.1 GCA_022786995.1 Clostridiales bacterium
GGAAAACGAGCTGGTCATCAAGCGGGTCATCCACACCTCCGCGGATTTTGACTATGTGCAAAATCTGGTCTTTTCCGAGCACGCTGTGCAAAAGGGCATCGAGGCCCTGAAGAATGGCTGCGACATCGTCACCGACACCCAGATGGCCCGTTCCGGCATCAACAAGACCATTCTGGGCAGGCTCGGCGGCGAGGTCCACTGCTTCATGTCCGACCCGGATGTTGCGGAGGAAGCCAAGGCGCGGGGCATCACCCGGGCCATCGTCTCCATGGAGCGGGCGGCGGCACTTCCAAAACCCTGCATTTTCGCCATCGGCAACGCCCCCACGGCCCTGATTTCCCTGCACGAGCAGATTTTGGCGGGGAAGCTGAATCCGGCTCTGATTATCGGCGTGCCCGTGGGCTTTGTGAACGTGGTGGAGAGCAAGGAGCTGATCATCGGCACCGACGTGCCCTACATCGTGGCCCGGGGCCGCAAGGGCGGCAGCAACGTGGCGGCGGCCATTTGCAACGCCATGCTCTATCAAATTATGCGCTGATTATGGAAGAATTCATCGAAAAAGACGGGAAAAAACTCCGTTTCGGCTATACCACCGGCTCCTGTGCCGCGGCGGCAGCCAAGGCGGCGGCCTGGATGCTGCTGACTGGGCAAAAAAAGGAAACCATTTCTTTAACTACCCCCAAGGGTGTCACGCTGACGCTGGCGGTGGAGGATATTTCCATGGGGCCTGACCGGGTGAGCTGTGCCATCCGAAAGGACAGCGGCGACGACCCGGACGTGACCGACGGCTGCCTTATTTTTGCGGAAGTCACCGCGAAGGAGGAGCTGGGCATTGCCATCGACGGCGGCCCCGGCGTGGGCCGGGTCACGAAAAAGGGCCTTGACCAGAGCGTGGGAAACGCCGCCATCAACTCCGTTCCCCGGCAGATGATCCGGGAAAATCTGGAGGAAATTCTGACCCTCACCGACAGTCATTGCGGCCTGAATGTGGTCATTTCCGTGCCGGAAGGGGAGAAATTGGCGAAGCAGACCTTCAATCCCCGGTTGGGCATTGTGGGCGGTATTTCCATCTTAGGCACCACGGGCATCGTGGAGCCCATGAGCGAAAAGGCACTCATTGACACCATCCGGGTGGAGCTGAACCAGCGCCGGGCCAGCGGTCAGAATTACGTCCTGCTGACCCCCGGCAACTACGGCTGCGACTTTATTCGCGCGGGGCTTGCCCTGAACGCCGAACAGGCGGTGCAGTCCTCCAATTTTATTGGAAAGACTTTGGATATCTGCCGGGAGCTGGGCTTCCGTGGTGCTCTGCTGGTGGGCCACATCGGCAAGCTGGTAAAAATCGCCGGCGGGATGATGAACACCCACAGTAAGTACGGTGACTGCCGCATGGAAATTCTGGCGGCTCACGCTGGGATCGCGGGACTTTCTCCCGAAAAAATCGGGGAAATCCTACAATGCGTTGCCTGTGACGACGCTCTGCGAATCATAAAAGACGCAGGCTGTTTTGAAAAAACAATGACGGGACTGACCGAAAAAGTTATGTTTCACCTGCGCCACCGGGCGGGGGAGGACATGGAAATCGGCACCATCCTGTTTTCCAAGGAATACGGGCTTCTGGCGAAATCCGACAACGCCATGGAGCTGATCGAAAAAATCACAAAGGGGTAACATTATGGTACATTTTGTAGGTGCGGGCAGCGGCGCGGTGGACTTAATCACTGTCCGGGGCGCGAAGCTCTTGGGGGAAGCGGACGTGGTCATCTACGCCGGTTCTCTGGTGAACCCGGATTTGCTGAGCTACTGCAAGGAAAGCTGTGAAATTCACAACAGCGCAAAAATGACCCTGGAACAGGTCATTGATGTGATCAAAAATGCGGAAAACGCCGGAAAAACCACCGTCCGGCTCCACACCGGCGATTCCAGCATCTACGGCGCGGTGCGGGAGCAGTTTGACGAACTGGACAAATTGGGCATCGAGTACGATGTCTGCCCCGGTGTCAGCGCCTTCTGCGGCGCGGCCTCCGCGCTGAAAGCGGAGTACACCCTGCCGGACGTGAGCCAGACGGTGATCATCACCCGGACGGCGGGCCGCACCCCGGTGCCGGAGCGGGAATCCATCCGCTCCCTTGCCGCCCACCAGTCCACCATGGTGCTGTTCTTAAGCACCAGCCTGACCGAGCAGCTGCAAGCGGAGTTGTTGGCTGGCGGCTATCCCGGCACCACCCCCGTGGCGGTGGTGTACAAGGCCACCTGGCCTGACCAGAAAATCTTCCGCTGCACCGTGGAGACCCTTCACAAGACGGTGACGGAGAACGGCCTGACCAAGACCTCTCTGATCATCGTGGGCAACTGCATGGGTGACGACTACATGCGAAGCCTTCTGTACCACCCCGGCTTCACCACCGAGTTCCGGGAGGCAACCCAGTGACGGGCAGCATTTTCGCTTTCAGCCGTCAGGGCTGCCAGACCGCCCGGAGGATTATGGCGGCCTGCCCGGATGTGATTTGGAACAGCTTCACCATGGAGCGATTCTCCGAAGCGGACTTTGCACCCATCAGCCCAAAGTGCTATGGGGAGTGCTTTGCATCCTCGGAGCTGATGGTTTTTGTGGGCTCCTGCGGCATCGCGGTGCGAAAAATCGCACCCTATGTCCACGACAAGCGGACAGACCCGGCGGTGGTCTGCGTGGACGAGCTGGGCACCTTCGTGATTCCGCTGCTGTCCGGGCACATCGGCGGGGCCAATGCTCTTGCCCGCCGCATTGCGGAAAGCCTGCACGCTACCCCGGTGATCACCACAGCCACCGACATCAACCGCAAGTTTTCGGTGGACACTTGGGCCACGGAAAACGGCTGCGCCATCAGCTCTATGAAGCTGGCGAAAGCGGTGTCTGCCGCCATTCTGGAAGGGGATATCCCTTTCAAAAGCGACTTCCCGGTGAATGGAAGTCTGCCAAATGGGGTCATTTCGGGGGAAACCGGGAATTTGGGCATCTATCTGACCGTAACCGACAAGGAACCCTTTGAAAACACTCTGCGGCTGATTCCGAAGACCTTACACCTGGGCATCGGCTGCCGCCGGGGCATCGAAAAGGAAACCATTGAAAGGGCGGCCAGGCAGGTATTCCAAGAAAACGGCCTGGATTTCCGGGCTGTGAAATGCGCCGCTTCCATCGACTTAAAACAGGAGGAAGAAGGCTTGCTGTCCTTCTGTCAAGAACAAACGATCCCCATCCGATTCTACACAGCGGAAGAACTGAACGCTGTTTCAGGGGACTTCACGCCGTCACCTTTTGTCCAGAAGGTCACCGGCGTGGACAACGTCTGCGAGCGGGCCGCATTGCTTGGCGCAGACCATTTGATCGTAAAGAAAACCGCCTGCCATGGGGTCACCGTGGCAGTGGCAATGGAAAATTGGGAGGTACACTTTGGGTAAGCTGATTGTTGTGGGCATTGGCCCCGGAGACTACGAAAATATGACCGTCCGGGCGGACCGGGCGCTTCAAAACTGCGATACCATCATCGGGTATCATGTTTATGTAAACCTCGTCAAGGAGCGCTACCCGGATAAGGAATTTCTGACCACCCCCATGACCCGGGAGACCCAGCGCTGCCAGATGGCTCTGGACGAGGCGAAGAAGGGTAAGACCGTTGCCATGGTCTGCTCCGGCGACAGCGGCATCTACGGCATGGCGGCGCTGATTTACGAACTGCGGGGCGAAGCCACCGAGCCGGAAATCGAGGTCATCCCCGGCCTGACGGCGGCCTGCAGCGGCGCGGCTATCTTAGGCGCACCCCTGACCCATGATTTTGCAGTCATCAGCCTTTCTGACCGGCTGACCCCTTGGGAGAAAATTGAAAAGCGGCTGACCTGCGCCGCGGAAGCTGACCTGAGCATGGTGCTCTACAACCCTGCCAGCCACGGCCGCCCCGACCATCTGCGCCGGGCCTGCGAGATTCTGCTGCGGGTGCTGCCTGAAAACCGGCCCTGCGCCGTGGCCCAGCACATCGGCAGAGAGGGCGAAAACCGCCGTTTTTACACCCTTGGGCAGCTGAAGGACGCCCAGGTGGATATGTTCTGCACCGTGTTCATCGGAAATGAATCCACCCGGATGATCGGCGGGAATATGGTCACCCCCAGAGGATACCGGGATGTGTAAGCTGTGCGTCTTCGCCGGAACCACGGAAGGGCGGGAGCTGGTGGAGTTTTTATGCGGGCAGGAGGTATCTGTGACGGCCTGTGTGGCCACGGAGTACGGGGAAACGCTGCTCATCCCCCGGGAGAATCTGACCATATCCGCCCAAAGGCTTACCCGTGAGGAGATGGAAGCCCTGTTTTCCCGGGAAAACTTTGACATGGTCATCGACGCTACCCACCCCTATGCCAGCGTGGTGACGGAAAATATCGCTTCCGCCTGTGAAAAATCAGGGGTGACCTATCAGCGTCTGCTGCGCACCGGCTGCAAAGCAGGGGAGGACGCGGTGTTCGTGCCGGATATCCCCGCCGCGGTGGACTACCTGAACGGCACCGAGGGGACGATTCTGCTCACCACAGGCTCCAAGGAGTTAGCAAAATACGCGTTTCTTGCGAATTTTGCCGATCGGGTCTACGCAAGGGTTCTCCCCATGGAGGAATCCCTGCATCTGTGCCAGAGCGCTGGATTGAAGCCCGCCCACATCCTTGCCATGCAGGGGCCGTTTTCCGTAGATATGAACGTTGCCATGCTGAAAAGCGTGGGGGCAAAGTATCTCGTCACCAAGGATTCCGGCACCGCCGGGGGCTTTGACGAGAAGGTCACCGCCGCCCACACCGCCGGGGCGACGCTGGTGGTCATCGGCCGCCCGCCCCAGCGGGAGGGGCTGACATTGCCCGAAACCATCGACCTTTTGTGCCAAAAATTTGACCTGCACCGCAAACCAAAGGTCACCATTGTAGGCATCGGCCCCGGCAGCCGGGAGGCCATGACGGCGGAGGTTCGCCGAAGCCTTGAGGAAGCGGACTGCCTGATTGGCGCGAAACGGATGCTGGAAGCATCTTTGCGTCCGGGGCAGGGGGTGTTTGACGCGGTATCCCCGGTAAAAATTGCGGAATATATCCAAAATCACCCGGAATGTAACCGATTCGCGGTGGCAATGTCCGGGGATGTGGGTTTTTTCAGCGGCACGAAGAAGCTGCTGCCTTTGCTGGGGGGCTGCGAAGTGACCGTGCTGCCGGGTCTCAGCTCTCTGGTTTACCTGTGCGCAAAATTGGGCACCGCCTATGAGGACGTGCGCCCGGTGAGCCTCCACGGACGGGAGCACGACATTGTGCCGGATATCAAACGCTGCCGCCGGGTGTTCACCCTGGTGGGCGGTGAAAACGGCATGGGACTGCTGTGCAAACAACTGACGGAAGCGGGCCTTGGCGGCGTGAAAATCAGCGTAGGCGAAAATTTAAGCTACCCCCAGGAGCGGATTACCGTTGGTACTGCCGCCGAGCTGTCAGAAAGAACCTTCGACAGTCTCAGCGTTGCTCTCATTGAAAATGAAACCGCCGACCAAATTGTAACCCACGGCCTGCCGGACGAGGCCTTCCAGCGCACGGAATCCGTGCCCATGACCAAGAGCGAGGTGCGAAGCGTGTGCCTGAGCAAGCTGGCCCTCACCGGGCACGCCATTTGCTGGGACGTGGGCGCGGGCAGCGGCAGCGTGGCCATCGAAATGGCCCTGCAAGCCGTTTCCGGGCAGGTTTTCGCCATCGAGCGCAAGGACACGGCAGTGGAATTGCTCCGTGAGAATACCCGCAGGTTTCACCTGAACAATCTGACCATTGTGCCGGGCCTTGCCCCGGACGCCTGCTCCTGTTTGCCTGCCCCCACCCATGTGTTCATCGGCGGCAGCGCGGGGAATATGCGGCAGATTTTGGAAGAAATTCTGAATAAAAACCCCAACGCCCGGATTGTCGCCACGGCGGTGACGCTGGAATCCATGGCTGAGCTGACCCAGTGCATGAAAGCCATTCCCTTTGCCTATACCGAGGTGGTGTCCATGACCGTGGCCCGGGACCGGAAGGCCGGG
>JALFUW010000008.1 GCA_022786995.1 Clostridiales bacterium
ACGGGCACGAATTACTATACCAGAAACAAAAGAGTTTTGTCAAGCCTTTAAGTTGATTTTCTGAAAAAGATTTTAAAAATCTGCGGGGGAGGGAAGAATCCCTCCCCCGCAGGGAGATTTTGCGCTTAGTACATGCCGCCCATATCGGGGGCAGCGGGAGCGGCCGCGGGGGGCTCGGGCTTGTCGGCCACCAGGGACTCGGTGGTCAGGACCATGGAGCTGACAGAAGCGGCGTTCTCCAGAGCGGAGCGGGTCACCTTGGCGGGATCGATGATGCCGCTGGCGACCATGTCGCAGTACTCTTCCTTATAGGCGTCGAAGCCGTAGCCGTTCTTGCCGGAATTGCGAACCTTCTCCAGAATGACGGAGCCGTCCAGGCCGGCGTTGGCGGCGATCTGACGGATGGGGGCCTCCAGAGCCTTGGCAACGATGCGGACACCGGTCTTCTCGTCGCCCTCGACGGTGCTCAGCAGAGCCTCGACAGCGGGGATGACGTTGACGAAGATGGTGCCGCCGCCGGCGACCACGCCTTCCTCAACAGCGGCACGGGTGGCGTTCAGGGCGTCCTCGATGCGGAGCTTCTTCTCCTTCATCTCGGTCTCGGTAGCGGCGCCGACCTTAATGACGGCCACGCCGCCGGCCAGCTTGGCCAGGCGCTCCTGCAGCTTCTCCTTGTCGTACTCGCTGGTGGTGTTGGCGATCTGGGCACGGATCTGAGCAACGCGGTCAGCGATGGCCTGGGAGTCACCGGCACCGTCCACGATGGTGGTGGTCTCCTTGGTGACCTTCACCTGACGGGCACGGCCCAGCATATCAATGGTGGCGGTCTTCAGCTCCAGACCGACCTCCTCGCTGATGACGGTACCGCCGGTCAGGGTGGCGATATCCTGCAGCATCTCCTTGCGGCGGTCGCCGAAGCCGGGAGCCTTGACGCAGACCACATTCAGGGTGCCGCGCAGACGGTTCACGATCAGGGTGTTCAGGGCCTCGCCCTCCACATCCTCGGCCACGATGACCAGCTTCTTGCCGGACTGGACCAGCTGCTCCAGGATGGGCAGGATGTCGGCGATGACGGAGATCTTCTTGTCGGTGATGAGGATATAGGCGTCATCGATGACGGCTTCCATCTTCTCCATATCGGTAGCCATATAGGGAGTGATATAGCCGCGGTCAAACTGCATGCCTTCGACGACCTCGCTGTAAGTCTCAGCGGTCTTGGACTCCTCGATGGTGATGACGCCATCGGCGGAGACCTTCTCCATGGCGTCGGCGATCAGCTTGCCGATCTCCTCGTCACCGGAGGACACAGCGCCGACACGGGCAATGTCCTTGGAGCCGTCCACGGTCTTGGCCTGCTTCTTGACCTCAGCCACGGCAGCTTCCACGGCCTTGGCCATGCCCTTGCGGACCACAATGGGGTTGGCGCCGGCGGCCAGGTTCTTCAGACCCTCGTGGATCATGGCCTGGGCCAGCAGGGTGGCGGTGGTGGTGCCGTCGCCGGCAACGTCGTTGGTCTTGGTGGAGACTTCTTTCACCAGCTGGGCGCCCATGTTCTCAAAGGGGTCCTCCAGCTCCACTTCCTTGGCGATGGTCACGCCGTCGTTGGTGATGAGGGGAGCGCCGAACTTCTTGTCCAGGACCACATTGCGGCCCTTGGGACCCAGAGTGACCTTAACGGTATCAGCCAGAGTGTTGACGCCGGCTTCCAGAGCCTTGCGGGCATCCTCGCCGCGCTTAATGAGCTTTGCCATAACGAATTACCTCCAGATAGAAGATTAGAATAAACAGATTTGCGGCCCGCAGGAAGGGGGCCGGGGGAAACCCTGTGGTTTTCCCGGTTCTTTCGCCGGAGACGAAAGAAGGAAATAAAATCATTTTCGCCGCGGCATATGCGTGGCGAAAATTCCCCGACCCAGCCGCCTTGGGCGGCGTTCACCAGTGGCCGCTGCCACTGGCGAGGGGAAATCTACTGCGCAGCCGTTAGCAGCTTTGCTGCTTTACGGATGCGGCGTACCCTTTACGGGTAAAGGGGGGACGAAGTCCCCTCTTTAAGATGGCAGTTACTCCACGATTGCCAGAATGTCGTTCTGGCGGACGACGACATACTCGACTTCTTCCAGAGTGACCTTGGTGCCGGCGTACTGGCTGGTGATGACCTTGTCGCCGGGCTTCACGGTCATGGTGACTTCCTTGCCGTCCACCATGCCGCCGGGGCCCACGGAAATGACTTCGGCCACGGAGGGCTTTTCCTTGGCGCTGCCGGTCAGGATAATGCCGCCCTTGGTGGTCTCTTCAGCCTCGGCCATTTTCAAAATGACGCGGTCTGCAAGCGGGGTGAGTTTCATAATGAGTTCCTCCTATAATATAAAAAAATAAACAAAGTCAGCGTTAGCACTCAACTCTCACGAGTGCTAACGCTGCTATATTAGCGCAACCGCCCTGGTTTGTAAAGGGGGTTTTGCGGAAAAGTTATGAAGAATTTGTAAAGGTTTCCGCCGGGGCTGTCAGCGGGCGGTGGCGTTGGGGCTGCATCCCTTGGGGCCGAAGAAGCGCAGACGCTTGTCCGCCAGGCCCATGACCACTTTCCGGCTTCGGAAGCACTCGCCGTCCAGGCAGGTGACGATGTCCTCTTCCGCCTGGATACGGACCTGCCGGGCGGTGGAGACACGGATTAGTTCCTGCGGGAGCTTCCGGTACTCGCCGGCGGAGTAGGGGGCAAACAGCCGGGCAAAGGTGGCCTTGGGGATGTTTTTGATGAGAACGGTATGTAGCACGCCGTCGTTCATCCGGGCCTCCGGCACCGGCATGGAGCCGCCGCCGTAGTACCGCCCGTTGCACATGGACACCAGGGCGAAATCGTCCTCCAGCGCCTCGTCGTCCAGCCAGACTTTCCAATGGCGGCCGATGGGCTTGAACAGAAAGTTCACCGCCACGGAGGCCAGATAGCTGTTCCGGCCGTGGAGCAGGGGGGAGTTGCCGTACTGGTGGACGCTGTCGGCGATGCGCGCGTCGATGCCGTTGCAGGCGATGGTAAGGCACAGGCGGCCGTTGCAGGCGATGAGGTCCAGGGGGAACACTTCCCCGGCCCACAGGTTCTCAGCGTCCTGGAATTTTTCCATGTCCGGGCCGAAATTTTTGAGAAAATCGTTGCCCGTGCCGGTGGGGATGGCGGTCATGGCGGCGTTAGAGAAGCCCGCAATGCCGTTTGCCACCTCGCTGATGGTGCCGTCGCCGCCGCAGGCATAGAGCCGCAGCTCCTCGCCGGTCTCCGCCAGCTTCCGGGCCATGTCCGCGGCGCCGCCGGGGCGGTCGGTGAGCATGCAGGCGCAGGTGAGGCCATGGGCCTCCCGCAGATGGTCGGCCATTTCGTAGATGCGGGAGGTCTGGTCCCGCTTTCCCGCGTGGGGGTTGATGATGAAGATGTGCTTCATGGGGCAAAATCCCCCTTTGTTGATTTGCAATTTGTATATTTTGACAAAGAAATTACTTTCCGTACTGGAATACGTCACATTTTAACATGCCGTTGTAGAGCTTCCGCTTCTTGTCGGCGGGGCGGCCGAAGCAGCGCTCGAACTCCGTGTGGGAGGAGAGCACCAGGATGCGCCACTTGGGCGGCATGGTTCGCATGGCAGCGCCGAAGACACGGTACAGCTCCTCCGCCTCCTTTTTCTCCAGCAGCCGCTCGCCGTAGGGCGGGTTGGTCACCAGCTGGCCGTACTCGCTGTCCCGGTGGAACTTGCCCGCGTCCGCCACCTCGAAGCGGATGCAGTCCTCCACGCCCGCCAGCTCGGCGTTGTGCTTGGCCAGCTCGATGGCGGCGGGGTCGATGTCGCCGCCCCAGATGTCGTAGGCGCCGTGGAACTCTTTGTCCATCGCTTCATCTGCGGCGTCCAGCCACAGCTTGGAGTCCATGTTTTTCCACTTCTGGGCGGCAAAGCTGCGGTCCAGACCGGGGGCCCGGTTCTTGGCGATGAGGGCCGCCTCGATGGGGATGGTGCCGCTGCCGCAGAAGGGATCCCAGACAAAGTCCCGGCCCCGGTAGCGGGTGAGTGTCACCATGGCGGCAGCCAGGGTCTCTCGCAGGGGTGCGTCGTTGCCCACCGCCCGGTAGCCCCGCTTGTGCAGCCCCGGGCCGGAGGTGTCTAAGAAAAGCTGCACCCGGTCGTTCATGATGGAAAATTGCAGCTGGTATTTTGCGCCCGTCTCGGGAAGCCAGGAAACACCGTACTTTTCGCCCAGACGGCGGGATGCCGCCTTTTTCACGATGGCCTGGCAGTCCGGCACGCTCATGAGCTGGCTGCTTAAGCAATGGCCTTTCACAGGAAACGCGCCGTCTTTCGGGATAAAATCCTCCAGATTGGCATGGTAGACCCCCTGAAACAGCTGCTCAAAGGTGGTGGCCTGAAAATCGGCCAGCACCAGCAGCACCCGCTCGCCGGTGCGCAGGCACACGTTGGCCTTCGCCAGGGCCCGCTCATCCCCGGAAAACAGCACCCGGCCGTTCTCCACCCGGACATTCTCGATATCAAGCCGGCGCAGTTCGTCGCCGGCAATGCCCTCCAGCCCGAACAGGGTGGGGACGGAAAATTCGTAAGTTGACATAATTCCTCCAATGTCCTGAGATACAAGATAGAAGATACTAGATACAAGATATTTAGTAGCTATTCAGTCGCCCGTGTCATTGCGAACCAGTGCGCACACTGGTGTGGCAATCCCCCGGTTTTTAGACCGTTTCCCAAACTTTTCTCGGCAGGAAATTGTGGCTACTGAATAGCTACGATATTGATTGAAAAACCGCAGGTTCGGATATCTTGTATCTTGTATCTCGTATCTTGTATCTTCTTTACGGTATGATTTTCTTCGCCTTAATGTACCGTTCCTCCTCGGAAAACACACAGCCGCAGTATTTCTGCATATAGAAGCCGTGCTCCCGGGCGAAGGCCTGCCCTTCCTTGAAGTAGGGCCGGAAATCCCGGTACAAAAACTTCACGCCATATTCTGCCGCCGCCCGTTCGGCGGTCTCCCGCATCAGCTCATGGTTCTGGTAGGGGCTGATGAACAGGGAGGAGGTGAAGCTGTCAAAGCCCCCCTCGGCGGCCTGCCGGGCAGTCTCATAAAAACGCATTTCGTAGCATTTTCCGCAGCGGTGGGGGATGTCCTCCGCCACAGCACGAACGAAGGGCCGCAGGCCATAGTCATTGCGCATGATCAGGGGCAGTTCAATTTCCTTGGCGTATTCTTCCAGACAATTCCGGCGGGCACGGTACTCGGTGACCGGGTGGATGTTGGGATTATACCAGAAGCCCACCACTTCCATGCCATCGGTGCGCAGAACATCGATGGGTCGGTTGGCGCAGGGAGCACAGCAAATGTGGAGTAAGGTTTTCATAGATCCTCCAAAATAATAAAATCGAGGTATTGTAGCATAAAAAACGCGTTATGTAAAATCATTTCGTAGGGCTTCTGTTATGACTCCGCCCTACGAAGCTCACCCCATACGCCATCCCGGTAAACGCCGGTGACGGTGACAGCGCGAATTTCGTTATGGAGGTTTTCACCCTCGGCGTAGACCTTCACATAATTGGGGGCGTGGCCGGTGTAGAAATCCCCATCCTTTTCCTCAAACAGCACCTCCAGCGTCCGGCCCACCCAGCTTTCCCGGTAAGCCTTACTCATTTCCTCCGCAACGGCAATGGCGGCCCGGCTCCGGGCCTCTTTGGTGGCGTTGTTATGCTGGCCCGGCATCTTGTCCGCGGGGGTGCCGGGGCGGCGGGAATAGGGGAAAATGTGCATATCCGCGAAATCGCATTTGCGGATAAATGCCAGACTTTCGGCAAATTCCTCCTCCGTCTCCCCTGGGAAGGCCACGATCATGTCGGTAGTCACGGCGCATTCCGGGAAATATTTCCGCAGCAGTTCCACGCTCTCGTAATACCGGGCGGTATCGTATTTCCGCTTCATCCGGGTCAGAACCGTGTCGCAGCCGGACTGCATAGACAGGTGGAACTGGGGGCACAGGTTGGGAAGTGCGCTCAGGCGGCGGCAGAATTTTTCCGTCACCACTCTCGGCTCCAGGGAACCCAGCCGCACCCGCAGCTCCGGCACAGCCTTACAGATTTCCTCAATCAGCACCGTCACCTCCGGCTTGCCCGGCAGGTCAGCGCCCCAACTGACGATCTCGATGCCGGTGAGGACAATCTCCCGGTAGCCCCGGTTCGCCAGTTCCTTCGCCTGCGCCACCGCCAGCTCCAGCGGGGCGGAACGGACGGGGCCGCGGGTGTAGGGGATGATGCAGTAGGTACAGAAATTGACACAGCCGTCCTGCACCTTCAGCATGGCCCTTGTGCGTTCTTCCAAGCCTCCCGCGGGCAGGCACTCGAATTCCCTCCGGCGCAGAGCGTTGTCCACCTGCTCCCGGTGGGCGTGGGCCCCGGCGGCATCCAGAAGCATCTGCACAAATTCCTGCCGGTTTCCGCTGCCGCCGATGACATCGATACCCAGCGCCCGGATGGCCTCCGGGTCGTGCTGGGAATAGCAGCCGCACACCGCAATCACTGCGCCCGGGTTCTCCCGGCGGCACCGGCGGATTACCGCCCGGTTTTTCTTGTCCGCCACGGCGGTGACAGAGCAGGTGTTGATCACATAGCCGTCGCAGATTTCGTCGAAAGCGCCGATTTCGTGGCCCTTTTCCAGCAGCAGCCGCTCCATGGCCTGGGTCTCATACTGGTTCGTTTTACAGCCCAGCGTATAAAAAGCAAACTTCATTTGTCAAAACCACCAATAATCTCCATAAGTTATTGTTTTAATCGTCCAAACCGCCAGTTGCATTTCACCAAAAATTCGCTATAATAATTTACAATCCCTTTTGGCGGCAGGCCAGGGTCGATCAAAAGACCTGTGCTCCCCATTATACACGACAAACCTATCTTTGTACAGTTGGAGGGCAGAATTTATGCAGGAATTTTGGATTCGGTTAAACAGCATGGAAGATGTGGAAGAATTTGTAGCAATCGCCACCTCCCGTGCCTTCCCCATCTGCGTCCGGGACAGCCAGCACAAAATCCGCGGCGGCAGCTTCATGGAAATGTTTTGTCTGGACTTCAACCAGCCCCTTCGGGTGGTTGCTCAGTGCTCCGAGGAGGAGCTGGAAGCCCTCTGCTCCGATGCCGGTAAGTTCCTGGTCAAATGAATATGGCTCTAGTAGCACCGTCCTGGGAATACCCGGGGCGGGTTTTTTTATGCGGCGAGTCGCCGCAGACAATGCGTTACGAACCCGGGCAATCAACCGACATCCTTTGGGCCTGCTCGACAGGTACTGCCCAGTGGGTAGGAAAAGGGGAATTGAGCTGTAGGCGCGGGAGTGCCAATGCCTTCCCCCGGGGGAAGCCATGGGCGCTCCCGCGCCACAGCAACACTTTCCCAAATTGACTTTCCCCGCTTATCATGGTATCATAACCGGGTAACACACAGGAGGAAACGATCATGTCCTTTTTCTACTATATACTGTTTGTGACCGGCATTGTGGCCGCCGATCAGATCACCAAATATCTGACTGTTCTGTACATCCCCTCTCTGGGAGTGCAGCCCTTTCTTCCGGGACTGCTGCAATTCAATTATGTGCAGAACACCGGTGCGGCCTTTTCCTCCTTTGAAGGGCAGCAGTGGCTGTTTGCCCTGATTTTTCTGGTGTTTACCGGGCTGATCCTCTACGAATACTTCAAAAAGCCCATGGGCTTTACGACCTTTGAGCGCTGGTGCATCGCCGCCATCTACGGCGGCGGTCTGGGAAATATGATTGATCGGGTTCGGTTGGGCTATGTGGTGGACATGATCGAGACCACCTTCATCGAGTTCCCCGTGTTCAATGTGGCGGACTGCTTCATCACCTGCGGCTGCGTGCTGCTGATGATTCACCTGTTTCTATTCAACAAGGCCTTCTGGAAGGAGAACAAATGACCCTGTTTGCCGATATTCCCGGGGAGCGGCTGGATGCCTTTCTGGCCCGGTGCGCGGAAGATCTGAGCCGCAGCGCCGCCCAGAAGCTCATTGTCGATGGGCTTGTCACTCGGAACGGAAAGCCCGGAAAGAAAAATGACAAATTGAATGTAGGGGACGCGGTCTCCTACGAAATTCCCGAGCCGAAGGCTGTGGACATCGCCCCGAAGGAAATGCCTCTGGATATCGTCTATGAGGACGATTGTCTGCTGGTGATCAACAAGCCCAAGGGGCTGGTGGTGCACCCGGCGGCGGGCCATCAAGATGACACGTTGGTCAACGGCCTGCTGTACGCTTTGGGGGACGACCTGTCCGGCATCAACGGCGAGCTGCGGCCCGGCATCGTCCACCGCATTGACAAGGACACCTCCGGCCTGCTGGCAGTTGCCAAAAACGATCTTGCCCACACCATGCTGGCAAGCCAGTTGAAAGATCACTCCATGGCGAGAACCTACGAAGCCATCGTCTGCGGCGTTCTCAAGGAGGACAGCGGTACCGTGGACGCCCCCATCGGTCGCCACCCCTCCGACCGCAAGAAAATGTGCGTCACCCAGCGAAATTCCAAGCCCGCCGTGACCCACTGGGAGGTCGTACGCCGCTACCGGGGCTACACCCACATCCGCTGCAAACTGGAAACCGGCCGCACCCATCAGATCCGCGTCCACATGGCCTACATCGGCCACCCCATTCTGGGGGACACGGTGTACGGACATAAGAAGCCGGAACTTGGCCAGTCCAGCCAGTGTCTTCACGCGGGGGTGCTGTGCTTTGCCCACCCGAAGGACGGGCACCCGGTGATGGTCTTCGCGGAGCTGCCGCAATATTTCAAAGATGTGCTGAATAAATTGGAGAAAATGGGTTAATTCTATGGATTTTTCTGACGTTTTACTGACCGTTGACTACGACCGCACCCTGACCGCCCCGGATTCCACGATTCCCGCAAGGAATCTGGAAGCCATTCGCTTCTTTATCGACCACGGCGGGGCCTTCACCGTCAACACCGGCCGCAGTGTGCCCATGTCGAGGTCCTTCATGGACATCGTACCCGTGAACGCGCCGCTGCTGCTGTATAACGGCTCCGCCGCCTACGACGTAAAAAGCGGCAAGCTGGAATTCTGCCACGCGATTCAACTGGATCTGTGGGAAACCGTGAATACTGCCCGGACGCTGCTGCCGGATCTGACCGTGGAGGTGCAGGGGCAGAAGGCCCACTATACCTACCCGGTCAACCCCGGCTGGGAGGCCTTTTACCGCCGTCAGAAGTGCGCCTGCCGCTTTGTGCAGCCCGGTGAGGATCTGGGCACGTTCCTGAAATTCTCCGTTTACGGCGCCTTCCATGACGACACGGTGAACAGTCTTTTTTCCGGCACGGAGGAGGAAGTCCGCCGCATGGACGAGGCGGAGGCCCTTTTGAATCAGGTCTTTGGCGACCACTGCGCCGTGTTCCGGGCCGCCGCCCGGATCATCGACATTCACGCCAAGGGCGTCAGCAAGGCCCGCTCCGCCCGGGAGCTTCAGCAGCGGCTGGGCCGGAAAATCCTGGTGTGCGCAGGCGACGCAGACAACGATCTGTCCATGATGCGTGACGCGGATTTTGCGTTTGCCCCCGCCGATGCCCATATCGCAAGCCAGTTTGAAACCGTGTGTGACTGCGCTTCCGGGGCAGTTGCGGACGTGATTTATGAAAAAATCCCGGCAATTCTCAAAAATTTCGGTTGACAATCAGGCGCTTCTATGGTAAAATTCTCTGGCTGAAACAGCTGTGGGCGAAGATATGCGGGTGTAGTTCAATGGTAGAACACCAGCCTTCCAAGCTGGTCACGCGGGTCCGATTCCCGTCACCCGCTCCATAGAAATGCGCCAGTAGCTCAGCTGGATAGAGCAACTGCCTTCTAAGCAGTAGGTCGGGGGTTCGAGTCCCTCCTGGCGTGCCATTTATTACAGCCAGCCCCATTGGACTCGAACAATCAAATCCAACATGCCGGTGGCATGTTGATCCCGAGGGCTTGACCGAGGGATACCTTGATGTACCGAGTCCCTCCTGGTGTGCCACTTATTTTCGGCAGTATTTCAGCACAATTTCATATGGTGGATATGGCCTAGTTGGCTAAGGCGTCAGATTGTGGCTCTGAAGATCGTGGGTTCGAGTCCCATTATCCACCCCATACGATAACCGCTCTGAAAGTAATTTCAGGGCGGTTTTTCATAGGTTTCTATACACTTTGAGTGTAAATTCGGAATATACATGGTTAAATAGTTAATCAAATATTTGTTTGTTTAATCGCTTGAACATCCGATTTATGGTCACAATTGGCAACGGATTGGCAACGAAAAAAGAGGGTGCCGAGTCTGGCACCCTCTTGATACGGTATTACTTGAAAATCTGCTCTGCCACGGAATCAACGGGCAAACCGATGGACGTGGTGGTGTCCTTGTTCGCCGCGTCCACCATGCCCTCGGCAATGATGTAGGCCAGCACGTCCGCGCCGGCCATGATAATGGCAACGATCTGGGTGACCGTGCTCTCGGACAGGCCAAAGGACAGCAGCAACGGCGTAATGAACGCCGCTACAGCCATCCAGAACTTGCGGGAAGTCAGTTTGTTTTTCCAGTTCATCGTAAAATCCTCCTCACTGTTTCACCAGTCTGCTAATATCTTCCAGATCCTCGATTCTGTGGTTGATGACCTTGATCTGCTCCTCCACCACAGGCATTCGGCGGGCGAAGCCATTGTGCTCCCGGACTTCCCGGGTCAGCTCGTCCAGCTTTGTCTCCGTGACAGCTTGCGACTTGCCGTTGGCAATCAGAACGCCCAGCAGAGTCACGCCGCCGGTTATGATTGCCGTGAGAACGCTCTCCATTCACTCACCTCCCTAGGCAACGTCCATATGGACAAAATCAGAATTGCCGATCTGGTAGGCGTAGTGCACCGGCAGCTGTTTGACGTAGGCCAGCAGCGTTGCGCCGGAAACGCCCCGGACGCAGAAGTCCATTGCCTTGCCCCGAAGGTGATAGCTGTTTTTCACGGAGCCGGGAAGCTCGTCGTTATGTGCCTGACAGCGCACACCGCTGGACACCGTGGCCGGGGCGTCAAAATGCTGCCGCACCATGTCCGCCAGCCGCACCAGCCTTTCCTCCGGCTCCACGGGGAAACCGCCGCAGCGTCCGCAGGGGCAGCGAAATTCCCACCGGGAGAAGTATTTGACAGCATGCCACCAATCAGAGGCCGCCGCAATCTGGACGCGGGGTTTCTCCCCGGAGGCCACAACCTCCAGGATCCGCTTTTCCGTGGCTTCCCCGAAGATTCCGTCCACGGTATCCATGTAGGCCCGCTGGAAGTCAATGGTTGCCTGCCGGGACTTATCCCCCCAAATTCCGTCCAGCGGGCCGTCGTAAGCGCCAAGGTAGGAAAGCAGGGCCTGCTTTTGTTTCCGGGTCATAGCGCTACACCACGCCGGCGATGGTGATTGTCCACTCGCCGGAATATAACCCTTTGAACACCGCCGTGCCGGAAGCATCTGCCACAGCGGTCTTGCTCCTGTCGCCTTTGGCGATGGTCACCGTGGCCCCCGCCGGAGCCGTGACCTTCAGCGTGACGCCCACGCCGCCGAAGCCGTATAATGGTACCATTGTTTGCATAATTGTTTCCCTCCTGTTCATTCGGCCCTATGCCGTACCCGCATTATAGCAAACAGTTGATCGCATATCGTAAAAATAATAGAGGAAACTTTGCACATTTCGTTCAGAAATTCCCCGCGGCACACTTACCGCAATAGCCCCGGAACAAAAAACGCCTGACTTGAGACTGTGTCAAGTCAGGCATTTCTACTTGCGAGATAGCGGCAGCGTCCTGTACGCAAACGCCTTCAATTTCCCCACTTTTCAAAAATTCTCGTTTTTTTCCTTGCGCGCCATGGAATTCGACAACTTTTTTACCTCCAATGTGTTATTCTGTGGGCAAGCTGGCGGGGCGCAGACGGATCACAGCAGCCGTTGCGTCGTCCTCCGCGTTCCCGCAGCCTCTCTCCAGAATTTCTGCCGCCAGCTCCCCAGGCGGCGCGTCCGGAGACAGATCAAGAAGGTGCTGGATACCCTCTCCATCCACACCGTCGCTGAGCAAAATCAGCACTTCTCCCCGACGAAGGGACAGCTTCTCCGCCCTCACCCGGTCCTCTCCCACCGACAGGCCCGGCGGCGGCGTGGCTGTCCCGATTTTTTGCGCGCCGCCACGGGTCAGCACCCAGCTGGGGGCCGCGCCCCACTTGTAAACGCAGGCGATTCCCGTATCCAGCCGCAGCTCCGCCAAATCCACCGTCACCGCTCCCGCTGTGCCCCGCAGGGCAAGCAGGCTGTTGAGAGATTCCAGCGCGTGATCCGCCGGAAAGCCCGCAAGGAGCATCTGCCGCAGCAGTCCCGCGGCGGCAAAACCATCCTGAGCCGCCCCCAGCCCGGTGCCCATACCATCGCATAACAGCACATAATAGCGGCACTCCGGGCCAGGAAACGCAAGGCACCGATCGCCATTGGCCCGCTCCTTCCCCCGGGAGCGGGCGGCAACCTGGGTCTCAAATTCCGCCTCCGCCTGCTTGGCCTTCCGAGGAAGCCCATCGGCAAGCGAACGCAGGTATTCTCCCAGAAAGCAGTATTGCTGAGCCAGCGCCGCCCGGTACTCCAGCCGCCGCTGGCGATCCCCGTTCAGGGCCTTCAGCCGCTCCTGGGCAAAGCGCAGCTCCGGGATGAGCCGGCCCTGCTTGCGGCAGTCCGCATCCAGCGGGTGAAGAATATGGTCTGTGGTCAGCGTCAGCCGCTGGGTACACTTATTTCGGGCGGAGCAGCTGCCGCAGGCCCGCTCCACTGCCCGGTCAAGAAGGGCCTGGGCATCCACCGGGGGCGGCTCCACTTCCGTCAGCAGCTGCCGGGTGGTGAGCAGCATTTCCGCACCCACCTCCAATCGCACCTGAGCCACCCCGGTCTGGCCCCGGCGGTGGGGGATCTGACTTCTCGGCGGCAGCAGCGCCGCCGCGGCGCCCCCCAGCAACAGCCCCGGCAGAATGGAAAAATCCCAGATCCCACAGGCCGCCATGACGGCAATCGCCGCGAATCCCGGCGCGGCGTAGTGCTGCCAGCGCTTGTCAAAGGGAATGAGCCGGATGAACCAGGCAAGGCAGACCACCGCCGTCATGGGCACCCGGGTCACCTGAGCCAGATCCAACCCCAGTCCCGCCAGCGCCGCCGCCGGAAAGGCGCAGCCCACTGCCAGCAGTCCCGCCGCCAGATACCCCAGTCCCAGCGGCCCCAGCTGAATTTGAGCCAGCGCCAGCGCCGCCACACCTCCCACCAACCAGTCCGTCACCGGATCCCGGCAGCGGGCCGCCTGGGTAAACAAAATTGCCGTCAAGCCCGTCACCGCGATGCGCAGGGCATACATGGGCACGGGCGTTCGGTCATGGAGGAAGACCTGAAAGCTTAGCCCCGTGATGGCCGTGAGGAAAGCGGCGATGGCAGGTATCATCAGGGGCTGCTCCCGGCTTTCCTCCCGCTTTCCCACCAGCAGCGCCAGCAGCCCGCCGGAGGCAGCCCAGAGGATGCCCTGTTCCCCGGCCCGGCCCCAGAACACCGGGTAGCCCACCACCGCGCCCAGTGTTATCAGCAGTGCCCGCCAGCCCGTGACCCCGCAGATCATGCCCATGGCCATAGGCTGGGGCGCGTTTCCCAAACTCACCGCACTGAGCGCAAAGCCGCTGCCGCCATAAAACAGCGTCATCAGCACCGCCCGTATCCCCGGCTCCAGCGCAAGCCGCTCCAACGTCCGCCGTCCACGCCGCAAGTAGGTTTCCACCATCATTGGTACACCACGCCTTTCTGAAAGATAGTGCCATCCTATCACGGCGGAAAAAATAATGCTGTCGGATTGGCAGGGGCTGTAAAGTTTCTTGCATCCAACCGGGGTTGGGTGTATAATAAGGAATATTCCGAGCTGTAGGGCGGGGGGCATGCCCCCGCCGACGCAGCATCGCCAATCAGCAATTTGCGCCCAATGGTATTGGCCGAGTTAACGTCCATACAAATCCCGTTGGACGAGCGCAAGGAATGAGACCAACCTGATCGGCGGAGTCATGACTCCGCCCTACGAAGTATAACAGGATGTTGAAAATATGGGCAGAGAATTTGAACTGAAATATCTGGCGACCCCTGAAACCCTTGGGGCCATTCGTGAGAAATTTGGGGAATTCACCCCCATCTCCATGGAAACCACCTATTATGATACAGCGGATCTGGCCCTGCGAAAACGCAGATGGACCCTGCGCCGGCGGCTGGAAAACGGAAAATCCGTGTGCACCGTGAAAACGCCCCTGTCCGACGGCAGCCGGGGGGAATGGGAAACGGAAAATGCCGACCTTGCCGCCGGAGTGAAAGCGCTGTGCGCCATGGGCGCGCCGAAAGAAATATTGGATTATGTAAACCAAGGCGTGACACCCTTCTGCGGTGCGAAGTTCACCCGGTTGGCAAAAACCATGGAACTTCCCGGCGGCAGCGTGGAGCTGGCGCTGGATGAAGGGGTGCTGCTGGGCGGCGGGCAGGAACTGTCCTTTGCCGAGGTGGAGGTGGAACTGAAATCCGGCGAAGATTCAGTCGCGAGCGCCTTTGCCGGGAAACTGGCAGCGGAATTTGACTTAAAAGAGCAGCCCAAAAGCAAGCTGGCCCGGGCCATGGCGCTGGCAGAGCCGTAGGGGGCGGCGTCCCCGACGCCCCGAAACCTTTTCATACTATTTCTCGATAAAATGCTTAATACCATTTTATCCTGCGCTGATTGCGCAGGCCGCCAGTGGCGGCGAGAAATGTATGGACTACGTTTTTTAGCGGCGATGCCGCTGACCGCGTAACCGCGGTCTCATAAAACGGTATTTAGCCGTTTTATGAAAAACTAGTATCACAACCCGACAATCGGGACGTCCGGGAGGCCGTCCCCTACGGGTGCAGTCGTTACGCAGGAGAAAGAGATATGTTTGCATCGTTGTTTGAGAAATACGACCGTCTGGTGCTCTTTGATACGGAGACCACCGGCCTTGCCTACTGCCGGGACGAGATCATTGAATTCGCCGCCGTGGTGGTGGAGTTGGTGGATGGCACGCCGACAATCACCCGGGAATATGACGAGCTGGTGGCTCTGTCCCCCGGGGGCTTCGTACCCCCGAAGATCGAGCAGCTCACCGGCATTTCCACCCAGGATCTGC
This sequence comes from Clostridiales bacterium, assembly GCA_022786995.1. Lineage (GTDB taxonomy): Bacteria > Bacillota > Clostridia > Oscillospirales > Oscillospiraceae > Faecousia. Next base: position 15,231 of record JALFUW010000008.1, read on the forward strand.
GGGAAAAAGGCCTGTCCAAGACCCGTATCTGCCGGGACATCGCCGAGCTGATTGCCGGGAACACCCTGCTTCTTGCCTACAACGCCCACTTTGACCTGAGCTTCCTGTTCTATCTGCTGCTGCGCAGCGGCGACCCCGCCATTCTCAAGGGCAAGGACAAGCTGGATCTTCTCACCGTTTACAAGGATCGCCGCCCTTATCCCCACAAGCTGTGCAGCGCCATCGAAGCCTATGGCCTGTCCGGGAAAGTGGTCAACTCCCACCGGGCGGTGGATGATGTCATTGCCACGGTGGCGGTCATGGAGGAAATGGAGAAGGAAAAGGACGATCTATTGCGTTATGTCAACCTGTTTGGCTACAACCCCAAATACGGCATTGAGGGCAAACCCATCGGCTCCGTGACCTACAAGGCCCAGCCCTACGATCCTGTGGCGCCGCTGTACGAAATCAATTGACAATTTACAGTTGACAGTTGACAATTGTCAGTGAAGGTGGTTTTTTGTTGAAACAGTACTTCCTGCATGGCATAGACATTATTGAATCATCCCGAAGGGATACCATAATTGTCAATTTTCCATTGTCAATTGTCAATTCAATATTGGAGGAAAGATTATGGTAAACCAAAACGCCTACGCGCTGGGCGCCAACCGCTCCTGCATCCGGGATTTATTCGAATATGGCCGCCAGCGGGCCGCCATTGTGGGCCCGGAAAATGTCTACGACTATTCTCTCGGCAACCCCTCCATCCCCGCGCCGAAGGAGGTCAATGAAGCCGTCCGCAAAATTTTGGAGGAAACCGACTCTCTGCTGGTGCACGGCTACACCTCCGCTGTGGGTGATTATGACGCCCGGAAGGCCATTTCCGATGACCTCAACGCCCGGTACGGCGGGTCCACCCGGCCCGAGGAATTCTTCCTTGGCTGCGGCGCGGCCCCGGAGCTGGTCAGCGTGTTCCGGGCGCTGGCGGTGCCCGGTGGGGAACTGCTGGCGGTGGCCCCTTACTTCCCGGAATACAAGCCCTTTGCTGAGGAAGCGGGACTTACCTTCAAGGTGGTTCCCCCGGACGTGCCGGATTTCCAGATCAATATAGCGGCTTTGGCGGAAATGTTGACCCCCGCCACCCAAGCCATCATTCTCAACTCCCCCAACAATCCCTCCGGCGTGGTGTACACCCGGCAGACTCTCACCGCCCTGGCGGCGCTGCTGACAGAAAAAGCCGCGGCCTTCGGTCATCCCATCTACCTGATCGCCGACGAACCTTACCGGGAGCTGGCCTACGGCGTGGAGGTGCCTTTCCTCCCCGCCATCTACCGGGACACCATCATCTGCTACTCTTATTCTAAGTCCCTGTCCCTGCCCGGTGAACGAATTGGCTATGTGTATGTCCCCGGCGCGGCCACCGACAGCTCCATGGTCTACGCCGCCGTGGCGGGCGCCGCCCGGGCCAGCGGTCACGTCTGCGCCCCCAGCCTGTGGCAGAAGGTCATTGCCCGGTGCGCCCACCTGCGGCCCGACCTAGACAGCTACAACCGCAACCGGCTGGCCCTCTATGAAGGCTTAAGCGCCATGGGCTACGAAATGGCTAAGCCCGACGGGGCCTTCTACCTGTTCGTCAAGGCCCCCGGCGGCGACGCGAACCGCTTCTCGGAGCTGGCAAAGCAGCATGATCTGCTGCTGGTGCCCGGCGACGGCTTCGGCTGCCCCGGCTACTTCCGGGTGTGCTACTGTGTGAGTCTTGATATGATCCACAGAAGCCTGCCGGTATTCGAAGAACTCATCCGGCAGTTTCAATAAGAAAAACCTGTCATTGCGAACCAGGCCGCAGCCTGGTGTGGCAATCCGTTCTCCAAAACGTTCTGTTTTTATCTGCCTTTCAGGCGAATCAGGCTTTGTTATGGAAACGGATTCCCACGGTCGCTTCGCTCCCTCGGAATGACATAGCCTTTTTTGACACGCGCACCTTCCCCCTAAGGGGGAAGGTTTTTCCGCTCTTTTCCTCCCTTGTCGAAAATTGTCAAAAAGTTTTGAATTTATGTATTTTTTGCAAATTATCATCACTTTTCTTGACATTTTATTTCGATTATGGTATGATCCCGGCAGATCGGAAAACGTACCGATCCGCAAATACACAAGGAGGAAACCCTATATGCGCACATCCCTGATACAGCGCGGGCTGGGCCTTGCCCTGGCGCTGATGCTGGCTGCCGCACCCCTGTCCGCCCGGGCAGAGGACACGGACAACCAGTTCACGGAGCTGACAAAGGAGCACGTCACTCTGGAAAAGACCGAATACGAGCACACCGGCGAGGAGATCCGCCCCAACGTCACCGTCCGGGTGGAGGACACCCTGCTGACGCTGGACACCCACTACCATCTGGCGTACGCCGACAACACCGACGTCGGTGAAGGAAAGGTCATCGTCACCGGCATCGCCACTTCCGGCTACACCGGCACCGTGGAGGTTCCCTTCTCCATCGTTGAGAAGGAAGAGGAGCCGGAACCTGTGGCACTGGAGGAAGGTCACGTCAAGCTGGACAAGACCGAGTTCACCTTCGACGGCAAGGCCGTTGAGCCCACCGTCACCGTCACCGTAGGCGACAAGGTTCTGACTCGGGACACCGACTACACCCTGACCTTTGAGAATAACGACAAGGCTGGCGACGCCTACGCCGTGGTCACCGCCAAGGAAGGCAGCGGCTACACCGGCACCGTTCGTGTGAAGTTCACCATCAAGGAGGCCCCCAAGGCCCCGGAATACACCATCACTAAGGGCGATGCCGCCAAGTGGACCCTCAAGAGCACCAAGACCCTGAGCTTCACCGCCAGCGGCAACTTTGACAAGTTCGTGGGGCTGTCCGTGGACGGCAAGCGCATCAGCGAGAGCCAGTACACCGCGAAAAAGGGCAGCACCGTCGTCACCCTGAAGAGCAGCTACCTGAACACCCTGAAGGCCGGCGAGCACACCATCACCATCCACTTTGAAGATGGCAAGGCCGAGGGCAGCTTCATCGTTCTGGCGGCTTCCAGTGACGGAAACCCCAACACCGGCGACAACATCCACCTGTGGGCGGCGCTGCTGTTCGTGTCCCTGACGGGTCTTGCCGGCGCGGGCTACGCGGCGTGCAAGAAGATCTGGAAGTAAATTTTTTGGCGGATGCAAACGCATCCGCCTTCTTTTTATTTATGTAAAATCCGCAACATCAAAGGTGATAATGACGTGATAGACCATATCCCCCTCGGCATTGAGGGTGTCCTCCACCCAGCCGCGCAGCGCCTCAGCCTGGTCCTTCAAGTCCCGGGGCAGGGCCACGTCGAACACCAGATTCATGTGCCGCTTGCCCGGCACCATGCGGAAGTCGTGGAGGCTCAGCCGGGAATCCTTGGCCTGCAGCAGGCATTGCACCTTGGCTTTCAGCGCTGTCAGCACCGGGTCGTCAATGACCACGGGATCGTAGTGGATCACCAGATGGACGTTGTGGCTGCGCAGGCATTCCCGCTCCATGTCGTCGATCAACTCATGGCAGTCCATGGGATCCTCCCGGCAGTCCATCTCCACATGGAGGCTGGCAAACCGCTGGCCCGGGCCGTAGTCGTGCACCATCAGATCGTGATAGCCCAGCACCTTGGGCTGGGCCACGATGTAGTCCACGATCTTCTCCCGCAGTTCGGTGTCGGCGTTTTCGCCAAGCAGGGGAGAGATGGTGTCCTTCGCCAGATTGAGGCCGCTGTAGAGGATGAACAGAGCCACTCCCAGGCCGATCCAGCCGTCCACGGGGATGTGCGTAACCTTTTCCACAATGGCGGCGATCAGCACCGCGAAGGTCGCGATACAGTCGTTGCGGCTGTCGGCAGCGGTGGCCATCAGGGCGGTGGAATCGATGCGTTTGGCAAGGCCGCGGTTAAACAGGTTCATCCAGAATTTTACCGCGATGGAAGCAAGAAGCACCACCGCCGCCACGGCGGTAAATTCCACCGGGGTGGGGGCGAAAATCTTTTTAACAGAGGTCTTCACCAGCTCGATGCCGATGACTAAAATAAGCGCCGCCACGCCGAGACCGCTTAAGTATTCCGCCCGGGCGTGACCATAGGGGTGGTGCTCGTCGGCGGGCTTATCCGCCACCCGGAAGCCGATGAAGGTGACGATGGAGCCGGAGGCGTCGGACAGGTTGTTCATAGCGTCGGCGGTAATGGACACAGAGCAGGTCAAGGTTCCCACCAGCAGCTTGAAGGTGAACAGCAATAGGTTGCACACAATGCCGACAAGGCCCGACAGGGTGCCGATGGCGGCGCGGACTTTGGGATTTTCTGTATTGTCCGCGTCCTTAACAAAGAGATGAAGCAGCAGATTGGTCATGATTTTCCTCCAAAAAAGCGACTCTACCCACGGTAGAGAGGAATTTCTACCCCCGGTGGGGATTCCAAAGTGGGTTTCTCCCAGAAAAGGCGTGACTTCCCTCGGGGATTATTGTATGATGTTATCGTAAATTTCGTGCGTTCCCCCATTCTAGCACGGGGCAGCGCAGTTTGTCTAGAGTAACGGAGTGTATCACTATGAATTATCAGATCATCACCGATTCCTGCTGCGATTTTCCCACCCCCATGTATGAGACTCTGGGGCTCAGCTTTGTGCCTCTGTCCGTGGAGTTCCGGGGCGAAACCAATGACGACAGGAATGATGACAGCCTGAAGGAAATGTACGACGGTCTGCGCTCCGGCCAGGCCGCCAAAACCTCCGCCGTGAATCCCAGCCGCTGGGGCGAAGTCATTGAGCCTGCCCTGTCTGCCGGTCAGGACGTGCTGGTGCTGGCCTTCTCCTCGGGTCTGTCCACAACCTACCAGTCCGCCGTCATTGCCGCGGAGGAGCTGGGAGAAAAGTACCCCGAGCGCACCATCCGGGTGGTGGATACCCTGTGCGCCTCCATGGGGCAGGGACTGCTTGTCTGGTACGCCTGCAAAAAGCGGGACGAGGGACTGTCTCTGGAGGAGCTGTACAGTTGGGTCATGGAGAACCGGCTGCACCTGTGCCACTGGTTCACCGTGGATGACCTGATGTATCTGAAACGGGGCGGGCGGATCAGCGCCGCCACCGCCTTGGTCGGCACCATGCTGCAGATCAAGCCCCTGCTCCATGTGGACGACGAAGGGCACCTGATCAGCATGTCCAAGGCCCGGGGCCGGAAAGCCGCCATCGACGCGCTGGTGCGCAAGGCTCAGGAGCTGGGCGCGGGCTACGACAACAGCACCATGTTCATCTCCCACGGCGACTGCCGGGAGGATGCCGAGTACTTAGCCCAGCAGCTGAAAGAAAAGTGCGGCGTGAAGGAAGTGGTCATCAGCTATGTGGGCGCGGTGATCGGCTCCCACTCCGGCCCGGGTACCCTGGCCCTGTTCTTCCTCGGTTCCCATAGATAAAAGCCACCCTCCGGCGTTTACGCCGGAGGGTGTTATTATTTCCATACAATGCCTAAAACTTGCCGCTGGTGCCGGAGAAGCCGTCGGAACTGTGGGAATGACTGCCGGAACTGCCGGAATCCTTCTTTTCGATCTTCCGCCGTACCTCCGTGGTGTGGCTGTAAACATCCCGTTTCCGGGTGATATGGATATCCCCCTGCACATAGTCCAGGGCGCTGGTCTGCTCGTGCACCTTCTTGCGCATCATAGCCCGCTGAATCGTGCAGACGATAAGAGAAATCACCACGCCCAGAATCAGGCTCCAGACCCACAGGACACCGCCGGTGATCCAGTTGTACCGATCGTAGATCTTTCCCTCCCGGGCCTGGGAAAGAAGATCGTCGGTGTAGGATAGATAGTCATAAACTCCGTGAAACCAGTCGTCGTCAGCGAAGTCATCCAAGAAGTGCTCGCAGATGTATTCCCGGCCGTAGTCCGTTAGGGCGGTTTCGCCGAAGCCATGGACGATCAGACTGCGGTCCCGGTCCTCCATGGACAGAATCAGCATCACGCCGTCCTTTTCTTCCCCCATGCCGAAGTCGTTGGCAAGGAAAAACTGCCGGGCTACGTTGGAGATATCCCCCTCACCGTAGTCCCGGAAATCATCCACGGTCACGAAATACACGGCGCACTGCCGCTGCGTGGAAATCTCCTGAGCGTAGTCCTCCAGCGTCTGGTATTCAATGTCGTCCAGGAGTCCCGCGTTATCATACACGCAGTATTCCGGGGCCTCCGCCGCTGCGGTGGGGATCGCCAGCAGCGCCAGCAGAAACACTGCCACTACAATAGAAATCAGTCGTTTCATACCGCCGCCTCCTTAACCGAACAGGGACAGGATCATCCGGGTAATGCCGGAGAATCGCAGTACCAGCGTCACAAGCAGGGTCAGAACCCCCAGATTCCGCCAGAATAATCCGTTGTCCGTGGGCAGTTCCCCCACGAACTTGCCCGTCTGTCCGTTCATGGCGAACAGGTAATTCTTATCCCGCCACTTTGTGGTCAGCATCCACACCGGCAGCAGGGCGTAGTGGGCCTCCTGTTTCTCTACCTTTCCGTCAAAGCCCTCGGGAACCACCACCGCGTGGTCAATATCCCTGCGCAGAAGGTCTTCCAACGTCTCCTTGCACCGGGCCTCCATTCTGGGGCTGGCCTCCTCAGCGGACACATCGTAGCGGTCAGCCAGGAAGCCGGGCAGGTAGGCGGTGGAAAAGGGCTTCAGCTGGGTGTAGTCAAAGGGCTCTATGGAATCCATGTAGTCATCGGGCATTTTCTTGGAGCCGTCCACGGGAATTTGGCTGAATTCGGCGGTTCCGGCCCGCTCCACGTTGTAGTGCATAGTTCGGGTGACCTCGTAGTCCCCCTCAATGTGGGTCACGCTGTCCTGACCGTCATACTGGCCGGAGCCGGACACCGTAGCGTCAAAGAGCCAGAAGGGGACGTAGACGCCCTGCACCTTTTCGATGTGGTTGTCGGAGCGGAACAGCTTGGGCAGATAGAAGTTCCGCTTGCCGTAGTGCTTGTGCAGCGCGGCCACTGCGGCTTCCTTCTCAATTTTGAAGGGGAGCACGAACTCCGGCTTCAGCGCCCCGGACAGCTGGCCGGGTACAACGCTGGGGTTGCCGCAGTAGGGGCAGGCGGTGGCGGCGGTGGTCTTCTCGGTGATCAGCTCCGCGCCGCAGGTGGGGCACTGATATGCCCGCAGGTTTTCATCTACCTCCCAGCCGGCAGTTTCCAGATCGGCGGCAGTCTGCTCCGCTTTCTTTTCTGCCTGTTCGGAAGCATCCGCCGCGGCCTTGTCCTTTTCGGCATAGAGCTTCTCGATCTCCGAGACCTCATAGGTGCTTCCGCAGAAGTCGCAGGTAAGCTTGCCGCTTTCGCCGTCAAACCGCAGCGGCGCGGTACAGGCCGGACATTGGTAGTTGGTTATTTCAGATGCCATGTTATTCCTCCTTAAAACGCGATGTCATTGCGAGGAGGGCGAAGCCCGACGTGGCAATCCGCATCCCCATACCATGTTGGATAACGAAAATTTTTCAGGGGAACGGATTGCCACACCAGCGTGCGCGCTTACTTCGCAATGACAGTGCTTAAACAATGTCTCCGTCGTCAAAGGGGTCGCCGCATTCGGGGCAGAACTTGGGAGGCTTGGTGCCCTTGGGCGGCTCCCAGCCGCACTTGTCGCAGCGGTATTGGGGCACGCCGGCGGGCTTCTTCGCTCCACACTCGGAGCAGAATTTTCCCTTGTTCACCGCGCCGCAGGCACACTTCCAGCCCTCGTCGGCAGGCTTTTTCGTGCCGCACTCCGTGCAGAATTTGCCGGTGGCCGTGGCGCCGCAGGAGGGGCACTTCCAGCCGCCTGCCGGAGCCGCAGGCGCGGCGGGTGCCGGCGCGGCAGCCTGTTGCTGCTGGGCCATCTGATAGAACTGAGCCGCCGCGTTTCCGCCGGTCTGCTGGGCCATGTTCATGCCCATGAAGCCCAACGCGGCACCACCGGCGTTGTTGGCGGCATCCCGCATGGATTGATCCTGGGATCTGGCAAGCTGCTGGGCCGCCATCTGGGGGGTGCGGAAGGCGGTGGCAGACTGATACTGCTGAACCTGTGCCACGTCCTCATCCAGAGGCGTCACGCTGGAGATGCCGATGTCCACGATTTCCAGACCCCGCTTCTCCCGCCACTTCTTGCTGAGGATATCGTTCAGGGTGTCCGCCAGCTCCATGGTGTGCATTTGCAGGGCGCTGTAGCGGATGCCCATTTCGGAAATCCGTCCGAAGGCCATGCCCAGCGCGCTCAGCAGCTCGGAGCGCAGCTGGTCATCCAGGCGGCTGCGGGTATAGGGTTCGGAAATGTTGCCGCAGACATGCTTGTAGAACAGAACCGGGTCACAGATGCGGTAGGAGAACACGCCGAAGCAGCGCAGGCGCACATCCATGTCAAGACCCACGTTGTTGTCCACCACCCGGAAGGGGATGGGGCTGGGGGTACCGTACTTGTTGCCGGTGATCTCCTTGGTGTTGAAGTAGTAGATGCGCTGATCCTTGGCAGGCTCTCCGCCGAAGGTAAAGCGCTTTCCGAATTCGTTGATGGACTTGCCCAGGCTGTCGCCGAAGCTGCCGCTGAACACGCTGGGAGAGGTGGAGGCGTCGTAGGTGTATTCGCCGGGCTCGGCGGCAAATTCCACGATCTTGCCCTGATCCACGATCATCATGCACTGACCGTCAGCCACCAGAATCACGGAGCCGGTGGTAATTACATTGTCGCTTCCCTTGTTGTTCACGCTGCGGCGGCCGCCGGACTTGCGCCCTTTCAGCGCCAGCACTCTCTCGGGGATGGCCTCACAACTGAAAAATTCCTTCCACTGATCCGCCAGCACCCCGCCGGCGGCATTCAGACCTGCACGAATAAGACCCATAATGATTCTCCTTTACTGTCGTTTTGTGGATTTGCTTCTGACTTCAGTATAGCAAAGTCCTTGCGTCATTGCAAGGGGAAAGAAAAAGAATGTCATTGCGAGCCGCCGCACACAGCTTCGCAATGACGTTAGAGAGTTAAAGAGGAACATTGCTGATTTAGATGTCATTGCGAGGAGCGAAGCGACGTGGCAATCCGTTTTCTCCTTGGTAGCAGGTGCAAAATCGGGACATTTTAAGGGGAACGGATTGCCACGCCACTTAAGCGCACTGGCTCGCAATGACATCCATTCTTATTCCGCTAAAGCACAATTTAGCACATTATCGAGTACCGCCGATACCGAGCAATACCCAATGGTGTAACGATACCACACCAGCCGGGCACGCATTGGAAAGCGGCGACTCGCCGCTAAAGAACAATTTACCTGATTAATTGAACACATACATTCCAAAGAAAGCCAGCAGGCCGGGGCCGCAGTCGTAGTCGATGCCGCAGCGCTCCGCTAATTTTTGCACGAACACGCAGTAGGCGGACATACAGGAGTACCGCTCCAGCGGATGGGGGCAGGGCTCCCCATTTTTCAGATGGCAGGGACTGCACAGGGCGCAGCCGCTGGCACCCACCAGAAAGCCGGGCACACCGCTCTCCCGAAACTTCTTCGCCAGACGCAGCTGGGCGGCGTTGTGGGCCTTTTTCGCCGGTTTCGTGGCGGCGGTGTCGGACATATCCGGAATTTCCCAGATGGTTTGCAGCACCAGCGCCCGTTTGTGGGATTTGATTTTCTGCTCCATTTCCTCCGGGGTGCCGCAGTCCGGGGGGCAGGTGTAGTTGACACCGTACTGCCCGCAGAGGTTTTCCTCACAGCAGGGGCGGAAAATGGGGTCGAACACGATGTCCGCCGTGTCCACCACCACCGCAGCGGCAAAATTTTCCTCCAGCGCCAGGTTAATCATGTCTTGTTCTGTCATTCCAATAGCCTCCTTCATTGTCCATTGTCAACTGTCAATTGTCAATTCCTATGCGGGCAGTCCCAGCACGCCAAACAGCACCAATCCCGCCGCCGCACTGAAAACCAGAACCGAGGGAATCCCGGCTTTGCGCTTCATCAACAGGTACAGGTCGACAGCGCCGATGACCAGTCCGGTCAGATTCAGGGCGGAGCCGCTCCAATAGTTGCTGACGCTCAGAGAAATCAGCACGCCTGCCACCATGCCGAGACATACGGGCCGCACCCCCACCAGAATCCACTGCATCACCCGGCTGCCCCGGAACTTGTGGAAGAAAACGGCGGCAGCGGCGCACAGCGTGACAGAGGGAGTCAGCACGCCCAGATTCGCCGCGATGGCCCCGGGAATCCCGGCGGCCTGCATCCCCGCGAAGGAGGCGCAGTTCAGTCCCAGCGGGCCGGGGGTCATCTCGGCGATGGCGACAATATCCGTCACCTGCTCGGCGGTCATCCAGCCGTG
>JALFUW010000057.1 GCA_022786995.1 Clostridiales bacterium
CCACTATGATGTTACCAACGGACAGATGGCAGACCTCGATTGGCTGCTTTACAATGCGCCAATGGAATACGCCAGTCTGGTACTGTCCGGGGAGATGGAGAACTACCTGAAAGGGCCTGCACTCCACGGAATGGAAGATTAAATAGTTTGCCGGTGTATCGCGAAAACGCGATACACCGACTCTTGCTTTTTGTTTCTGATATACGCCATTAAAACAGAACGCGCAGGACGGTATTGCCAACGGTGATCTCATCCTCACTGCGCAGCCGATTGGGAGTAAACAGCCGCATTCCGTTCAGAGCGGTGCCCAGCGGGGAGCCCATATCCTCGATGTAAACCATCTGATCCTGCGTGAAAATCCGCGTGTTTACAGGTGCGGCAGCGCTGTCGCGTATCACCACATTGCACTGCTTTCCGGTGCCGATCAACAGCTGGTCGCCCAGATAGAAAATGCCCTTATTCCGAACTTCCGCCCCGGAAAGAACCTCAATCCGAATTCGGATGGAACGGTCTCTGGATTTCTTTTTCATGAGCAGGAAGATAACGGCTGTCAGAACCACGACGATCCCGGTACCTACCCAAAGCAGTACCGGCAGATTCACACCACCTTCGCTGTCCGTTGCTGTCGGCACTGTCGCCGTCTCTGCGGTAATTTCCTCTGTCACAGCGCCTGCCGTCTCAGGAATCGTCTCCTGTGCGGCAGGTTCGGTAGTTTCCTCTGCGTTTTCTGGGGTGGTTCCTTCGGAATCATCCACAGGTGGAATGGGCAGCGCAGCTCCCAGATCGGGTTTTATGGCAAGATTCCGAACTGCGCCGACAGAGTACCACCCGTTTTCCAGGAACAGCTGGATGGAATCCGTGATCAGTGCCGTATCGCTGTAGCCCTTCAGGGGGAAGGACACACAGCACAGGCTCTCCATGAATTCTGCCAGAGTTTTCCCTGCTTCGCCTGCCTTAGAAACCGTATCGGCGTTCAAATGAAGACCCCGTCCGGCGCTGAGAGTATCGAAGGTATTGCCCTCCCACGTGCGAAGAAAAAGCGTGCTTACAACAACCTCCGGCATGGCCGCCATAGCTGCGGAAGCCGCCTCGGCGGCCTGCTGTTCCCGCTGTGCTTCCACTGCGGCATCCTTAGAGTACCAAGGCTCGCCGTCGGTAATCACCAGAAGACTGCTGACATCTCCTCCATCGCAGGACTGCTGTGCCAGATAATTCAGCGCCTCTGCCACACCGCCGCAGATGTCGCTGCCATCGCTGCGGAAGCGCAGATCCCGCAGTGCGGCCTGGACATCCTTCCAGCTTGTCAGGCCGCTGGCCGTTACATGAAATCCGCTTCCCATGGCTGCAACGGTTACCTCCCAGGCGCTGCTGTTTTCCAGCAGTTTCTGGGCGAAGGTGTTCAGAAAGGAGGCGTATTGGGCCATGGATGAAGACGTATCGACCAGCAGCAGATAGTGGATAACCCCATCGGTGTCTTTGAGCCGTACCGGGTGAACGTCCTGCGCCTGCCGGCTGTTGTTTACGAACAGAGATACCTCCAAATTCTCAGGCGCTTCCTGGGAAAAATGGGAAAAGGTATACAGCGTGTCCTCCTTCAGATACCCGGTGCGTACCGTGACCGGCATCTTCTGTTCCGCCAGTGCGCGGGCAGGGAGCATACACAGAAGGAAAACAACGGATACAATGGATAAGATTCTGCGTAACATTGCGTCACCTCCAAAGAATCAGCCGTGAACCATGACGGTAATGAGGGACAGATTGTCGTTTTTGGGCCGAATGCGATCCATGGCCCGCAGAAGGAGCTGCTCTGCCCAATCCTGGGCCGTTTCCGCTTTCAGAAAATCGATGAGAATTTCCTCGTCCAGAAGGTATTCCCACATTCCGTCGGAACAGAGGAAGAAACCATCCCCCGGCTCTATGGGGCTGTCTGGGGAGCCTACGTCCGGCTTGTTTCGATCCGAATTGCCCAGCACCCGAAGCAGACAGGACTGATCCTCGTCCATTCCGATCTGCGCCCGGGTGATGCTGCCGGATTTGTACTTCTTGTAAGCGACGGAGTGATCCTCCGTGATTTTTTCGATGGCGCGGCCATGGAGGTAGTACACTCTGGAATCTCCCACATTGGCCCAGGCAGCCCGCCCGCCGCTGACGGCAAGGGCTGCCACGGTGCTTTTCATATTGCTCCTGCGCTCCTGCTGCAAAGCAAGAATGTCGGCGTTCGCCTGAGCGATCCGCTTTTCCAGCCATGGCCCGAGCGCTTCCTCTGGTGCCGGAGGGCAGGCCAGTATGGTATCCACAGTGCGTTTTGACGCCAGTTCTCCGTCCAGATGGCCGCCAAGACCGTCTGCCACCACAAATACAGCGCCCTCCGGCAGGCTGCCGGTACCGACAGCGTCCTGATTATAGGAGCGTCCCCCCTGATTGGTATAGGAATAGCTGTCCAATGTCATAGCGTCACTCCAATTCCAGCGCGATGGTATTGTTCTGATCCGCCAGATAGAATCTGTCGCCGGGGCGCAGGTGGTAGGGCACGTTGGGAGAAAGCTTCTGCCCGGACATCAGGAAGGTTCCATAGGTGGAATTCAGATCCATCACGATAAAGTCGCCGTTTTGGGTATCCCACTGCACGGTGCAGTGGCTGCCGCTGACACCGGGGGTCTCATTGGGGAACCGCAGGCCGCAGGCACCGCTTCTGCCAATGAGCACCGGCTGGCTGGAAACAGGAGCGCGGCTGCCATAGTTTACCTGTGCCAGAGAGCGAACTGTGGGCACCTTCTGGGGTGCGGCAGGCACGGCGGGTGCCGGTATCTGCTTTTTTCTGCGCATAATGACCACGATCACGCTGGCCGCAATCAGAACCGCAGCGGCAATGCCGATGACGAAAGCAAGATTTCCGGCGGAACCGGTCTGCGCGGATTCACCGGCCATTGTGTAGGGCACCCGGTACTGATCCATCAGCATCATGGCATCCTCAATATTGACGGCGTAGTTTACGGACTCGTTGTTGTTGCTAACGCCCCAGGTGGCAATGCCAATGACCGCGCCGGTCTCATCAATGACCGGTCCGCCGGAGTTGCCGTGCTTGATGTCACAGTCGATCTGCACATTCCGCTGTCCGGTGCCGGACTGGGTTACCATGCGGCTGATGGTGCCGGAGGTAACGGTGGAATCGTTCTTGCTCCAGGAGCTGGTGGCATCTGCCACGATATTGTCAGCAAGCCCCGGGAAGCCCGCTGCGTAAACCGTGGAGCCTACCATGTCATCCGTGGGAACCTTCAGCTGCAGAGACACTCGCTGGTCAGTGGGGCCGCTCAGCCGCAGAATGGCCACATCCCGGCGGGAATCGGAGCCTACCAGAAAGGCTTCTTCATAATTGCCCGAGTCGTAGTAGACACGGATCTTTGCCCTGCCGCTTAAAGTCGCACCGTCGGCGGTCATGGTGATCAGTTCCCCCGCGCCGTACTGTTCAAAATCCTCGATCACATGGTGATTCGTCACCAGATACTGATCCGATACAAAGAATCCGGAACCGTGTCCGAAGCCAACGTTGCCGGCGTCGGTTGCCAGCAGCGTGCTGACGACCACCACGCTGTTGCGGGCATCGTTGGCGGTGACCGCAACCACAGGCAGGGCCAGACTTAGGAGCAGCACCAGCGCCAATGCCAATGACCATATTTTCTGCTTCATGACGATAACCTCTTTTCCTTATTTCTCGCAGCGGATGACCACCGCTGTGTAGTTGTCCTGATGGGGAAGCCTTTTGGCTTCGACGGCCTTCTGAAGTGCGCCGCAGGCATCATTGGCGGTTTTCAGGCGCAGACACTGCGTAATTTCCTCACAGGAAAGAACGCCGCCGACACCGTCGGAGCACAGAAGCAGCACGTCGCCCTCCTTGAGGGGAAGGGCGCGGCGCAGCCAGTCCACATCCTCCAGCCGGTCAATTCCCAGAAACTGGGTGACGGCCTGCCCCTGGGGGATATTTTCCGCCAGGGCAGGATCCATGGAGCCGCTGCGGATCAGGCTCAGGCAGCGGTTTTTTCGTGTATTCTGCTCCCGGTTCACCCGGATCAGCTCCCCGTCCCGCAGAAGGTACAGGAAGCTGTCGCCCACACCGGCATAATGCAGCTTCTGATCATAGAGAATGCAGGCGATCATGGTGCTGCCGCCCGCGCCGAGGAGCAGCTTGTATACCTCCTCACCGGCGTGGTCGATGCACCCTGCCAGCTGGGGCTCCAGCGGCTGGGTTCGGTCAAGCAGGGGAAAGTCCGCCGTCAGCACCGAAATTCCAAGGCTGCTGGCCTGTGCGCCGCCCTGCATTCCGCCCATGCCGTCGGCCACCGCCGCCAGCAGGCCTTCCCTGCCAATTCGGGTCACATCTTCCGCATTGACCAGTACGCAGGCATCCTCCTGCTGCTGCCGGCTGCCGATGCCCTGCATGACGGCGCACTGATAGGTGAGCAGCCGTTCCCGGGGCGCAGCGGGAGCGGAAGATTTTTTCTTCTGCCACGGAAAGCGAATCATTCCGCTCCCTCCGTCCTTTTTTCCGGCCAGCGGAACCGCTCACTGCACAGGGGAACGAAAATGAGCTTGGTATCCCCCATTTCCAGAACATCGTAGGCGTTCAGCTTCTGGGGAACGTACAGCGGCTCGTCGTTCAGGTAGGTCACGTTAGTTCCCTCGCCGGGGATCAGCTGGAAATTGTTGTGCTTGGCATCGTAGGCAAGGCGCACGTGGTTCTTCTGGGACACGGTGTGCTCCTGAGCCAGCACCACGTCATTTCCTTCCGCCCGGCCAATGGAGTTGATGCGGCCAAAGAGGCGGTAGTCCTTTCCCACCTCGGGGCCTTCCACGCACACCAGCCAGCCCACCACCGGCTCATAGCCCAGCTTCCGCTTGAATTCGCCCACGGTGCGGTTGTCCCTCTCCTGCTCCATCCGGCGGCGGATGGCCTCGGGCATAACGGTCTGCCCGATGGTGTCATCCCGTCCGGCAGGGGCTGCGCCGTAACCGGCGGGCGCGGTAGTAGCCCCATAACCGGCAGGCGCGGCAGTGGCCCCGAACTGGATGGCACGGGTGTTTCGGTTGCAGTAGGGACAGGACGCAAACTGATCCGCGTCATACACATGCCCTGCGCTGCAGGTTCTTTGCATAGAGATTCCTCCTCATTGTATTCTTCTTTTGCGTAGAAACCCATGATTCGCTGTATGTCTTTCGGATGATGCCTTGCTTTCTGAGGGGTCACGGCACAAGGATGCCTGTCCATTTATCGACGTGGAGTTTAATATCACTATTCCATCCCGAGGCTATCGTGGTGCCGTCGCTGCGCAGGCCTATTGTGTCTTCTCCCGCAGCCACCGCCACGATGTCCGTCCAGCTGCTGACGTTACATCGTCCATACTCATTGCTTCCCACGGCCACCACGGTGCCGTCGCTGCGCAGGCCAACGGTATGCGCAGGTCCCGTAGCCACTGCCACGATGTCCGTCCAGCTACTGACGTCGCATCGGCCATCGTCATTGTACCCCGTGGCCACCACAGTGCCGTCACTGCGCAGGGCAACGGTGTGATACCATCCCACAGCCACCGCCACGATGTCCGTCCAGCTGCTGACGTTACATCGTCCATACTTATTGTTTCCCTCAGCCACCACGGTGCCATCGCTGCGCAGGCCAACGGTGTGCTCAGGTCCCGCAGCCACCGCCACGATGTCCGTCCAGCCGCTGACGTCACATTGGCCACTCCAATTGGCTCCCGTAGCCACCACTGTGCCGTCGCTGCGCAGGGCAACGGTGTGATACCATCCCACAGCCACCGCCACGATGTCCGTCCAGCTGCTGACATTGCATTGACCATAGTCAATCTCCCGCTCCCCCATATCACCATTATTATTGGTAATCTCCGTAGCTACCACAGTGCCGTCGCTGCGAAGGCCAACGGTGTGCATATATCCCGCATCCACCGCCACGATGTCCGTCCAACTGCTGACGTCGCATTGTCCATACTCATTGCTTCCCGCAGCCACCACAGTGCCGTCGCTGCGTAGACCCACGGTGTGCCCCGCACCCACAACCAAAGACGCACGCTGAGAAATCCAATAGGCTTCCATCGCTTTCTGGAGCTGATCTGCGCTGTCTTTGTAATTGAGCTTCGAGAACAGGATCATTGCTTTCGCGTACTCCCCGGCGTCCATCAGCGTCCGGGCCTTCCCGTAGGTTTCCTGATCGGCTTTGCCCTGCATGGCGTCCTTTACTTTTTGAGCGCTGTCTTTGTATGCGCCCAGAGCCTTAAATGCTTCCGCCGCCTGATCATATTCCTCGGAATCCAGCAATGCCCACGCTTTCTGATAGGCTTTTTCGTGTACAGCATCTTCGGCTTTTTGAGGGCTGTCCTTGTAATTGCCCAGTTCAGAAAAGGCTTCCGCCGCGCTATCATATTCTCCGGCATCCATCCGTTCCAGCGCTGCTTTGTAATCCATGCTGGGCTTCATAACCCAGATGCCAGCGCCGACTGCAACTGCCAGAACTGCCGCCATCCCGGGAAGCAGCCACTTGGGCAGTTCCTTTTTGGGCTTTGGTTCCGGCGTCGGCTCTGGCTTCGGTTTCGGCTTTGGCAGGGGTTTGGCGGAGAGGATTGCCGCCCGGAACTGAGGGATGTTCTGGTAGCGGTCGTAGGGCATCACTGCCAGCGCCCGCATCACAACCGCCTCCTGGGAGTTGCTGATTCTGGCGCCCAGCGTGGTGGGCAGAGGCGTCTGATCCTCTTCCAGTCGCTCAATGGCATCGTCGGGCTTTACGCCGGTGAGGGCATAGTAAATTGTCGCGCCCAAGGAATACACATCGGTGAATGGCCCCTGCTTACCCCGGCGGCTGTACTGCTCCTTGGGGGCGAAGCCATGCTTGAGGATGACATCCAGACTGCGGCTGACGTTGCCAAGACTGTACCGGGCCGCACCGAAGTCCAGCAGCTTCACCGTGCCGTCTTTCGTGATATAAATGTTGTCAGGGGTCACGTCCCGGTGGATGATGCCCTTTTCGTGCATGGCGGCAAGGGCGTCCATAATGGGAAGCGCCACCCGCATGGTGTCCTCCCAGCCCAGCCGCCCGCCGTGGGACTTGATGTAATCGAGAAAACTGTCGCCGTCCAGATATTCCATGACGAAGTAGCCGGTGCCGTTCTCCTCAAAATAGCAGTCCACCCGGGTGATGTTGGGATTCCCAATGAATTCCGCCATGGTCTTGGCTTCCTCAAGGAAGCTGTTCAGGCCGTAGGCAAAGTTCTCGCCCCGCTCGCCCGACAGTGGACAGACCGTGATTTTCTCCGTCCGGGTCGCCATGGAATCCGGGAAAAATTCCTTGATGGCAACAAGCCCCTTGGTCTGGTAATCCTGGGCAAGGTAAGTAATGCCAAAGCCGCCCTGCCCCAGCACCCGGCCCACAATGTAGCGGCCGTAGAGAATGGAGCCTAACGGTAAAGCCAGCGGGTACTTCTCCCGGTTTTCCGCACCGTTAAAGCCACATTTTTCGCAGATTCCGGCATCGTTCAGACTGTCGCTGAAACAGTTGTAGCAGATATTTTCCATAGTTCGCTTCCTTATGCCGATTTGCTGAACATACCCTTGACATACAGTCCCCGCCGATCCATCCGCTCCTCGCCGGAGGCGTTGAAGTAGCGTCCGTAGCCGCTGCGCAGACCGTTTTCCACTTCGCCGATATAGTAGGTCTTATACTGATTGGACTTGCTCATGCCATAGCCCTGTAAACTGCCGTTCAGTGTCAGGCCGGAGCCGGTCAGACCGGAGCCGAGATTTTTGCCGCGGACAACGCCCCAGTTGGTGCCCTCAACCTCGGAGGCGTGGTTGTACATACGGTAAATATATTTGCCGCTTCCGCCCACGTCGCCGTCAAGAAATTCACCGAAGTAAACGCCGCAGTGTTCAAAGGACATGGCACCAAAGCCCCAATAGCCGTTGCCGCTGACCATGCCGGTGTAATACTGAACGCTCTGGGGATAGTCGGTATCGAAGACAGCCCGCTCCTGGGTCACCCATGTCCAGTCGTTGGTCATGCTCGTTCCGCTGCTGGTGGTGTACTCGCCGTAGCCGCTGGGAACGCCCCCGGCAAAAGCACCAATATAGCTTCCGCCGCAGTGAAAGTCCAGCATACCAAAGCCGCAGGGCACGGCATTGCCCGCGCTGTCCGTATAGGTCATGCCCTGATACTGGCCCACCTCCTGAACGGTCTGGTTCATCCAATCGCACTGCACAGCAAGGGTGCAGTCCATGGAGGTGATATCCCAGCTGTCCTTCTGGTAGGTCTGGGTACTGCCGCCTACGGAAACGGTGAACACACCGGTTCCGTAGGGGTAACCGTCTGCAAAATTACCGCTGTAGCTGTATCCTTTCCATGTCAGTGTTCCGAAACCACTGGGTACGCCATTGTCTGCCGCGCCTTCGTAGATGCCGCCCAGATATTCAAAGGTCTCGGTGGGAGCAGCGGGTGCGGTCGTTTCCATTATCACAATGTCTTCCGCTTTCCATTCCGTGGAGATGACCGCCGCCGTTTCTGCCGGTTCAGAAGTGGAAGCTTCCAGCGTCTTTTTCCCGGAATCCCTGCCGCCCAGAATAGACGCGCCGATGACCACCACCGCCAGAACTGCCGCTGCGGGGATCAGCCACTTGGGCAGCTTCTTTGCGGGTGCGGGTTTCGGCTTAGTTTCCGATTTGGGGTCAGCCTTGGGTTTTGGAGCAGTGATCGCCGCCCGGAACTCCGTCATGGACTGGTAGCGGTCTGCCGGAGCCACAGCGAGGGCTTTCAGCAGGGCCTCCTCCTGGGCAATGGAGATTTTTGCCCCAAGGGTGGTGGGCAGGGGCAGGTTGTCTTCGTCGGAACGTTCAATGGCATCGTCCGGCTTGACACCCGTGATGGCGTAGTAGATCGTTGCGCCGAGGGAGTAAACGTCGGTGTAAGGCCCCTGCCGTCCATGGCGGCTGTACTGCTCCTTGGGGGCAAAGCCGTGCTTCAGAATCACGTCCAGACTGCGGCTGACGTTGCCAAGACTGTACCGGGCCGCGCCGAAGTCCAGCAGCTTCACCGTGCCGTCTTTCGTGATATAAATGTTGTCAGGGGTCACGTCCCGGTGGATGATGCCCTTTTCGTGCATGGCGGCAAGGGCGTCCATAATAGGCAGGGCCACCCGCATGGTGTCCTCCCAGCCGAGCCGCCCGCCGTGGGACTTGATGTAATCCAGAAAACTGTCTCCGTCCAGATATTCCATGACGAAATACCCAGTGCCGTTCTCCTCAAAATAGCAGTCCACACGGGTGATATTGGGGTTTCCGATAAACTCCGCCATGGTCTTGGCTTCCTCAAGGAAGCTGTTCAGGCCGTAGGCAAAGTTCTCGCCCCGCTCGCCCGACAGTGGACAGACCGTGATTTTCTCCGTCCGGGTCGCCATGGAGTCCGGGAAAAATTCCTTGATGGCAACAAGCCCCTTGGTCTGGTAGTCCTGGGCAAGGTAAGTGATACCAAAGCCGCCCTGACCCAGCACCCGTCCCACGATGTAGCGACCATAGAGAATCGACCCCAAGGGCAGCGCCAGGGGATATTTCTCCCGGTTTTTCGCCCCGTCAAATCCACATTTTTCGCAGATCCCGGCATCGTTCAGACTGTCGCTGAAACAGTTGTAGCAGATATTTTCCATAGAGTTTCCGCCTCCTGACTGCCATATATAAGAGCAGAAGCTATACCAATACAGTTTAATTATATAACGTTGCTTTGTGCAAATCAACAACAATATTCATAATTAGACAATTTTGACAATACATTATATTCTTTTTGCTTGTTGCTCGGCCTCTGTGACTTCAGGCTACAGCATTCCATAGCAATTCCAAATTGCGCATCCGATGCCCGGAGGGCAGAGTTGCTCAGAACAATTTTTTGTTCACTTGGGAGCAGGGAGGGGCCTCAACAAGCAGAAAAGGCGCAGATTCACTGAAGATGAAAGTCGGATAAGACCCTGCATCCACCAGCGTTATTGATGAAAACGAGGATCATTGAGTTAGGGCATGACAAACAGCTCAGCACGCTGTTGTCATGCCCTTTTGCGTCCTCCGTGCAGTTTCGCTCATGTACCTTGAGAGCTGAACACACAGGGATGCCCAGTCAAAGGGTATCCTGTGGCCACTTTGAACAAGGAGAAGAATGTAAACCTGACCGCTTTCAAAATCGCCAATGCTCAGCGGCACAATGAGCGGGAAAAGGATTCCTACACGAACCCGGATATCGTGTCGGAGCGCTTATCTTACAATCGGAAACACATGGTATGTGGTTGAAACAGAATGTGACGGAAATGAACCGCTTGCCAACAAGGTAAAACGGCTCATTTTTTCTGACAAGGGGGTAATTTGTGAATGACTGCGACGCAAAGCATGATATAATTCCAATATGCACAACGGTACTGTCGGCTGACCAACACCCAAAGGAGGATAAGATGTTGGATCAGCAGAAAATCACCATTCTCTACTGCCGTCTGAGCAACGAGGATGCCCAGGAAGGCGAGAGCAACAGTATCGCAAATCAGAGAGCGTTTTTAACCCGATATGCCCATGACCATGGGTATACAAACCTGAAAATTTTGGTGGATGACGGTTATACCGAAACGAACTTTAATCGTCCCGGTGTGCAGGAAGGCTTTGCACTTGTCAAGCAGGGGCTTGTAGGCTGTTGGCTGGTCAAAGACCTCAGCTGCTTTGGGCGTGACTATCTGACCGTTGGACAATATACGGATATTATCTTTCCGAGCTACGCGTAGAAAATACTACATCAATGAAGTCATCTTGTAGTTTGCACATTTCCGTGATACTATGTTAGAAAAAGCAAGGATGATCGCACTTAGCTCTGACTCGGTTTAGGAGGTTTTGTATGACTGAACTTGAAACACTGGAACGTGCAAAAATATACATGGAAAAACTGGCCAACGGCATCAATCCCATTGACGGCTCCGTCATCCCGGATGAGGATGTTGTCAATAATGTCCGGCTTTCTCGCTGCTTCTTCTATGTGTCTGATGTCCTCCGCCAGGTCATCGAGAATGGCGGGGTCACACCTCAGAAGAAAAGCAAGAAAGAGCCGTTTTCACTGACGGTTGAGCAGCGTGAAGCATTCGACTTCTCTGCAGCCCCAATTCCTATTTCGGAAATATCCAAGCGCATCAATATGCTATCTGCAAATGCGAACATGTCCACATTGAGCTATGCCGCAATTCGGGACTGGTTGATGTCGCTGGGTATGCTGGAACACGCACTGGACGGCAATGGCAAGAATGTTGCTCGCCCAACTCCGCAGGGGGAAAGCACTGGCATTGCGCTAGAGGCACGCAATGGTGCCAACGGGCCCTATTTTGTTGTTGTGTACAATCTGGCAGCGCAACATTTCATCTTGGATAACTTAGATGCCATTATCGACTATAATAGCGTAAAAGCAGAAAATCAGGGACAGCCTTGGTCGCCGGAACACGACAGGTGTTTGCTTGACCTACACCAAAAAGGTGTACCCGTGAATGAAATTGCGGTCACGTTAAAACGTGGCAGCGGCGCTGTTCGTTCCCGCTTAAAGAAACTGGGGATAACGGAATAATAAAAAGCGAGGATTCAAATATTCCGGGATAAAAGCAGTCTGCCGTCGTTAACGCAACATTCAAAATGTTGCAGGGTTATTGGGGGTAAGCCTTGCGTAACGTCATTATTGAATGGGAGGTGGCAAAAAACATGAACAATATGCAAAATACGGTAGCGCATTACCATCTGCCCGGTCTGTTCGAGTTTTATGAGCTATATCGCGTCTTTCTGCCCCTTTTCCGGGAACACAGGGAGTATTTCTACGACTGGTGTGATATCGGCTCCATCTACGGTGCACCGGCGGACTGCATCTGGGGCGGGGGCCGTGTGGGGTTTGGAGATGCCGATCCTCAAGAGGTTCTGACGTTGATGCAGGAATACGGCATTTCTGCCCGTCTGACTCTCAGTAATTCATTGCTTCGGGAGGAACATCTTTCGGACAAAACCTGTA
Source organism: Clostridiales bacterium (assembly GCA_022786995.1). Classification (GTDB taxonomy): domain Bacteria; phylum Bacillota; class Clostridia; order Oscillospirales; family Oscillospiraceae; genus Faecousia. The sequence continues at coordinate 12,065 of JALFUW010000057.1, forward strand.
ACCGTCTCTGCGCTCTGTTCAATTCGCAGGGCGGGAATGGCGTTATTGTCCATTCGGATTTGCTGCTGGAATACTTGAAAGATCATTACCCGAACCTCTATTTTGTATCCTCCACCACAAAGGTGCTGACGGACTTTCGGGAGTTTATGGACGAAGTGACCCGGGAGGATTTCCGCTATGTTGTCCCGGATTTTCGTCTGAACAAGGCTTTTGACAAACTGAACACCCTGACAAATGCCCAGAAGGACAAGGTGGAGTTCCTCTGCAACGAATGCTGCTGGTTTGGCTGCACCGACAGAAGGAAATGCTATGAGAATGTGAGTCGCAAGAATCTGGGAGAAAGCTGCGAAGATCACCGTTGCACCGCCCCCGGCGGCAATGAGGGCTATCGGTTCTCCAAAGCCATGACCAATCCGGGCTTCATCGGCATCCAGGACATTCGGGAGATTTACCTACCCATGGGCTTTTCCAATTTCAAAATCGAAGGCCGAGGGCTGGGAAGTGCCTTGATTCTGGAATTTTTGCTGTATTACATGACCAAGCCAGAGTACCAGATCCATGTCCGGGAGGCAATCTATCTGGATAGTATGCTGGATCTGTTTTAGGTAGAGAGCAGCCCATCTTCCTTTTGGAGCAGCAACAAAGCAGCATAGATTTTTCGGTAATAGCCAGAGAACGAGCTGATTTGACAAAGGGGAAAAGAGGTATATAATAAAAATAAGCAAAGTACATAGGAGGACACTATGATGAAAGAGGTTTTAAGGGAAAAGCATCGGGGCAGATAATGTTCCGATGCTTTTTCTGCGCCCTGCCCGGCTTTTTGAATTGCACCCGTTTTATGGGACAGAATCCCGGTATAATGGGGGCAGAAAAGAAACAAGAACGGGAGGTTGCGACGATGATTATCAAATTTTTGGAAGATTTGCTCCACTGGAACGAGGAGGAAGAAGTGCTGGACGCGGAGTACGAACCTTTCCGGGATCAGTTGAGTCTGGCGGGGCTGTGTGAGGAAGAACTGCGAAAAATGGACCCGGATGACCGGGTGGCAGCGCTGGAGAAGGCAAACCTTGACCCCTCCGATTTCATTTATCTCGCCTGCTGAAAGAAAGGCTATTTACATTCGGCGCGCAGTCGGCTAAAATGGAAACAAAAGGAGGGGGATTCCCATGAAAAAGGTACGAATTACCGCCATCCGAAAGACCTGCTATCCCGATCTGATGGAGAAGTACGAAAATCCCATCCAGCACACCTGCGAAGTCAAAGAGGGGCAAACTTGGGTCGCCAACGGCTGGTGCAAGCCGGAGGGCTTTTGCGGCAGCGCCTGGGACAGCATTTCGCCCTTTGTCATGACCCTTGCCCACGGCGGTGGGGATTTCTACGACGGCTGGATGAAGAACCCCAAATCCGCCATGATTTCCTGCAACGATGGCTTCCGGCCTGTGAGCTTTTATCTGGAAGCGCTGGAGGAGGACGCGGAATGAACCGGGCGGAATTGGAACGCTATATCGCGGAAATCTACAGTACCCAAGGGGAAAACCCCTGGGCGCAGTCGCCGACCAATACCGTGTTCCGGCATCGCCATAATCGGAAGTGGTTTGCCCTTATCATGGACATTCCCAGGGAAAAGCTGGGGCTTCCCGGCGAGGAAATCATCTCCGTGGTGAATGTCAAATGCGATCCCCGGCTGACCAGCTCCTTTCGGGAAGAACCGGGATTTTTCCCCGCTTATCACATGAACAAAGCCCATTGGCTGACCGTTGCTCTGGACGGCAGCGCGGACGGGGAAAAACTGAAATTTCTGCTGGATATGAGCTATGAGCTGACGAAGTGAGACTTTCTCCAAGGCACGCGCAAAAAGAAAAATGCTGCGCTATTCGTAACGAATAACACAACATTTTTGCGTGGACAAGTTTGTTGTTGGTGCTCGTCATGGCTGAATGACGACTTTTTGGGTGGACAGGGTGCTGCCGTCCACCGTCAGAATTGCCAGCGTGATCTCCTGATCGAAGCGGCGCTTGCCGCAGCTGCCAGGATTCAGCCAGAGCCGCCCGTCAATCACCTGCTCCAAATACCTGTGGGAGTGCCCAAAGATCACCGCATCGATGCCGGTTAAGGTTTTGGGGACTTCCTTTTTGTTGTGCACCAGAAAGAACCGGCAGTCCTCAATCTGGAAGGTCAGTGTTGCGGGGATGTGCTCCGCCCACTCCTTGTCGTTGTTGCCCCGGACCACAAAGAGCGGGGCGATTTCTTTCAGCCGGTCGATGATTTCCGGCTTATTGATATCGCCGCCGTGGATGATCGCGTCACAACCGTCAATGGCGGACAGCACCTCCGGGCGGAGCAGCCCGTGGGTGTCGGATAGGACAGCAATTCGTGTTGCCATTTTTCTCACTCCAATTCTTTTTCAATCAGTGCTACCGCAATTTCAAAGGCTCCCTAGGGATTCAGCGTCCAGCCGTTGTCACCATGGTAGATCATAAGCCGGGTCTGACCGCCGTCGATGCAGATGTTCTCGCCGGTGATGAAACCGGCTTTGTCGGATGCCAGGAACAGCACCATGTTGGCGATGTCCAGGGGATTGCCCACCCGACCAGCAGGCTGCTGAATGGCGTCGGGGCCTTCATAGACGGTGTAAGCCGTGTCGATCCAGCCGGGGGAGATGGAGTTGACCCGCACCTTTCCGGCGAAGCTGACTGCCAGCGCGTGGGTCAGCGCGGAGATTCCGCCCTTGGCAGCGGTGTAGCTTTCGCTCTGGGGCTGGCTCATCCGATCCCGGGAGGAAGAAATATTGATGATGCTGGCACCCGGGGCGAAGTATGGCGCAAACAGCTTGCTTAAGTAGAAAGGCGCGGTAACGCCGATTGCCATGGACTGCTGGAACTGCTCATAGGTGCATTGGTCGATTCCCAAGAACAGGGGAGGGGCGTTGTTCACCAGCACATCCACCCGACCATATTTCTCGATGACCGCCCGGGCAAAGTCCTCCAGTGTAGCCTTGTCGGCGAGATCGCCCACATAATGGTCACCTTCTGCCCGGTCAATGACGCAAACATGGGCTCCGTTCTTCTGAAATTCCTCAGCGATACACTTGCCAATGCCATTGGCACCGCCGGTGATGACGATTACTTTGTTTTGGAACATAGCCGTACTCCCCTTATGAAGGTAGGGAACCACTTTTCTCCAATCTTCCATTTGATTGTTGAGATCCGTACTCTTTTTGCGATTTCGATTCAGCGTACCCATAGCACCGCAATGCGCAAGTGCAAAGACATAGGCAGTGCTGCCGTTCTCCAAGGTAACGGGAACCGGGTTGTGCGTGCTTTCGATGAATGCGTTGTAGTCCGTAATGGAGCAGGGAAGCTTTGCGCCAAAGGCAGACAGAACACCTTCAAAGGTTGACTTGCCAAGGCAGAGAATCACCCTTGGTTGAATGATGTCTGTCAGTTCTTTGAAGTAGCCTTTGTCATGCTTTGCCCAATCCTTTTTGTATCCGCCGCTGGTGCCTTTATTGCGATATCCAAGAACAAAGTTTGTGAAGAAAAGATCGGAGTGAGGTTTTGTAATATCATAGCCAAGTTCATTGAACAGATGTGTCAGATTTGTATCTGTGGTATTTGAGTTATTGTTTAAGTAATCGTAGGCACGCCCCTCATTTGCTTTACGCACCTCGTCCATTGTGGGCTGAGAACTGCCATCCCAAGGACAGCCCCAGTCCTGCCCAACCAGCATGATCTTCGCATCCAGATTCCCTTTGCCCTGCCAATATGTCCACAGATTGATTTCTTTGCAATCATCGCATCGGTAAAGGCGCAGTTCCTTTCCGGCATCTGAAGGATTTCGCGCCGGATAGCTTGTCTTGACTCGTTCGATCAGATTGCGGTATTTACTCTGTTTGGTATCCATACGGATTCCTCCTATTGGATTTGTTGTAGCTTTATTATAGCGCAATCCGGGCATAAAGGCAAAAGAAATAACCCTCGACTTGTTGCCTACTCACTGCAACCGTCGAGGGTTATTCCTTTTGGGTGGTGGGTTCCATCTGTGGTTAACCTCGCTTTCTACGGATTTGGAGAAACCTTAGTACATTGGACTCACTCCTTTTTTGTATCTTCATAATAGCGCAGGTTCCCCAATTTTGCAAGATGGGATGATACACAAGAATACGCAGCAAAAGTTGGAGAAACTGAGAATGGACATGGGTCTGTAAATATGGTACACTGAATGTGTTGGGGTGCAAATGGGAACCGCTTTTGGCGGCTCCCGTTTTTTATAGCTTGTGTTCCTGATAGAACGCTTTCAGGTCTGCTTTCACGGCATCCGGCAGCATGGACTTTTTCACACCTTGAATCGCGCCCTCCAATGCCAGCAGGCGATGAATGCAGGCGGAGGGGTCGATCTCCTGAATTTTCAGCCACGCGGCTTTGGCGCCGATTTCCCGCAGAGCTTCTGGGGTTTCAATTCCCACCTGAATCAGCTGCGCTTCCACAGCTTTGCCGATGTTCGGCAGCTTCGATAATTCTCCCATGTTCCATACCTCCCGTTTGTACCGCTCGGATTCCGGGCGGTACTTTTTTTGCTCACATTGCGTTGATGCGCTTCATTAAACCTAACGACAGTATACCGCAAATCCTGAGCCGGTGCAATCTATCCGCAACCTGCGCTGTTTGGAACTGTTCACAAATGTTGCGCTGGAATTTTGGTCAACCATACAAAAATGAAAAAACTTTGCACTCGACCGGGACAAAATCGTGTTTTCACTGCCTACCAAGTGAGGGGACTTTTGCAAAACCGAAAGCTTTGGCTGAAGGAAGTTCATAAAATTTTTACATTTCAAGCGGGACAAAATCGCGTTTTCGCTGCCTACCAAGTGGAAGGAAAATTTTTTTGAGAATTGAGTTCCGTTTTTCGCTCTCTATGCTTTAGTGGTATTATGATGGACTTTTTTTAAGGGCGGTGAAAAAATTTGAGGTAAGTGAGAAAAACAAGGCTTCTGTGTCCTAATGTTATTATGAAGGGATTTTTCAGAACAGGTCAGCAAAGAAAACGAAAGGAGAGGCCTATGCCGAGAATGAGCAAGAAACTGAAACACGAATGGTCGCTGTTCCTGAACCACCGGGGGCGGCGCTGCTACAACAGCTTGTGCAGGCGCTGCGTCCACAGCTGTAAGCAGAGCTTTCGTGCCACCGTGGTGGAGTGTCCACGATATTTTTCCAAGCGGGCAGTTGGGAGGGATGATTATGCGTAAGCAAGCAGACGCGCCAAAGCGAAACCGAACCGAGCAAATCAAATTCTGGGCAACCCCGGAAGAAAAAGACCTGATTCTCAAAAAGATGGAATTGTACGGAACCGGCAATATGGGCGCTTTACCTTCGCAAGATGGCCATTGACGGCTATGTGATCAAGCTGGAGCTTCCGAAGCTGAAAGAGATGATCCGGCTGCTGGGCATCGCCAACAACAACATCAACCAGATTGCCCGCTCCCTCAATTCCACAGGTCGGATTTACGAGGCGGACATTCAGGAGATTCGTGACCGAGTCGACGGTCTGTACGACTATGCGAGAAAGATTCTGGATTCACTCTCAAAGATAACTTAAGCGCCGGAACGGTGCGCAGCCGCAGTATTTTCTGCGTTTGGGGGATTGGGGGAGGTGCCCCAACAAGCCATTTCGCGACCTGGGTACCGGGCTGCATTGCTTGCCCCTAGTGAAAACAATCTATTTTTATGGAAAGGATATTAAAAAACATGTATAACAAAAGCCGCCTGCAGAAATCTCTGCAGGCGGTTAGAACTTAAGCATCCATTATTTCCTGAGCACGGTCTTCATCGATACCGGAACTGATCAACAGATCATAGATTTCACCGTAATTATCGATTCCAAAGCCGTCCATGTATTAATAGAATAGTGTTACAGTTTTTTGTGTGCAGATGCCGCACCGGTTATGCCAAAAAGGCGATGGCGTCTTCATCTCCATCCATAGCGGCCTGCATTACTGTTTCCATGATTTCGTCAGTATCCTCCTCGCCGGTCAGGATGCCTATTCTTTTCATCAACTGGGTACAGGAAACGAAAGAATAGAGAGCGGCACCTTCGGGGTGACCCTTATCAGCGGCGGACTTGGCATAATACAGGCATTTTTCGATATCCAGCTCTTTGCCATCCAGTTCCTGCAGGTAAATCTTAGCCAGTGCCAGCACGATGATATCCTTTCCTTTGCTGATCTGTACGATTCTGCCGGAATCGAGGCAAAGAAAATGGTGGTCAGCGCCATGATTCGCCGGGTGGAAGTGAGCCGGGACTATAAGCTCACAATTTACTTCAATTTTAACCTCGACCAGTTCCTCCACGGGCTGGATTGTGGGGGTACC
>JALFUW010000068.1 GCA_022786995.1 Clostridiales bacterium
TTCCATAACAGTCTTTGTCTCCCATGACATCTGACCCACTTCCTTCGCTTGTCGGATGCCTTTATTTTAGCAAAAACTGTTACCTATGTCTCTTCTCTACCTGTTACCTATGTTACTACCCTATACACATTGGCCGCCCGCAACGAAAGGAAGCGGAATGTTTGCTGCTTTTGATGGTAAGGTGCCCAAAATATCGAAACGGTTCGGGCGCCCAATGGGCGCCCCTACGGTATTGGGTAACGATACCGAGCAGTGCCCAATGGCGTTGCGATACCAAACCACCTGTGCACGCATTGCCCGCGGGGGCATCCCCGCAAATTCCAATTTGCTCGTTTCAACTAAGGTGAAACGCCGCCCATCCGAAGACAGGCGGCGCTTTTCTTACAGCAGGGAGACAATTGCGTCTTTGGGGCGGGCGCCAACCACACGATTGACCACCTGACCGTTTTTGAGAACCACCAGCGTGGGGATGCTCATGACCTGAAACTGAGAGGCCAGGGCCATTTCCTCGTCCACGTTGACCTTGCCCACCAGAACGTCTTTCCGCTCCTCAGCAATCTCGTCCACAATGGGGCCAACCATCCGGCAGGGGCCGCACCAGGGCGCCCAGAAGTCCAGCAGAACCTCCCGATCCCCGTTCATAACCAGCTCCTGAAAGTTATCCTTCGTAATCTTTACAACAGACATTGCATTCTCCTCCTTGTTTTTCTTTAGTGTACCCTGATTATAACCCGGACACACGGTTTTTTCCGTGATGAAATCACATTGGCTTTGACTTTTTTTCACAGTTCTGATAAGATATGGAAAATCTGAAGGAGAGGTGTGGACATGGCGAATATTGTTGAGATCACGGACTTTTCAGACCCATCCCTTGATGTATACGCCCGGCTGACGGAGGCGCAGCTGCTGAACCGCTTTGAGCCTGCCAAGGGGATGTTCATTGCCGAAAGCCCCAAGGTCATATGCCGTGCGCTGGATGGGGGCTGTGAGCCGGTTTCCCTGCTGATGGAGCGAAAGGATATTGATGGCTCCGCCCGGGAAATCATCGCCCGATGCCCGGAGATCCCGGTGTTCACGGCGGACGAAGAGGTGCTTTGCAATCTGACCGGCTACCACCTGACCCGTGGTGTGCTGTGTGCCATGCGCCGCCCAAAGCTGCCCGCGATGGAGGAAATCTGCCGGGAAGCCAGCCGCGTGGTGATTCTGGAAAATGTCCAGAATCCCACCAACGTCGGCGCGATTTTCCGCTCCGCTGCTGCCCTCGGCATGGACGCGGTGCTGTTGACACCGGGCTGCAGCAATCCCCTGTACCGGCGCAGCGCCCGGGTCAGCATGGGTACGGTGTTTCAGATCCCTTGGGCATACACCGGGGAATGGCCCGGAGAGGGGATGGAGCAGCTAAAGAATCTGGGCTTCAAAACCGCCGCCCTGGCCCTCAGCGACAATTCCGTCTCCATCGATGACCCAAAGCTGATGGAGGAAGGGAAGCTGGCGCTGCTTTTGGGTAGCGAAGGCGACGGCCTGACAGACATCACCATCGCAAACTGCGACTATACCGTAAAAATCCCCATGTATCATGGGGTAGATTCTTTGAATGTAGCCGCTGCCAGCGCCGTGGCGTTCTGGCAGCTGAGAAAACAGAAGTGACAAAGGAGAAAAAGAGAGATGGAACTGCAAAACGGCCGCCCCGCTGACTGGGAAGGGCGGCTTCCCAAGGAAATCCGCTGCTATGAGCTGCTGGACCGTTTGAACATCGAATACCAGCGCATTGACCACGAACCTGCCATGACCATGGAGGCCTGCGAGGAAATTGACCGAACGCTGAACGCGGTGATCTGCAAAAATCTGCTGCTATGCAATCGTCAGAAGACCAGATTTTTTCTTCTGATGCTCCCCGGAGACAAGCACTTCAAGACCAGCGTGCTCTCCAAGGAGATCGGTTCCTCCCGCTTAAGCTTTGCCTCTGCGGAGGATATGGAGGCGCTGCTGGACATTACCCCCGGCTCTGTCAGCGTGCTGGGCCTCATGAACGACCACGAACACAGGGTGGAGCTTCTGATGGACGCGGAGGTGGTGAAGGGGGAGTACTTTGGCTGCCATCCCTGTACTAACACGTCCTCTCTGCGGCTGAAAATGTCGGATCTGCTGGACATAATTCTGCCCGCCATGGCCCATAGCCCCCGGCTGGTGACACTGGCAGAAGAATAAAAGAAACCTGTCATTGCGAGTCAGACCGGCTCGCAATGACAGGTGTTTTTTACTGTTCCTGAGGATAGACAACGCCCCAGGCTTTGCGCAAATTGTCCATCATCTCCATGACTTCAATGGTATCGCTGTGGGGCATGGAATCTGCTTCCAGTTTGCCCTCGGCGATGCAGCGGGCGGCTTCCGCAAACTCGTACTCATAGCCGTTGACCTGCTCCGGCACCGTATAGCGGGCCAGCAGCCGATCCTCCGTATCGAAGACCTGAATGGACTGGGGGTTGTTGATATTTTCCACCACCAGATAGCCCTTATCGCCGTGGATGATGCCCATGCGGTCAGAGCGGCAGTAGACGCTGTGGGTCAGAACAGCCATCCGTCCGTCCCGGTAGTGAAGGGTGATGACCTCCATGCCGTCCACCCCGGTGTCCATCTTTGTCACGCTGGATTCCACCCGGACAATGTCGCTTCCGAAGTGCATCAGGGCGAAGTTCAGACCGTAAACGCCGATGTCCAGCAACGCGCCGCCGGCAAGGGCCGGGTCATAGATTCGCCGTACGCCGGAAATGACATAAGACAGATTGGCGGTCAGGGTGTTGGGCTTGCCGATGATACCGCTGTCCAGAAGCTCCTGGATCATTTTCCGGGAGGGCATATACCGGGTCCAGATGGCCTCCGCCGCATACAGCCCCCGCTCCTTGGCTGCGGCACAGATTCTTTTCGCCTGCTGGGCGTTCATGGTGAAGGCCTTCTCACAGATCACGTTTTTGCCGTGCTCCAGACAGAGCATCATATGCTCATAATGGTGGGAGTGGGGCGTGGCGACATAGACCAGCTCCACCGCCGGGTCGGACAGCAGCGCTTCATAACTGCCATAAACCTTTTCAAAGCCAAATTCATCGGCAAAAGCCCTGGCCTTTTCCGAATCCCGGGAGGCAACGGCATAGCACTCGATTTCCGGCAGGGCCACCAGTGCCGGGGCCACCTTGCGGGAAATGTTGCCCGCGCCTAAAATTCCGATCTTCATAACAAATCATCCTTTCCTTTTTTTATATCCTATCATATTTTTGTCCGGGATGCAATGATACCGAAATAGAAAATGGCAGGCACCGACGGTGCCTGCCAAATGTATTATCCGTAGCAGAAGATATGTCTCTCAATCTTTCCCCACACCTGCTCGTTTTCCGGGTAGGTAGCGAAGTACATCACATCCATGGGGAGAATATTGGGGCCTTCCAGGGCGGCGTCCAGGGCCTCATACTGGGCCTGCCAGGCTTCCGCCTCCCCAAGGAAGGGAGAACTTCGGAACTGGCCTTCGCCATAGATGACCTCCTCAAGGGTATCGCCGAACCGGCCGGAGACAAGGCGGTTGAGCACCACCTCAGCCACGGCCTGCTGGCCTTCCTTGCATTCCCCCCGGGCCTCCAGCCAGATAAGCTTCGCGATTAACTGCTGCTGCTCCCAGGTCAGCTCCACATCGTAGCGGGGATCCGCGTCGGGCTTTTCCTCTGTGTAGATGAAAGGAACCTCCGGCATGCCCCGGACGCTGAAAATCCAGCCGCCGCTGTAGCCCAGCATCAGATCCTTTTCTTCAAAACCTTCCACAAAGCCCCGCTTTAAGTCCCATTTGCTGTAGTTAGGCGGATAGGAATCGTAGACCATGATCTTGCCGGTTTCTTCGTTGATGCCGGTCAGGACGATGAAGTGCTGGGTTTCCGTAAAAATCGACATATGATCCATCAGGAGGACGGCTACATCACCGTTTTTCATGGCGGCAAACACATCACGAATAGTGTCCGCCTTGTGAATGGGCAGCTTCAACTGCTGGGCGCCGTACTCAAAACGCTGAACGTTGTTCTCACCGTAGCCGCCAAAGTATTTCGCCAGCTCATCGGGGTAGTAGGTGTGGCCGGTCAGATAGGAGGCCACCATGGCAAGGGAAGTGATGCCGCAGCCGCTGGTGGCAACGGTGCCGCTGCCAAAGCGTTGATTAGGGTAGTCCAGCTGAGAAAACAGGGGGAATTCATGGGTGTAGACCTCTGTCCAGTCGAAGCGGTCGGATGCCGCGTCCGTTTCCTCAGGAACCGTTTCCTCCGGCATGGTTTCCTCTGGCAAAGGTTCCTCCGGCACATTGGCAGTCAGAGTCTGCTGCTCCCCGGTCTGTGCGATTTCCGCGCAGAGGGGCTCCTCAGAGAGTGACGCGCCCATGGCAACGGACTCGTCGTCCGCCCGGGCGGGCGCCACTGCGGACAGTGTCAGAGCCAGAGCGATTGCAAGCCCACACAGCCGCCGGACATAGCGCATCAGGAAACCCCTCCTTTCTACATAAGGTCGTTATGAACCAGTATATCACAGAAAACGGAAAAATGACAGAGCGAAATCAAAAATATTTATTACGAATTACTTAAATTTTTATTTCACAAATCCTATTAACGTCTGAGTGAACAGATAAATGAAATAATCCTCAGGCGGACAGAAAAAAAGCCATCCGAAAAGGATGGCTTTTTGGCGACCCGGAACGGACTCGAACCGTCGACCTCCAGCGTGACAGGCTGGCGTGCTAACCGACTGCACCACCGGGCCAGAACTGGGGGAATTATAGCATGAATTTTCCGTTTTGTAAAGGGGGAAATTGAAAAAGGAGCCGATAAAGGGTCAGCGGAAGTGCGACTGGAACCATTCGTTGGCGTCGGTGGCCTGGGTGGCAATCATATAGGGCGCGATGATCACATCATCAATATCGTACTTTCTGGCAAAATCCGCCATACTGTGCTTCCAGTATTTGCGGTAGTCAATGGCATAAACATTGTGGTAATTCTGGCTCAGATAGGGAACGAAGCAGTTACCGAAGGAGTCCTTGACCACCAGGCAGTTGGGGCCATCCGGGATATCGTCATTGACAATATGGACAATCGGCGCGTCGGCGGCCAGGAAGGCACAGTATTTCCCTTCTGCTTTTCCGTTGGACACATCCCGGATCATTGGAAATTCAGAAAACGTGGTCTCACTGCGGTACATGGTGATGTTGCCCTGGGGAATCCAGCACTCCAATTCGTCCTTCTTCAGACGTTTCGGGTAGGGAACCTTGCCGTAGATGGAGCCGATCATTTCGCCCTGGTTTTTGTATTCCATGTCTTCCAGAGCCACAGGCTCCATGCCGGCAGCCTCGCAGAGAGCCTGATAAGCATAGTAGGCGCCCAGCGCAGACCAGTGATGATCCGTTCGGTAATAGATGTATTCCCTGTTGTGGGCCTGAAGGGAACGGACTGTATCGACTTTCAGCACATTGTCACTCATTTGATTGTGCATATAGTCCAGCATCTCGTCCTGAGGGGTGCAGCGCAGCTGCTCCAAATACGAATTATCCACCATAATGCCGATGGAAGTAGGCGCCGGCGCACTGATAACGCGAATACCTTCCTGCGCCATGCGGTCGGCAAAGCCGCTGATGGTTTTGGCGTATTTGTCGCTCATAGCCTTGGAAATGCTCAGCTGATTAAAGCCGGCATCGCCAATTTGAATCGCTTTTCCAAGATGAATCTCGTTGACATCAATCTCGGGCGCGCCCAGGCTGACCGTTGCTTCTGTGACATCGGATGCACCGGTTTCAGCCGTCTCGCTTTGGGCAGCTTCTTCCCGGGCTTCGGTAGTCTCCAAAACGGCGGCCGGTGTTTCCGGCCCCGGAGAATCGGGGATTACCTCCATTTCGTCCAATGGGCCGGCGATGGCAATTTTGGAATAGCCGTGCATAGAAGCCATGGACTGGGATACATCCAGCCACTGCTCCCGGCCGGGAAAGGTATCGGAAAACCACAGGGTAATATCGTCAAAATAATCCCCGGAGAGCAGCGCTTCCACAGAAAACGCCGGGAATTTCGTCAGCTCGCGCTTTTCGCTGTAGGAAAAAGTCGGGCGAAGAGGGATGATCAGGGAAACAGCCGTCAGCAGTGCCAATACCAGAAAAAATGGAAGGGCATATTTCTTTCCGGGCTTGATGGGCTTTTGACACATAAGTAGGAATTCCCTCCTCAGAATCGGAAATAGATGAACGGATTGTAGCTGTTACCTACCAGACAGGCAGTCGAAAGCAGCAAAAGCACCACCGGGATCACGGAATAGACAACCACGTTCCATACCGTTTCCAGGGATCCCCGGCAGGCAGCCAGCTTTTCCAGCTTCTCTTTCAAATGCTTCATCAGCGGCAAAGACGCGGCGGCGGCAGCCAGCAGCAGGAACAGGTTGCTCTGCAGCTGTATTTGCGCGGTAAATTCCGTCAGGGGATTTCCGTTCAGGCCAAACATGGATTTCACCAGCGTCAGTCCCAGGCGGATATCCGTAAATCGGAAGATGACCCAGCCCACGGTAACCACAATCAGAAGATACAGGTTGGATAGTATCGGAATTTTCTCCAGCAGCTTTTTCAGACCCGCCCGTTCCAGCATCAAAAAAACAAAGAACCACAGTCCCCACAATACAAAGTTCCAGCTGGCACCGTGCCACAGGCCGGTGAGCGCCCAGACGATGAAGGTGTTGCGCACCATCCGCGGCACGCTGCACCGGCTTCCGCCCAGGGGAATGTAGACATAATCCCGGAAAAAGGTACTCAGGGAAATATGCCACCGCCGCCAGAATTCCGTAACGGTTCGGGAGATATAGGGATAGTTGAAGTTTTCGGGGTAATGCAGTCCCAGCATCCGGCCCATGCCAATGGCCATGTCGGAATAGGCGGAGAAATCCAGATAGATGTGAAGCGCATAGGCGAGGATGCCCAGCCAGGCCCCCAGAACGGACAGGGAGCTCAGTGCGTTCAGGTTTTGCGTCAGAAGGGCCGGGTCTGCCGCCGTACTGTCGGCGAGCAGCATCGTATCTGCCAGGGAGCTGCAGGGATTTGCCAGCAAAACCTTCTTGGCAAGACCGGCACAGAACCGGGATACACCGGGAGCAATTTCCGGCTGTCGGGGCCCGAACAGCTCCCGCTCGATGGCCTGGTAGCGGACAATGGGGCCGGCAATGCATTGGTGAAACAGCGCTGCGTACAGAAGCACATTCCAATAGCTTCTTTGCGGCTGCGCTTCCCCACGGTACACATCCACCACATAGGTCAGCAGCTGAAAGGTATAGAAGGAAATGCCGATGGGCAGCGCGATCTTCTGCACAAATTCGGGGATCGGCCCGAAAATGCCGCAGATCAGGCCGGCGTATTTGAAATATCCGATCAGTGCCAGCACGATTACAGCGGCGGCCGCCAGCCATAGCTTCTTCGCGGTGCCGTCGGTTTTTGCTACCTGTCCGGCACAAAGCCAGGCGACGAAGGACATCGCCATTAGCAGAAGGACGTATTTGGGCTCGCCCCAGGCGTAAAAGATCAGAGAGAAGATCAGCAGAACTGTATTTTGCGCCTGCCGGTTACCTCTGCACAGAGCATAAGCCAGCAGGGAAAGCGGCAAAAAGCCATATAGAAAGATCAGACTGGAGAATACCATGGAAATCCCTCCCCCTTTGTCTCTATGCGGCGAGCCGAACGATCCGCCCGGGTGCGCATGGCACGGAGCCGCAGCACAAAAAGCCGAATACTTTTGAAAAAACAGGCTGTTTCCTCGCGAAAACAGCCGGTTTTTCATTTGATACGCTTGGAAGTTACTCTTCCCAGTTGTGCCAGACGTTCTGCACGTCGTCGTCATCCTCCATGATATCCAGCAGCTTTTCCATCAGGGAGATCTGCTCCTCATTTTCCAGCTTCTGATAGTTCTGGGGAATGTACGGAAAACGACAAAAAACGATAGATAAATCAACTTTTCGACTTCTTGCTGTAATGAAATACGAATGAACTGCACTTTTCAAAATGCCATTTTACGGACGTTTGTCATCATTCATGGACAACATAAAGCATTGTCCACTGACAGTATAGCACAAGTCAGAGGACGTTGTCAAACCCTGTGGATTATGAAATATGTTGAATTTGAAGACTCTACTGCGATCTTTGGTAAGGGGGGTGTGGGGGATACCTTTTCATCGCAGGTGGTTCGAAAAAGTGGAGCGCAGCGGAGCTTTTGAGAAGCAGTTGGATTGGAAAGGTAATCTCCCCCACCTAACAGGGGATATTTTGTTTTCCCCTATAATACATGAAGAATTCCCCTTATTGATTCAAACCACATGAAGCGCGGTGGATAACCTTGTCCCTGTTGCTGTTGCTGGGAGTTGGTTCCAGCTGGAGACAGAATCGTTTGAGTGCTGGCCCAAGAGTGGCAGGGGGGTTGGAACCAAATCCAAGTTCTTTTGCTCCATATTTTTGAATCAAGGTGTGTATCTTGTTAAGAACCGCCTGCTGTTCATCGGAATTTAGGGGGACTTCCATGTAATTCTCCGCACTCAGATATTCAAGCAATTCGTTGGTTGCCCTCTCTGAGGAGGGAAGACCTACTGCCGAGGAATGGTACAACTCAGAGTGCGGAAACCACCTTCGCCATAATTCATAACCGCCAGTGACATCAATACTGTATCCCTTGTGAGGAACCAGTTCATCATATAAGTGATCATATAGCGAGTCCATCAATTCGTCAAACTCGGCTTGATCTGACTTTGTTGACAGGAGGCATTTCTCACGTCCTTCGTAAAATACGAATGTTTCTGCGATTTGGTCATAGCGAAGGAATGGGTGATTTTTTTGGATAGCAGCAATATCTTTGGAACGATTATATTCACGCCCGGATGCCTCAATCAGCTGTCGATGTTGATCCATAACGCTTTCGACATTCCCAACTAATGTGCGGTCGAGCTCCTGCTCAATATAACTTAATGTCATGGGGTGAGGGGGAGCATCGTAAACGACTACCAGTGCATGAAGACCGGTTCCGGTCTTGGAATTACCACGCACACGTCCGGCCATCTGTTCAAGGTCAGATTTGTTGTGACTCTCGGAAAACATATACTTGATGTCATCATCCTCTATGCTGATACCTTCTTTGTTTTGCGTTGTCGTGATGAAAATTTTAACCGATGAAGGAAGACTGTGGCGTGTGACTAGATAATCTCGAATAGCCTGTTTTTCTTTGACAAGGGATTGAGGGAGTTTTCCTGCATTTTCTGATTCTGTGAATGCGATTCCAATATCGCTTTCGGGAATACCGAGAATTTGAAGATCAGTCACCAATGCAGCCATTCCGTTAACGGAATTGGCAAAGTAGATCAAACGTTTGCCCTGTGCCCATAGATAGTGAATCCGTTCCGGGATTATGGAGCGGGTAAATAGGTAGACATTATTTGGCACAAGGTGAATGCAACGGTTATAAAGGTCAATGCTGGTGTATTCAGTTCCCCAGTGTTCTTCGGAAAAAAGCCAGTCAACAGATTCTGGAGTGCCGGACATTGCAACGACATCGCAGTTGGGATTGTTACGCAGTGTGTGATGGATAAAACGTTCTACTGCAAAGGGACTGTCTGCAAAGGAAGCATCCGCTGTCAACGAATGCACTTCGTCCACAAAAATCAGGTCAAATTTATTCCACAGATGGGTTTGAGCATTTTCCTTTTGGTAGATGTTCTTAAAAAAGAAATCAATGTACGAGTTTGTACAGACGATCATATTTCCGGGAAGGTCAACGTACCAGTCCTTATCTCCGGTGTCAATCAACTTGCTAATATGAATTTTGCAGTCTGTACCTAGACGATATGCTTCGGCATCAGCGGTATTTCTCCGTGACGTTATCAGCAGAATTTGTAAACTTGGATTTTTTTCGAGCAGATGTCGTGCCCAGTAGTTTTTGCCCGCACCAACACCCGCCCTAAGACGAATAAGCCGCCTGCCTTTAATGTCCCGTTCATAGTCCAAAATGTCATCTACTCGCTCTGTTCCTAATCGTGCCATGCTTTTCTCTCCTGTCGTTCTTTTTGTTTTTCCATCATAGAATAAAGCATGGGCAAAGTCAAGGGAGCGTTTTTTGAGTGGCGACCAAGGCTGTCCACTGTTTATGCAGAAACACAGGCCCACCCTTGACATTCCGTTTTCACCGTTGTACAATGACCATACAGGAACAGCACCTACCCCTATGTGGCAGGGGTTGGCCTATGTGCCCCATGCTGTCCTCAAAAGAGTGTCAGCCTGTAATGGACTTCAACAAGTCCCTCGAAAACGCAGTGTTTCAACAAACTTCGCTGACCCCATCTGGCAGCAGATGGTGAACGAATGGCACAAGCCTACACCCTTGGGAAAAGAATATTGACCCCCAGCATCAAGCCAACGCAGCATTCCCCTGTCAAGGATACCTCGTGCGAAGGACTTTGGCAGCGAAAATACACTCGTGCGTAGTGTGTTTTTTCGGAAGTAAGTCTGTTGATTGGCTGTTTTGTGTTGTCCTGACAGAGAGATCGGGGTTAGAAGATTTTGGCTCAGCAGAAATGCTGGGCTTTTTTCTGCTTTTTGTGTGGGTCAGGCATTGTGTCCAATAAATAATCTGCGGACACGTTATAGAATTTGCACAGCGTGATAAGATGACGAATCGGCATTTCGTTTGCCCCACGTTCATATCTGGCATACATTGTCTGAGAAGTACCCAACACCGCTGCTACCTGCGCTTGGGTAAGGTCGTTATCTTCCCGAAGTCCTCTAATCCTGTTAATGAAATGATCCATGGCAATCCTCACCTCGATATAGATTGTCCATAGTCTAGCAAAGTAAAGATATTTACTATTGACTTTAGTAAATAAATTTACTAAAATATAAGAGGATGAAGAATCCGCACTTCAAAAAAGGAAGAGTGAGAACGTATGAAAAAACACATTGTGCGTATCGCAGGGTCAATAATCGCAGTAAGCCTAATGACGGGTATCCTTTCGGGCTGCACCGATAATTCTTATGAAAAAGACCTTGAAAGTGGTCGGCAGAAGTACTATTCGGGTCAGCCGATGACAAAAGGCGAATATGATGCTGTAAAAAACTTCAACAAATGGAAAAGTTCTCAGGGGAGCAAGACCTACGACCAGTGGGGAAAGTAAACGACAGCGGGGCAGAGTTAATCTGTCCCGCTTGTTGATGTCAATTAAATCCGATAACTTTGGTTCTTCGCCCTGACCAACGTACTCTTGCTGATTCCCGTCATAGCCTCCACCTGCCTGTAGGTTTTCCCACTTTGGAGCAGTTCCAGAGCGTGGTCAATCTGGCTGGGCAGGTATTTTTTCGGTCTGCCCTCCCGGAAGTCCGGGGACTGTCTGGCAATGGCTTTCCCGGTCTGTGTACGCTCCACGATCATACCCCGTTCATACTCTGCAAAAGCCAGCATGACTGTCAGAATCAGGTTCCCGGTCAATGTGTTCTCAATCAGTCCCATGTTCAGGATATGTACCCGAACCCCACGCTCAAAAAGCTCTCTGACCGTAGAAACCCCTTCTATTGCGGTTCTTGCAAACCGATCCAGCTTGCAAACAACCAGAGTATCATTGGGCTGTAACTTCTGAAAAAGAGCGGAAAAAAGGGGTCTTTCCATCGTCTTTCCGGTGAATGCTTCTGTGATGATCTCCTGACAGCCGTAGGCCTCCAATGCCTTGACCTGATCTTCCAGACTGTTGCCGTTGATGCTCTGCCCAGCCGTGGACACCCTGGCGTAGCCGTATATCATGTATAATCCTCCTGACTTTTGAATCTAGGTTTTGACACCGAAAAAGCGGTGTATTTCCAACAGCACCGAATTTGTCCCGATTCTTTAGAGTAACGAAACGGGGAGATGAAATCTGGGTACTCTATATGGAGAATCCAAAAATCTCCCCCCATTTTGAAAGTTACACTTCAATCACCATCTGCTCTTGGCAATCCATGCACGCAATGTTCACGTTCTTCGTGGCCCGTACGGAATTGCCGCAGCAGGGACAGCGATATTTCCGGGTGGAACTGGGTCTGGTGCTGGTTGGTGGTGCAGGGGCGTGTGTGCCCGTTCCGGGGATTCTGTAACCGCTCCATTCGTTACGGTTGATAAGAATGTCGCTCAGGTCGTTGTCCAGACAGAATTGAAGCAAGCGGTCACTGGGGCTTGTGATTGTCCAGCCGTATTTGGGGTCGTGGTCTACATTCAGCCCGTGGGCTATGGCGCAATCCCGGAAGCGGCGATTGTGGTAGGTGTTGCCACGGCTACAATCCTGTATGCCATTGACGTAGTTGTAATAGTGTACCATTTCATGCAGAAGGGTGGCGGCAACGTCTTCAATAGGTCGTGCCAGTGTTCCAGCTCCAATATTGATTTCATGACTTGCGCCGTTCTTGGAAATCCATGTATCATCCCGGAGGGAGAAATGTCCGTAGGCTTTGGGTGTGGATTGTATCGTAATAGTGGGACGTGAAAGTGATGATTCAAAGAACGCCTCATTCAAAAGGTCGAAAATGCGGTTCAGATAACCCGCCACACGGTTGTAGGTGGTAAGCTCCTTCATAAAATCCTCCTTGATTTTGGAGGGGCAGAGGCTTATAATAAGCATACCCCTGAATGACTTTGACTGGTTTTTCTTGGGTTGCCCCTGTCGGAGTTGCCGCTCTGACAAGGGGCTTTTCCTATGCGATGGAGAACCGCTTGCTGCTGACTTGCTTGGTGTAGGCCTTGTAAACATCGGGCATGACCTTCTTAAATGCGGTGGTATCGAACCGCTGAGACAGAACAGAAGTCCAACGAACGATATACTGTCCGGCTTCCAGTTCCTCGGTGTCACGGTTCAGCATTTCCTGCTTGATCTCATCCCGGAGGCTTTCGGCTTCGGCCTTGGCTTCGTCGATCAGGGCTTCCAGTTCTTTGAGGGCATCGATTTTAGAGGTGATTTCAATGGTTGACATAATGAATTGCTCCTTTTTGCTTTTTGTTGTCGTCTCTCCGACTGCCGAGGCTCTTTTGTGTTTGTTATGGGGCTTACAACAGGCCTTGTTGAAATTGGGTTGCCCTTGATTACAGTGATATTATATCACTAATATTAGAGATATTCAATTGACAAATATCACAAATAATAGTGACAAATACTGTTGAAAATATCACTTATTGTAGTGATAAATGAAATACCAAAATATCTCTTGATTTAGTGATGATTTTTTGCTATACTGATAGAAAAGGGGGGATACAGATGCCCATTATTTACAAAAAGATGATTCAACTAATGGAAGAAAGAGGAATCACGTCCTATGTATGCAAGAGAGACAATATCATTGGTCAGGCTACCTATAAAAAAATCAAAGAAGGTGGGGACATAGACACCCGTACCATTGCCAAGATGTGCGAGGTGCTGCATTGTCAGCCCGGTGATCTGATGGAGTATGTTGCAGATGCCGGGGAGGATAAAACCGCAGAGGACAATGCCAACCTGTAATACCCATATAGGTGGTTGACTTATAGACTGACTTAAAAAACAATGCCGATAAAAAATAGAATAATTCAACGAAAAAACGTCAGGGATTTCCTGACGTTTTCCGATTATTTGCGATTAGATGCGCAAATTCCTAAGAGGACTGGTTTTTACTGCCATTTCCACGATGCTGGAATCTTGGAGGGATTGCAGGTAACGCTTGGTGATGTTGATGTTCTCGTGGCCCAGCAGACGGGATAGCGAGTACACATCAAGGCCATTTCTCAGGTTGGTTTGAGCATAGTAGTGGCGGGCGGTATGGGGCGAACAGCGGATGGATTCCCGCACATTGGCATTCTCAGCAGCCTGCCGGAAAACGTGCTCCATTGCTTCCTTAGTCAGCGGCTTCCCGGTTCGCGACAGCAACAGGTTGGGATACTTGACGTTTTTATCATCAAAATAATGCTCTTTTACCCTTGAATACTTTGCCAGCAGTTTTTTGAGATAGGGGGTCAGGGGAACGTGTCGTTCCTTGTTGCCCTTACCGTGAATCAGGATCACGTTGTCTCGGATGTCAGCCTCGGTAATGGAGCATATCTCGGTATTTCTAGCCCCGGTGTCAAAGGCGATTGCAAGGATGAGCTTATTACGGATGGACAGGTAATCAGAACCCGAAAAAGCGTTAAGCAGGGAAAGAACCTCATCATCTGTGAAGGTTTCAATCAGAACCTTTCCTTCCCGCTGCCAGCTGACCTTCTTCGCTGGGTTGCAGTCCAGATACCCCTCTCCATCGGCGTATTTGAAGTAGGCACGGAGGCATTTCAAAATGCCGTTGATATAGGTGGGGGACAACTTCCTGTTGAGCAGATATTGCAGATACTTTTTGATGTGCTGAGGCCGTATGGACTCTAAAATGGTTACTGACTCGTGCTTTTCCAGATAGTTGAGGAATAATGCGGTGTTGTTGTAGTACCCTTTTGTCGTGCGTGTACTGAGCCTGCGAAGATCACATTCCACCTTGAATTCTTCCAGACATTCTCTTGCCAGCATAAAAAATCACCCTTTCACGGTTGTCCGTAAAAGGGCGATTTGGAATAGGCGTCATTCAGCTTAATTATCTGAAATGTATGTCATCACTCAGAAAAATCCAAAGCAAAAAATGAGTCAAAAAGTTTTAAATTCCAAAGATAACTTGGAAAAAACGGTGAAAAAGCAATTTGGAATTTACTCCTCCCAGTTGTGCCAGACGTTCTGCACGTCGTCGTCATCCTCCATGATGTCCAGCAGCTTCTCCATCAGGGAGATCTGCTCCTCATTTTCCAGCTTCTGATAGTTCTGGGGAACCATCTCGATCTGGGCGGAGACGAAGGTGTAGCCCTTGGCGGTGAGAGCGTCGGCAACGGCGTTGAAGTCGTCGGGATCGGTGTAGATGGTGAAGCAGTCGTCCTCGGCCTCAAAATCATCCGCGCCGCAGTCCATGGCGTCCATCATCACGGCGTCCTCCTCCAGCTCCTCCTCGGAGTTGTCGATGACCAGCACGCCCTTCTTGTCAAAGGACCAGCTGACACAGCCGGTAGCGCCCAAATTGCCGCCGAACTTGTCGAAGTGGTGGCGCATGGAACCGGCGGTACGGTTGCGGTTGTCGGTCATGGTCTCCACGATGACGGCTACGCCGCCGGGGCCGTAGCCTTCGTAGGTGATGGATTCGTAGTTGTCACCGCCGGCACCGGCAGCCTTTTCAAGGCAGCGCTTGATGTTGTCGTTGGGCATATTGGCGGCCTTGGCCTTGGTCACGACGGTGGCCAGGCGGGAGTTGTAGGCGGGATCGGCGCTGCCGCCCTCCTTCACCGCCACGATCAGCTCCTTGGCGATCTTGGTGAAAGCAGCTGCACGCTTGGCGTCCTGTGCGCCCTTGGTTTTCTGAATATTATGCCATTTGGAATGTCCGGACATTCTATATCTACCCTTTCTGGTTAAATTATAAAAATTGCTTATCTATTCTAGCAGAGTTGTATGGAAAAATCAACCCGTTTCAGAAGAATTTCATGCAGTCCCGGTGGGTTTCGGAGATTTTTACGCTTATCTCGGGGAACTGGGAGGCAATTTTCTCTGCTAACAGGGCGACAATGGGATTCTCCGTGGCGAAGTGCCCGGCGTCGATCAGGTTCAGGCCCAGATCGTGGGCATCCCAGAACTGGTTGTATTTCACGTCCGCCGTGACGAAGGTGTCGCATCCGGCATTTACCGCGTCCTGTAGCTCCGAAGCGCAGGCTCCGCCGCCCACGGCTACCCGATGCACTGGCTTGCCTCCGTTTACATAACGCAGACCATCGCAATGCAGAGCGGATTTTACCTTGGAAAGAAATTGGGGAAGGGGCTGGGCTTCCACGGTGCCCTGCCGCAGCAGCCCCCATTCCCGGCCCAGCTCGTCCACCCCGGAGGGGGCGATGACCTGAATCTTCCGCAGCCCCAGCGTTTCCGCCAGACGGTCGTTGACACCGCCGGGGGCGCAGTCTAAGTTGGTGTGGGCGTTGATGGCACTGATGTTCCTGGCGCACAGCAGCTGCACAGCCCGGCCGATGGAAGTCTCGTCCGTGACGGCTTTCAGAGGGCTGAAAATCAGGGGGTGGTGGGTGACGATCAGCTCCGCGCCCCACCGGGCGGCTTCTTCACACACGCCCTCAAAGGGATCGAGGGCTACCAGGACTCTGGTTACCGGGCGGTTTCTGCCGCCGCAGAGCAGACCCACGTTGTCCCAGTCCATTTTCATGGAGCGGGGAGCAAGGGTTTCCAAAAAGGTTAGAATTTCACCGACTGTGGTCATATTAGTTCCTCCTGTATGGCTTCCAGTTCCTTGAGGGCCTGTTGGTTCTCTCCATCCGGGCGGTGCCGGACGGCAAGCCGCAGGCCGTCCACCACCCAGCGGTAGTATTCCGGCCTTTCCGGGGCGGTGCATTTGCGCAGGGCAGGGGGGAAGTACCACTGGCCTGCCGTTAGCCGGGGGGCCTGGGGATTCCACAGCGCTTCCATGACAGTGTACAGGAACCGCCCGTCCCGCAGAACCGTCTCCCGGTGGATTTCCCAACCGTTCTCGCTTAAGTACCGCCGCAGAAGGGGCGTCTTGCTCTGGCATTGCAGAATCAGCCGGTAAGCGCCGCTTTTCAGCCACGGGGCGGCGGAGAGAATGGACACCATGGTATCCCCGCCCATACCGGCGCAGACCAGCGTATCAAAGTCCCGGGGAAGATTCTGTACACCGTCGGAGAGGAAAAAGTCGATTTTTTCAGTAATACCGTAGGTTTCCGCGTTTCGCCTGGCGCTGCTTAATGGGCCTTCCCGCACATCCGAAGCGTAGACATGGCTGGCGATGCCGCTTTGCAGCAGGTGGATGCTCAAATAGCCGTGGTCGCAGCCCACGTCCGCCACCCGGTCACCGGGATGGACAAAGCCGCAGCAGGCCAAAAGCCTGTCAGAAAGAGGGAGCTTCATTTGGTTCCTCCGAAAAAAGGACGTGTTGCAAAATGCGACACGCCCATTCTTGATTCCACATCCTGCGGATGTAGGGGCGGCCATTGGCCGCCCGCGGGCGACGGATCGTCGCCCCTACATTTTTGTTATTTCGTTAAGCGTTCTTCTCCGCCTCGGAAGCCTCGTAAGCCTCCAGGAAGTGGTTCAGCTGGGCCAGGAACGGATCGCAGTCCACGCCGTGCACCATGCAGGCTTCCTCGACGGTCTCACCCCGGGAAGAGGGGCAGCCCAGGCAGTGCATGCCGATGGCAAAGAACAGGGGAGCGGCCTGCGGGGCGATGTCCAGAATGTCACCAATGATGGTGGATTTTTCGATTTTAACAGCCATGAAAATGACCTCCTATTTGTTTCTCCCCATATTATAACCGCACCTTATGAAAAAAACAAGAGGAAAACCATCATTTCTTGGGTAAATCTCCCGTTGATGGGTTGTCGAGGAGTGTCCCATCCTCGGAAAACCGGGAGCCGTGGCAGGGACAATCCCAGCTTCTTTCCCGGGGATTCCATTTGAGGGCGCAGCCCAGGTGGGGACAGCGCTTTCGGGTGGGCGTGAGCAGATTCACTGTGGCTTCCATGGCGTTGATGCCCAGCTGCCGGTGGAGAATGCTTCGGGAGGGGGAGAACAGGGCAGCGTAGGCGTTCTCTCTGCCGCAAATCAGATCGGCAAGAATTTTTGCTGCCGCCATGGAGGTGGTCATGCCCCATTTGTTGAAGCCCGTGGCAACGTAGAGATTGGGGGTGGAGGCGCTGTACTGTCCGATATAGGGCAGACCGTCCAGACTCATGCAGTCCTGGGTGGCCCAGCGGCTGACAATTTTCCCATCGGGGTAATGGGCCTGTACAAAAGCTTCCAGCTCTGCCCAGCCGCCGCCGGGTTTGCCTGTGCGGTGCCCGCCGCCGCCAAGAAGAAGGATATCGCCCCAGCCGCGCAGCGACAGACCGTTTTCCTGGGCGTCCAGATACATTCCCTCGGGAATCGGCGCATTTTTCAGCGCCAGCACATAGGAGCGCTGCTGGTAGAGCTTTAGAGAGTAGCTGCCATGCTTATTCAGGAAGGGAAAATGGGAGCAGACGATGACGGCATTGGCGTGAATGGTGCCGTGCTGCGTGACCGCCCCGGATTTTGTCACAGATAGGACGGGGGTATTTTCGTAGATGGTCAAATCCCCAACGATGCCGCTTAAGAATTTCAGGGGATGGAACTGGGCCTGATGGGGAAAGCGGATGCCGCCCACGGCTGCAAAGGGCAGGGGAAGATTCGTTACAAACTCCGCCGGATCGTTCAGTCGGGACAAAACGGAAAGCTCATCTTCCAAAACCGACAGATCCTGCCGGGAATAGACGGTGTGGCTCTGTTCCTCAAAATCGCAGGGGAAATGCTCGCACAGTGCCCGGTATTCGGACAGGGCGTCCTCGTTGGCCTGCAAATAAAGTCCGGCGGCTTCCAGCCCGCCTTTTTTCGCAAGCTTGCTGTAAATCAGTCCATGCTGGCAGGTCACCTTTGCGGTGGTGTTCCCGGTGACGCCGGAGGCGATGCGGGTTCTTTCAGCAACGATGCAGTCAACGCCTGCTTTCTTTAGCTGGTAAGCGCATAGAAGTCCCGCCATGCCGCCGCCGATGATCAGAACATCCGTGGATATGTCGCCCTTCAGCTGGGGAAACTGGGGCAGCTGGATGGTTTTATGCCATATGGATTCCATAAAATCAGCTCCTTTGGGCATAGTATGGGCAAAACTGACCGATTTATTTTCTCGTAGGGCGGGGCTATGACCCCGCCGACCCGGCTGCTCATCCATACAGTGGAAAAATGACGCATACGTTACATTTCCGATAGGACGTCACGCACTACAGAAAGTCAGTGCGTCGGCGGAGTCATGACTCCGCCCTACGATGGGAATGCAGCCCATTCCTTGACTTTCCTGTGTTTTTTGCGTATAATAAACTAGAATTACTATGGAATGCTTAGGTAGGTTATGAAACAATGGCAAAAAAACAGGAACAATACGGAAATTCCAGCATCTCCATGCTCAAGGGCGAGGACCGGGTGCGCAAGCGTCCCGCGGTCATTTTCGGCTCAGACGATCTGGAGGGCTGCAAGCACGCAGTGTTTGAGATCCTCTCTAACGCCATCGACGAAGCCAGAGAAGGCCACGGCGACACCATCATCGTCACCCGCTATGAAGACCTGTCCGTGGAGGTGGAGGACTTCGGCCGGGGCTGTCCCGTGGACTATAACGAGAAAGAAAAGCGCTACAACTGGGAGCTGGTGTTCTGCGAAATGTACGCCGGCGGCAAGTACGGCGAAAACGGGGAAAACTACGAGTATTCTCTGGGTCTCAACGGCCTTGGCTCCTGCGCCACCCAGTACGCTTCCGAATACTTTGACGCCACCATCCGCCGGGACGGCTTTCGTTACGACCTGCACTTTGAAAAGGGCAGAAACGTTGGCGGCTTGAAAAAAGAGCCTGCCGACCGAAAGAAGACAGGTTCCTGCTTCCGCTGGAAGCCTGATAAGGAAGTCTTTACGGACATCAATATCCCCGTGGAATACTACCGGGACGTGCTGCGCCGTCAGGCCGTGGTCAACAAGGGTGTGCGCTTCAAATTCCGCAATCAGGTGGGCAGAACCTTTGAGGAAGAGGAGTATTGCTATGCGGACGGCATCCGGGAGTATATCGAGGAGCTGGTGGGGGACAATGCCTTCACCATGCCCACCTTCTGGGAGGCCGAGCGTCGAGGCCGGGACGCGGACAACCGCCCGGAGATGAAGCTGAAAATCACCGCCTCCTTCTGTTTTTCCAAGCAGGTCAGCCATATCGAGTATTACCACAACTCCTCCTGGCTGGAATATGGCGGCAGCCCCGACCGGGCGGTGCGTCTGGGCTTCACAGCGGCCTTTGACAAGTACCTGAAGGACAACAACAAGTACACGAAAAATGAGAATAAGATCATTTTCCAGGACATTCAGGACTCTCTGGTGCTGGTGACCAACTGCTTCTCCACCATCGGCTGTTTTGAAAACCAGACCAAAAAGAGCGTCAATTCCAAATTCACCCAGGACGCTATGACCGCTTTCTTCAAGGAACAGCTGCAGGTCTGGTTCATCGAGAACGCCCAGGAGGCACAAAAGGCGGCGGAGCAAATCCTAGTCAACAAGCGGGCCAGAGAATCCGCGGAAAAGACGAAGTCCAGCGTCAAGAAAAAGCTGTCCGGCTCCATCGATATCGCCAACCGGGTGCAGAAATTCGTGGACTGCCGCAGTAAGGACGCAAATTTGCGGGAACTGTATATCGTGGAGGGCGATTCCGCTTTGGGCAGCGTGAAAATGAGCCGGGACGCGGAATTTCAGGGCATTATGCCCGTCCGCGGCAAAATCCTCAACTGCCTGAAGGCCGATTACAGTAAGATCTTCGCATCCCCCATCATCACGGATCTCATGAAAGTCCTGGGCTGCGGCGTGGAGGTGCAGGGGAAGAAGGCCAAGGAGCTGTCCAGCTTTGACCTGTCCGCCCTTCGCTGGAACAAGGTGGTCATCTGTACCGATGCCGACGTGGACGGCTTCCAGATCCGCACCCTGATTCTCACCATGCTCTACCGGCTTTGTCCCACCCTGATCCGGGACGGATATGTGTATATCGCGGAGTCGCCCCTGTTTGAAATCACCTGCAAGGAAAAGACCTGGTTTGCCTACAACGAGCAGGAAAAAGTCAAGATTTTGAAGGATTTGGAGGGTAAAAAGGTGACCATCCAGCGCTCCAAGGGTCTTGGCGAAAACGACCCGGAGATGATGTGGATGACCACCATGAACCCGGAGACCCGCCGCCTGATTAAGGTCATGCCCGAGGATGCCGAGCGTACCGCCCATTATTTTGACGTGCTGCTGGGTGACGCTCTGCAGGAGCGGAAGAACTTCATCGCCGAAAACGGCGCCAAATATCTGGAACTGGCGGATATTTCGTAAAATTGACAGTTGACAGTTGACAATTGACAATGATTGTATCCCTATAGATTGATAAAGTAATTGTTGATTGATAGACCCGAATCAGGATAATGTTAAATTATCCCGCAGGGACTCCTTAACTGTCAATTGTCCATTGTCCATTGTCAATTGAAAATTAAGGAGTGCAATATGGCACGAAAAAATAAGGAACCTGAAAAGAAAAAAGTAAACACCGACGGGGTAATGGGTCTGCACGGCTCCACCACCGAGCAGGCGATTTCCGAGACCCTGGAGATCAATTACATGCCCTACGCCATGTCGGTCATCGTCTCCCGGGCCATTCCCGAGATTGACGGCTTCAAGCCCTCCCATCGCAAGCTCCTGTACACCATGTACAAAATGGGGCTTCTCTCCGGCGGCAGAACCAAGTCCGCCAACATCGTGGGCCAGACCATGCGCCTGAATCCCCACGGCGACGCGGCAATTTATGAGACCATGGTGCGTCTGGCCCGGGGCAACGAGACGCTGCTCCACCCCTTCGTGGACTCCAAGGGCAACTTCGGCAAGGTCTACTCCCGGGACATGGCCTACGCCGCCTCCCGGTATACGGAGGCAAAATTAGACCCCATCTGCGGCGAGATTTTCAAGGACATCGACAGCGACACCGTGGACATGGTGGACAACTACGATGCTACCATGAAGGAGCCTGCCCTGCTTCCCACCACCTTTCCCAACGTGCTGGTGTCTGCCAATCAGGGCATCGCCGTGGGCATGGCCTCCAATATCTGCTCCTTCAACTTAAAGGAGGTCTGCGACACCGCCATCGCCCTGATGAAAAATCCCGACCACGACATTCTGGAAACCCTGCCCGGGCCGGACTTTTCCACCGGCGGCGAACTGCTGTTCGACGAGGCCGCCACCCGGGAAATCTATTCCACCGGCCGGGGCAGCTTCAAGCTCCGGGCCAAGTGGCGCTATGTCAAGGAGGGTAATCTCATTGAGATCACCGAGATTCCCTACACCACCGCTACCGAGGTCATCATGGACAAGGTGGCGGAGCTGATCAAAGCAGGCAAGATCAAGGAAATTGCCGATATGCGGGACGAAACAGACTTAGGCGGCCTGAAGCTGACCATCGATCTCAAGCGTGGCGTTGACCCGGAAAAGCTCATGCAGAAGCTGTTCCGCATGACCACGTTGCAGGATTCCTTCCCCTGTAACTTTAATATCCTGATTGCGGGCATGCCCCGGGTTATGGGTGTCGGGGAGATCCTTGATGAGTGGACGGCCTGGCGCACCGACTGCATCAAGCGGCGGCTGTTCTTCCAGATTGGAAAAAAGGAAGAAAAGCTCCATTTGCTGAAAGGCCTGGAGCGGATTCTGCTGGACATCGATAAGGCCATCCGGGTTATCCGGGAGACCGAGATGGATAGCGAAGTGGTGCCCAACCTGATGATCGAGTTTGGCATCGACGAGGTGCAGGCGAATTTTGTTGCCGAAATCAAGCTGCGTAATATCAACAAGGAATACATTCTCAAGCAGACCAAGGCCATCTCCCAGCTGGAGCAGGAGATTGCCGATATGCGGGACACCCTGAACAGCGCCCGGAAGCTGAAAAATGTCATTATCAAGGAATTGCAGGCGGTCTCCGACAAATTCGGCCAGCCCCGAAAAACGGAGATCATTTACGATGCCGCCGAGTCCGCCCCGGAGGATGAGGGAGAGGAAATTCCCGACTATCCTGTTACCGTGTTCGTCTCCAAGGAGGGCTACCTCAAGAAGATCACGCAGCAGTCCCTGCGCATGAGCGGAGAGCAGAAGTTCAAGGAGGGCGACAGCCTGTCCTTTACGAAGGAGACCACCAATCGGGCGGAGTTCCTTGTGTTCACCGACAAATTCCAGTGCTATAAATCCCGGCTTTCCGACTTTGACGACAGCAAGGCCTCCCTGCTGGGAGATTACCTGCCCCAGAAGCTGGGCTTCGAGCCGGGGGAGAATCTCCTGTCCATCCAGTTCTGCGGGGACTACAAGGGCTTTATCCTGTTCTTCTTTGAAAACGGCAAGGCCGCCAAGGTGCCGCTGAGCGCCTACGAGACGAAAACCAACCGCAAGAAGCTCACCGGCGCTTACTCCGATAAAAGCCCGCTGGTCTGTGCCATGACGCTGGAGGAGGATGCCCAGATTGCCCTGTATTCCTCCGACGGCCGGGCTGCCGTTTTCTCCACCGCCCAGCTGCTGCCCAAGACCACACGAAACACGATCGGCGTGGCGGTGATGACGCTGAAAAAGAAAGCAGTGCTGCAAAACGCCCGGCTTTTGGAGGACAGCGGAATTACCAATCCGAGCCGCTACCGCACCAAGACCATCCCTTCCGCCGGAATGCTGCTGAAAGAGGAAGATTCCGCCGACAAGCAGCAGTCCTTTGAGGTTTGAGTATGGGTTCTTTCCGTAAGCTACTTGGTTGGATTGCCGCGACGCTTCTGGGCAGCGCCCTGTTTGCGTTTGGCTTTTCCTGTTTCCTGATGCCCAACGACATCAGCACCGGCGGCATCTCCGGCCTTGCGCTGGTGGCGGTGGAGCTGCTGAAATTCGGCAGCGTGGGCAGCTTGTCGGTGCTCATCAATCTGCCGCTGTTTCTCATTGCGGGGCTGAAAATCGGCAGGCGGTTCTTCTTCGGCTCCCTTGCAGGAATGCTATGTAGTTCCGTCCTGATCGATGCCTTCACATTGCTTCCCATGCCCGCCACAGAGCCGCTGATCGGCGCATTGTATGGCGGCGCGCTGTGCGGACTGGGGCTGGGCACGGTGTTTGCCGCGGGGGCCTCCACAGGCGGTTCGGATATCGTGGTGCGGCTTCTCAAGCTGCGCTACCGGGATGTGCCCATCGGGCAGATATCCATGTGCTTTGACGCCTTGGTGGCGGTGATCACGGGGATTGTGTTTCGGGATCTCAATAAGGCCCTGTATACCGGCGTGACCGTGTTTCTGTGCGGGAAGGTCATGGATATGGTGGTGTACCGCTTTGACTATTCCAAGGTGGCGCTGATCATGACGAAAGAGCATCAGAAAATTGCGGAGGGCATCAACAACCGACTGGATCGGGGTGCGACCTTCCTCCACGGTGAGGGCAGCTACACCCATCAGCAGTTGATGGTGGTGCTCACCGCCGTGAAGCGTCAGCAGATCACGGAATTAAAGGAACTGGTCATGGAAATTGACCCAAATGCCTTTGTGATCGTGCAGGAAGCCCATCAGGTTCTGGGCGACGGCTTCAGCCGGTATCATCGCAATGCTTTGTAAAGGGGTGTAACAATGAAAGGAAGGCTGCTGCCGCTGATTCTGGCGCTGTGCCTGCTGCTGGGAGGCTGCGGCTGGCTGAACGGAAGCTTTGTGTCCGTGACGCCCCACGAGGCCCCAAGACAGGTTTCTCATTCGGGCACCACCGCAGCCAACTACAAGGAATTTGTAACCGCGTTGAAGCAGCTGGTCTCAGCGGGCACGGAGGTCGCCGCTATCCATGTGTCGGAGTATCCGGCGAAGGCGCTGGAGACCGGCGTACAGCGGGCGGTTTACGATGTAAAGCACAACGACCCCATCGGTGCCTACGCGGTGGAGGATATCCAGTACGAGATCGGCTCCAGCAGCGGCCTGCCCGCCGTGTCCATTACGGTGGCTTATCGCCACAATTCCACGGAGCTGCAGCGTATCCGCCGGGCGTTGGGAGTTACGCAGGCCCAGACCGCTGCCGCCGCCGCGCTGGAGAGCTACGACCCGGGCATCGTGCTGCTGGTGAGTCAGTATGAGGACACGGATTTTTCCCAGTTTGTGCAGGACTACGCCGGAGAGCACCCGGAGACCATCATGGAGGTGCCTCAGGTGACCCAGGCGCTGTACGGTACCGGGGAAAGCCGGGTGGTGGAGCTGATCTTCTCCTATCAGACCAGCCGGGATTCCCTGCGCCGGATGCAGGCACAGGTGAAGCCGGTGTTCGAATCGGCGGTGTTGTACGTCAGCGGCGACGGGGACGACTATCAGAAGTTCTCTCAGCTGTACGCGTTTCTGATGGAGCGCTTTGACTATAAGCAGGAAACCTCCATCACCCCCGCTTACAGCCTTCTGCGCCATGGTACCGGCGACAGCCGGGCCTTTGCGCAGGTCTACGCCGCCATGTGCCGTGACGCGGGGCTGACCTGCCTGACCGTCACCGGCACCCGGGACGGCGAACCGTGGACGTGGAACATCGTCCGGGATGGGGAAGGGTTTTACCATGTGGATCTGCTGCGGTGCAGCGAGGGCGGCAGGTATCGGGAATGTACGGACGAGGAAATGGAGGGCTACGTCTGGGACTATTCCGAGTACCCGGTCTGTGCCGTTGCGCCAGTGCCGGAGCAGGAGGAACTGCTGGAAACCCAGCCGACAGGAAATATTGAAGAATTTTGAAATTGGGGCTTGACAAATTCTGAAAATTCGCTATAATAAGCCATGTCCGTTGCGGGTGTAGCTCATCTGGTAGAGCGCCACCTTGCCAAGGTGGAGGTAGCGAGTTCGAGCCTCGTCACCCGCTCCATAAGAAGCAGACGCGAAAGCGTCTGCTTCTTTTTTTGCAATCTTCACAGGCTCGAACAATCAAGTTTGACAGTCCGGCGGACTGTCAATCAGCGCCGGCTTGACGGCGATGACACCTTATGTTTGCGGAGCAAACAGCAGCGAGCCTCGTCACCCGCTCCAGAAGAAGCAGATTATTCACGAAAGAAGAACATTGTTAATTAACACTTCATCCCTTGCCTCTCCCTCTGGGAGAGGTGGCAGCCGTCAGGCTGCCGGAGAGGGCGCCCTCTCAGTCAGCTTCGCTGACAGCTCCCCCAAAGGGGGAGCCAAGCGTGCTTCGTCAGATAAAGAGCAATTTATATTACCAGAGAACGATACCGAGCAGTGCCCAATGGTGTAACGATTACAGAAATCTTGCGCACGCATTGTCCGCGGCGACTCGCCGCTAAAGAGCAATTTACCTGCTGGCTGAGTGTACCTGATCAGCTTTTTCCACGATACACAGGAAATCCCCCTGACTCCGCAATGGGAATCAGGGGGCTCAATATTTCGCTTACAGGTCGCAGTTGCCAACGGTTCTGGGGAAGGGGATGGCGTCGCGGATATTGCCGATGCCGGTCAGGTACATGACGCAGCGCTCGAAGCCCAGGCCAAAGCCCGCGTGACGGGCGGAGCCGTACTTACGCAGATCCAGATAGAAGCCGTAGTCCTCGGGCTTCATGCCCAGCTCCTCGATACGGGCCTTCAGAATGTCGTAGTTGTCCTCACGCTGGCTGCCGCCGATGATCTCGCCGATGCCGGGCACCAGGCAGTCCATAGCCGCCACGGTCTTGCCGTCGGGGTTCAGCTTCATATAGAAGGCCTTGATCTCCTTGGGATAGTCGGTGACGAAGACAGGCTTCTTGAAGACTACCTCGGTGAGGTACCGCTCGTGCTCGGTCTGCAGATCGGTGCCCCAGTGAACGGGGTACTCAAACTGGTCGTTGTGCTTTTCCAGCAGGGCCACGGCGTCGGTATAGGTGATGCGGCCAAAGTCGTTGTGCAGAACGTTGTTCAGCCGATCCAGCAGGCCTTTGTCCAGGAACTGGTTGAAGAAGGCCATCTCCTCGGGGGCGTGCTCCAGCACATAGGAGATGATGAACTTAATCATATCCTCCGCCAGACGCATATCGTCCTGCAGGTCGGCAAAGGCAATTTCCGGCTCGATCATCCAGAACTCAGCGGCGTGGCGGGTGGTGTTGGAGTTCTCCGCCCGGAAGGTGGGGCCGAAGGTGTAGATGTTGCGGAAGGCCATGGCGAAGGTCTCGCCGTTGAGCTGGCCGGACACGGTCAGGTTGGTGGGCTTGCCGTAGAAATCCTGAGAGTAGTCAACCTTTCCGTCCTCAGTCTTGGGCACGTTGTTAAGATCCAGTGTGGTGACCTGGAACATTTCGCCGGCACCCTCGCAGTCAGAGCCGGTAATCAGGGGTGTGTGGACGTACACAAAGTCCCGATCCTGGAAGAACTGGTGGATGGCCATGGCCGCCAGAGAACGGACACGGAACACAGCCTGGAAGGTGTTGGCCCGGGGCCGCAGGTGGGTGATGGTGCGCAGGAACTCCATGGAGTGCTTCTTGGGCTGCAGGGGATAGTCGCCGGTGGAGGGGCCTTCAATGGTGATTTCAGAAGCCTGAATCTCAAAGGGCTGCTTGGCACCGGGGGTCATCTCCACGGTGCCCTTGACGATCAGAGCCGCGCCCACGTTGATCTTAGAAATTTCCTGGAAATTCACCAGTGTGTCATTATATACGACCTGTACAGGGGTGAAATAAGTACCGTCGTTCAGGACGATAAAGCCAAACTGCTTGCTGGGGCGCTTGTTGCGAACCCAGCCGCCGATCTCGATGGTTTGACCGGCGTATTTTTCGGTGTTCTTGAACAGTTCACGAACAGTCATCAGTTCCATGGGGGACTCCTCTTTTCTTGCGTAAAATATAGAGTCAGTATACGTCAATTTGGGAGATTTTACAAGAGGGAAATGTGTTTTTTATGAAAATTGTCTGATCCTAAGAAAATCTTAAGTGTACACAGAGGGGTTTTTGTGCTACAATGTGGCGAGAATTGTTAAAGGAGCGACCCTGCATGGGAGTATATGAAAAGAAAGCCATGAAAACGAAAACGGGGCGGCGCACGGCTCCAATGTGGCTGCTGCCGGTGTCCTTTTTTCTGGTGGAATTGTTTGCTTTTTTCTTTTTATCTCTGAAACCGAAGGAGTTTTCTGCCGCCCAGCTGTGGTCTCTGGCCTTTGGCGCGGTGTGGGCGGTGATCCTGAGCAGCATGGTGTGGATGCTGCCTGCCAAGGCTGGGAGAATCGTATTTGGCTTGCTGTACGGCATAATCACTGTGTACGCCATTGCCCAGACGGGCTATTATGTGCTCTTTGGCGAGATGATGTGGCTGTCGGATTTTCGCTATGCCTCCGAGGGCGCGGACTATGCCGACATTGTGCTCAGCTACCCGGCTCTCTGGTGGGCGGGTGTGATTGTCCTGATTACGCTGGGCGTGGCGTTGGTCTGGAAGTTCCCCAGATGGAAATATGACTGGCGGAGGCCGCTGGTGTTCGCGGTGCTGTGCGGGGCGGCGGCTGCCGTCGCTGCTGTGATGCCCCAGCTGGTATTTGAACAGGATGACGACGTTCGGTATTCCAAGTCCGACTACGGACGGATGCAGTCCACCAGAGCCGCCTACGAGAACCTGTTCAACACCCACAGGCTCTATCAAGTCTGCGGCCTGTACCAGACATTGTGCAAGGACGTTTACGCCAACGTCATATACCCCCTGACTCCGGCCTATACGGAGGAACACGAGGCGGGAAGGCAGGAAATTGAGGCGTATTTTTCGGAGAAGGACAGGCCGGAGGAAAACGAAATGACCGGCCTGCTGGCGGGGAAAAACGTGATTCTGGTGCTGATGGAATCCATGGACGACTGGATGCTGGGCGAGTATACCCCCACGCTGAACCGTCTCATGTCGGAAGGGATCAATTTTACCCGGTTTTATACCCCGGTCTACGGCGGAATCCGCACCTTTAACACGGAATTCTGCATCAATACCGGCTCGTTCCTGAGCAGCCAGGGCGGTTACGCCTTTGACTATGTGACCAACGATTTCCGGCAGTCGCTGGCTTACTTGCTGCGGGAGCAGGGCTACAGCGCGAAGGAATTCCACTACAACAGCCCCAGCTTCTACAGCCGTGGGGTGTTCTCGGAAGCCATGGGCTATGAGGCCTACGTCAGTTACGCGGATTATTTGAAAGGGATGTCCTCAGATGCTGCAAAGAAGCTGCTGTACGACGACCAGCTGCTGTTTGACAACGAGGGACTGAACAGCGAATTCTTCCGGGAAGGGAAACGGCTGAATTTCATCGTTACCCGTTCTGCCCATCTGAGCTACAAATATAATGAGGTGCTCAGCTACTGGGGCCTGAAAAAATACCCGGAATTTAAGGGCCTCACCGGCAACGAGGAAACTGACTGCGCTTACCTGAAAGCCAAGCTGGTGGACGACCTGTTTGCCCGCCTGATGGCCGAATTGGAGGAAAAGGGGGAGCTTGACAACACCGTCATCATCGGCGTTACCGACCACTATACCTACGGCTACAAAAACGAAAAGGCCCTGCTGGAGCTGTCTGGCGTGGACAATAAGCTGCTGCTGGAAAAGACTCCATGCTTCATTTGGAGCGCCGGTCTGGAGCCCATGGAGGTGGACAAGGTGCTGAACACCTCGGATGTGCTGCCCACAGTGCTGAACCTGCTGGGCGTGGACAGTCCCTATAGTTACATCGGCTGTGATGCCTTCGATGAACGTTACGACGGCTTCGCCCCCTTTTCCAATGGCAGCTGGATCTACGGAAACGCCGCCTATGATGCGTCCACCAAGAAGCTGATCTCCATTGACGGAAGTGATTTGGAAATCACCCCGGAAGATCAGAAGGAGATTGCCCAGCGGGTGCAGCAATTTACCAGAATCAACAATTTGATTCTGGACGTGGATTATTATGGAGAATCCTGAAAAGGAATACCCCGGTAACCGTCAGGTTACCGGGGTGAAGCATTATTTGTAGGACGCGACGCTCTTTCTGACCAGTGCCCGGTGGAGCTTGGCTTCTGCCAGTTTCAAGTCCATCTGGGTGGCGTTTTCGTCGTGGAGCACCTTGTCCGCTCTTTGGTAGGCGGCCTCGGCACGCTCCACATCGATCTTGTCCGACCACTCGAAGGTGGTGGGAACCAACGTGACCTCACCGCCGGAGACGCTGAGCATACCGCCGATGCAGGCGGCATTGCGCCGCTGTCCGCCGGAAACCACCGTGGCCCGGCCCATACCCAGGGGGGCCACATAGTCCATATGGCGGGCCAGGATTGCCACGTCGCCGCCGGTGGTGCGGACGATCAGCTCCTCAGCCTGACCGTCAAAGATCAGTCCGTCGGGGGTGACGATTTTCAGGTGGAAGGGTGTCATGCCTTCTCACCGCCCCGGTACTTGGCGACCACCTCGTCGATGGAGCCGGCGAACAGGAAGTAGGACTCAGGGATATCGTCGTGCTTGCCCTCGATGATCTCCTGGAAGGAACGGATGGTCTCCTTCAAGGGCACATACTTGCCCTGATAGCCGGTGAACTGCTCGGCAACGTGGAAGGGCTGACTGAGGAATCGCTGCACCTTCCGGGCACGGTTGACGGTGAGCTTGTCTTCCTCGCTCAGTTCGTCCATACCCATGATGGCGATGATGTCCTGCAGTTCCTTGTACCGCTGCAGAATGCCCTGCACGGCCCGGGCGGTCTCATAGTGCTCCTTGCCAACGACCTCGGGGGACAGAATCCGGGAGGTGGAGTCCAGAGGATCTACGGCGGGGTAGATGCCCAGAGAAGCGATGCCACGATCCAGAACCGTGGTGGCATCCAGATGGGCAAAGGTGGTGGCGGGAGCGGGGTCGGTCAGGTCGTCCGCGGGGACGTAGACCGCCTGCACGGAGGTGATGGAGCCGTTCTTGGTGGAGGTGATACGCTCCTGCAGGGCACCCATTTCGGTGGCCAGGGTAGGCTGATAGCCCACGGCGGAGGGCATACGGCCCAGCAGCGCGGACACCTCGGAACCGGCCTGGGTGAAACGGAAAATGTTGTCGATAAACAGCAGCACGTCCTGATGCTTCACATCACGGAAGTATTCGGCCATGGTAAGACCACTGAGGCCCACCCGCATACGGGCTCCTGGCGGCTCGTTCATCTGACCGAAGACCATGGCGGTCTTGGTGATAACGCCGGATTCGGTCATTTCGTTATAGAGGTCGTTACCCTCACGGGTACGCTCGCCAACGCCGGTGAAGACGGAGTAGCCGTTGTGAGCGGTGGCGATGTTGTAGATCAGCTCCTGAATCAGAACGGTCTTACCAACACCGGCGCCGCCAAACAGGCCGATCTTACCGCCCTTGGCATAGGGGCAGATCAGGTCGATGACCTTAATGCCGGTCTCGAGGATTTCGGTAGCGGGCTGCTGCTCCTCGTAAGAGGGAGCGGGCCGGTGGATGGGCCACCGGGCATCGCCCTCAACGGCGGGCTTGTTGTCGATGGGCTGACCCAGCAGGTTAAACACACGGCCCAGGCACGCATCGCCTACGGGCACGGAGATGGGAGCGCCGGTATCGGTGGCTTCCACGCCCCGCTGCAGGCCGTCGGTGGAGGACATGGCGACACAGCGCACCACGTTGTCACCGATGTGCTGGGCGACCTCAGCCACGATGACCCGCTCGCCCAGCGGGATCTCGATGGCGCTGAGGAGCTTTGGCAGCTGGTCGTCGGGGAAACGAATGTCAAGAACAGGACCCTGAACCTGGATCACGGTTCCTTTGTTGTTGGCCATTGGGGATTCAACTCCTTTATTTAAGGGAATTAAGAACCGGCGACGATCTCAGTGATTTCCTGAGTAATCGCGGCCTGACGTGCCCGGTTGAATTTCAGGCTCAGGTCGGCGATCATCTCGTCGGCGTTCTGGGTAGCGGAGTCCATGGCGGAGCGGCGGGCAGCCTGCTCGGAGGCCCGGCTCTCGCACAGCGCGCCATACAGCACACCGCCCAGATATTCGGGGACAATGGCGGCGAAGACCTCCTCCGCCGGGTGCTCGTAAAGGGTGTCGCAGCGGCGGGGCGGCGCATTCTCCTTAATTTCCGGCTTTTCCAGAGGCAGCAGCTTCATGAAGTCGGGAGACTGGGACAGCATGGACACAAAATTGGTGTATGCAACGTACACTTCATCGTACTGCCCGTCCAGGAACGCGCGACTTAGCTGTTTGGCGATGGAGAAGCAGTCGCCGATGCCCACGGAAGCGGCCTCCGCGTAGGCATCCGTCAAAATGGGGATGCCCTTAGACTTGAAGCTGTCCACCGCCTTCTTGCCGATGGGCAGCACGGCGGCTTCCTTGCCCTGAATCTGGGAATAGACCAGCTTCAGGACGTTACTGTTATAACCGCCCGCAAGGCCCCGGTCACCCGCGATGACCACATACAGAACCTTCTTTTCGCCCCGTTTTTTCAGGTAAGGGGAGGAAAAGTCCCGGTTGGCGCGGGTGATGTCCTCGATGGTGCACCGCAGAATTTCGAAATAGGGGCGGGAAGCGGCGATCTGCGCCTGCGCCCGGCGAAGCTTGGAAGCAGCAACCATTTCCATGGCTTTCGTGATCTGCTTGGTGCTCTCCATGCTCCGAATGCGGTTTTTGATTTCCTTGGTGGAAACGCCAGCCATGGGAAACCTCCTTCCTTATGCCGTGAACTGAGCCACCAGCTCGTCCAGAGCGGCCTTCAGCGCATTTTCGGTGTCGGTTTCCAGCTTGCCTGTGGCGCGGATGGCTTCCAGAACATCCGGGTGGTAGTTGTCCATGTGCTCCTCCAGCCGCTTCTCAAACTCCGGCACATCCTCCACAGCGATGGTGGAGAGGTAACCGTGGGTGACGGCGTAGATGATGCACACCTGCTGGGCAACCTCCTTGGGGGTGCCGTTGCGCTGCTTGAGCACTGCCACGATGCGCTCGCCAAGAGCCAGACGGGACTTGGTGTCTGCGTCCAGATCGGATCCGAACTGGGCGAAGCTTTGCAGCTCCCGGTACTGGGAGTACAGCAGCTTCAGGGAGCCTGCCACCTTCTTCATAGCCTTGATCTGGGCGTCGCCGCCCACACGGGACACGGAGATACCGGGGTTCACGGCGGGCATAACGCCGGAGTTGAACAGCTCCGTTTCCAGGAAGATCTGACCATCGGTGATGGAAATGACGTTGGTGGGAATGTAGGCAGAAACGTCGCCTGCCTGGGTTTCGATAATGGGCAGGGCAGTCAGAGAACCGCCGCCCAGCTCCGGGGACAGCTGTGCCGCACGCTCCAGCAGACGGGAGTGGAGGTAGAACACGTCACCGGGGTAAGCTTCCCGTCCGGGGGGACGGCGAATCAGCAGAGAAATGGCACGGTAGGCCACTGCGTGCTTACTCAGGTCGTCGTAGATCACCAGCACGTCCTTGCCCTGATACATGAAGTGTTCGCCCATGGTGCAGCCGGCGTAGGGGGCGATATACTGCATGGGAGCCAGCTCGGAGGCGGTGGCGGAGACGACAATGGTGTAGTCCATGGCGCCGCCGATGGTCAGGCTCTCCACCACCTGCGCCACGGTGGAACGCTTCTGACCGATGGCAACATAGATGCAGATGCAGTTTTTGCCCTTCTGGTTCAGAATGGTGTCGGTGGCGATGGTGGTCTTACCAGTCTGGCGGTCGCCAATGATCAATTCCCGCTGGCCCCGGCCAATGGGAATCATGGAGTCAATGGCCTTGATACCGGTCTGCAGAGGGCGGGAGACGTGCTGCCGCTCAATGATGCCGGGGGCGGGGGATTCGATGGGGCGGTAGGCTTCCGCCTCAATGGTGCCCTTGCCGTCGATGGGCTCACCCAGGGCGTTGACCACGCGGCCGATC